>JAJFIW010000034.1 GCA_021774615.1 Alphaproteobacteria bacterium | reverse complement strand
TTGCATACACAGCCCCGCAGTAAAGCATAGCGCAAAAAACGCCAAGAAAGACTCGCTTTACTAGGACTATATAAACGTTATTAATCATACCTTTAAGATTAGCATAGACTTATTGTTAATCAAATGGTTACTGGTGCGGTTATATACTCCAGATAGGGGGGTGAGTGCTTATTGCAACAAATTTGTCTAAAAGCAGCTGTTTCATGTTGCCTTTCGGGCGGATTAGAGTAGTTTAGCGTCTGAATTATAGTTTTTCACGAAAAGGTTTATTTATGCTTACAATTAATAACTTAACTTACCGCATTGCTAATCGACCAATTATCGAAAATGCAAATGTATCGCTAATGGATGGCTGGCGAATTGGTGTGGTTGGTGCTAATGGTGCTGGTAAGTCTACTTTGTTTAAACTTATCTCGGGGGACTTAAACCCCGATGGCGGCGATATTTCTATTAATAGCCGTAAATCATTAGGGATGATACGCCAAGACATGCCCGATGGCGCAACCCCATTATTAGATGTTGTACTAGCAGCCGACAAAGAACGAGCTGAACTACTCGAAACATTAGAAACCGAAGTTGACCCTTATAAACTTGCCGATATTCATGCTCGATTAAACGACATAGACGCCTATACAGCCCCAGGGCGAGCTTCTCTTATTTTAGCAGGTTTAGGTTTTAAGCAAGAACAGCTACAAGACCCCTTGTCATCATTAAGTGGTGGTTGGCGGATGCGGGTTGCATTGGCCGCGGCATTGTTCCAGCAGCCAGACATTTTATTGCTCGACGAGCCAACTAACCACCTTGATATTGAGGGGATTATTTGGCTTGAGGACTATTTAGCGTCATACCCTAATACTTTAGTTCTTATATCCCACGACCGCGAATTGTTAAATAAATGTACCGACCATATTGTGCACGTAGAAAATAAAGAACTTATTTTGTATACAGGCAACTATGACTCTTTTGAAAAAGAGCGCGCTGAAAAACGTGGGCTACAACAAAAAATGCACGAGAAACAGCAAACACAACGGGCACACATGCAAAGTTTTGTGGATCGTTTTCGGGCAAAAGCCAGTAAAGCAAAGCAAGCACAAAGCCGCCTAAAAGCACTAGAACGTATGGATATGGTTAATTCGGTTATTGCTGACCGTAGTATTACTTTTACTTTCCCGCAGCCTGAAGAATTACCACCACCACTTATTTCCATAAGTAATGTTGACCTTGGCTATGGTGACAACCCGCCTGTTTTAACAGGTATTGATGAGCGAATAGACATGGATGACCGAATTGCTTTATTAGGGGCAAACGGTAATGGTAAATCAACCTTAATTAAGTTTATTGCGGGTAGGTTAAAACCCCGTTGTGGTAGTATACACCATACGCCTAAATTGCGGGTTGGTTATTTCTCGCAGCACCAAACCGAAGAGATGGACGTAAAAGACACTCCATTTATAGCAATGCAAGCCATAATGCGCGGTAACCCTGAGGCAGGCGTGCGTAGTAAATTAGGTCGTTTTGGTTTTAATCGTGCGCTCCAAGAAACTAAAATTGGCGAACTTAGCGGTGGTGAGAAAGCACGACTATTATTTGCACTTATTAGCTATAATGCACCACATTTGTTACTTCTCGATGAGCCAACCAACCACCTTGACATTGACTCGCGCGAGGCACTTGTCCAAGCACTTAATGCATATGAAGGGGCGGTTGTTATTGTAAGCCATGACCCAAGCATGGTTGAACGTGTTGCCGACCGCTTATGGCTTATTGATGGCGGGGGCGTTAGACCTTATGACGGTGACTTAGACAGTTATCGTAAGTTTGTTATAGATAACCGTCGCCAAGAAAAACGCAAAGAAAAAAAGGTAAGCAAACCTAAAAAAGAAAAAGGCAGCGCTGCTAAAAAAAAGCGTGAGGAAGATGCAGCTAAACGCAAACAATTTGCCCCACTTTATAAAGAGTTAGATAAAGCCGAAAAAGACTTGTCTGTGTTAATTAAGAAACAAAAGCAAATAGAAACTGAAATGGCAGAGCCAGCCTTCTACGAAGACAATGACAATGCAAAAGAGGTGCAATACTCTTATGGGCAGCTATTGCGAGACATAGATACCCAAGAAGCTGTTTGGCTTCAAGCACAAGAGAAGATAGACAAAGCAATAACAGAGTAGTTATATTTACATATGTTAAAAATTGATAGTAACAAACCTTGGTTAAGACCATTCAAGAACGCTGGAAAGCTTCTTGTTGGGCGTGGGGTACAAGGGGTTCTATCACTTGGTTATTTAGCATTTGCAACCCGTACTTTAGGGCTGCATGATTTTGGTATTCTAACTCTTATCCATTCGACGATGCTTTTGCTGCGTAATATTTTGGGTTTCCAGTCGTGGCAAATGGTGCTGCGTTATGGTGCAAAAGCAATGGCGGCAGAAAATGCTGGCCATTTATTAAAACTAATTAGCTTTGCTGTGATGATAGAACTTGTTGCAGGGGTTCTTGGTTTTTCTATTATAGAAATATTTATGTCTCAATTTTTACACCTATTTGAGATACCACCACATTTAGCAGATATGGTGCGAATATATGCATTGATGATAATTGTATTGCTTCTTTCTGATGTAGGTCTAGGTATTCTGCGGCTTACCGATAGACACGACCTTATTTCATGGCAGCTAACGGTTGAGCCTATAATTAGATTTGTTGGAGCAGGGTGGTTATTTTTTCATGGTGGTGAACTATTCGAGTTTTTAATAGTATGGTTTGTAGCAGGGATTATAGGTCGGATTGTGTTATTGGCATTAGCTGCACAAAATATCCTAGAACATATTGCCGAACTAAAAGAAAAACATGCCGATGTCGAGCACCCTGAAATTGGGCCGGGTGTATTGCGTTCTCCTGAGGTTGGCTTATGGAAATATGTATGGGGAACTAACCTTGACTACTCGTTAGGGATGGGTATTACCCAATTAGGGCCTATCCTCGTGGGTGCGGCATTAGGGCCAGCAGGCGCTGGTTTGTATCGGGTAGCACAACAATTTGCTAATATTATTGGGCATCCAGTAGGTAAAATGCTATTACCAGCAATTTATACCGACATGACCTGGCTAAACGCTACTGGCAAAAGCGCAACAAGACGACATATGGTCATTAAAACAGGGTTGCTTGCAAGTGGGTTATCGGCAGTTGTGGTAATGATTATGGCACTAATTGGTGAGTGGCTAATTGTATCTATATCGGGCAAAGAGTTTATCGAAGCTTATAGCACCATGGTAGTATTAGCGGTTGCAACCGTATTCGGGGCCTTAACTTTTGGCTTAGAGCCATTATTGATGACCGCAGGTAAAGTTAGAAAAATTATTATAGCTCGGGCAGCTGCAACAGCTGGATATGTATTAGTTATGTTCCCATTGGTTGCATGGCTAGGGTTAGTTGGTGCAGCTGTTGCAGTTTTTGTACGGTGGCTTGTGTTTGTGATATTAGCTGGTTGGTCAGCACGAAAATTGTTAGCAAAGAAGCCTAAGGAGATAGTAGCGTGATTAAGGCAGTTTTTGCTATTTCGCACCCAATGCAATATTTTAATGCGCTAGAAGCACGCTCTGCACGTGGTCTTGATAAAAGCGAATGCGCTATTTTAATGTTTAATAAACCCTACAGCGAGCAGAAACAACAGCTTGCAGCCGTAGTTAATGAAGATGACTGGGGGGTAGCACGTTATATCCCGTATCCTAACTATTGGGTACCACCGGGATCTGGCCGTACATTTTTTGCTAAAATACGAGTACTATGGTCAAAAACTACATCAGCCTTTGGTTTTGTCCGTGCTATTGATGATTTTCTGGCGAATGAATGCGGCGAGTTAGAATTAGTTGCAACTGGTAACTATTTGTCTCGCCCTCATCGCCATTTTTTGGCCACGGCTGACTTAAAGTACGGCGCAAAAGAGGTTATGATGCTTGATGAGGGTACCTCTACTGTAAACTATATGGTGCCTTTACGCCATAACCCAGATGGCCCCGAGGTTAAGCGGTTCCAGGGTAGGTTTAGTTCTAAAGATAGAGTAAGTAAAATTTTAGAATTTATTACAGGCATGACTTTTTGCAACCATAAATCGGTTACATTTTTTACCATCCATGAAGAGATTACGCCTCCTAAGTCTGATAAGGTCGAGCATAATAAATTTAAGCGTTTGCGAGAAGACGCCAAAACTTACAAAAAGAATGATGAAGTTTGGCTTTTAGGTTCTAGCTATATAGAGAATAAACTTTCTAGTAAAAGTAACTACTATTCATTATTAAAACAGATCCGTACCAATTTTGGTGATACTCCTATTTTATACCTACCACACCGCTATGAAATGGAAGAAAACCTAGAGGAAATTGCCAAACTTGGCTTTATTGTTACTAGGTCGGGTATGTCTGTAGAAACAAGAATAATAACAGGGCGTATTTTACCAAAACAAATTGTAGCTGTCGGGACATCTGCTATAGATAGTATTTCTTATATGTTCCAAGGGAAGATACCAATAACATTGTATAAACCACCACTAAAGTTCTTCTTCAAGTCCGAGCTTGATAACGCTTGCGCTAATACTATCGACAGGCAAGAAAAAGACGGTTTTGGTGCAGTTAAGGTTAGAGATTTTATAGTTATTTAAGTCTACCAACCACCACACACTCACGGCCAATACCGGCTTGGGCAAAATTGCGGTAAAGCTCGCGTCTGGCTTTGGTCGAGATATTTTCCTCGAAAGTGCAACGGTCTTTGTGGCATTGTGCACCAACTTCGGGGTTTTCTATGTAATTTTTACCCATCAACAAGAACATCTCTAGTGGGAATGATGCAAACTGGTCGACAACGTCAAAACCAATTTTCTCGAAAAGGCCACCAAGGCTTTTAAATGAGAAATAACTAATATGGTCAGGGCGAGCAATCCACCATGGTTTAACGCCTAGTGCTTCAACTGCAGCAATTTGTAGGGGGTTAAAGTCGTTTGGTACATTAACAATTAATATGCCTGATGGGTTTAGAATTTCTTTTAATGAAACTAACAATTCTTTTGGGTTTGGTACGTGTTCTAGCACGTGGTACATGGTAATAACGTCGAATTTTTCGCCATTTTCATGGCATTTCTTAATAAATTCGTCAGAGCTGGAACAATAAACATTCAACCCATTATCGTTAGCAATCTTAGTTGCATCTTCGCTTGGTTCAATTCCTGTAACTTCGTAGCCTTTTTTAGCTAGAAAGGTAATAAGTTCGCCAGTACCGCAACCAACGTCTAATAAACGTTTACCAGCTTTTTGCTGTTCAAGAACATTTACAATATCGCCATATGTGCCATTTTCTAGCCATTTTCGGTCTTGTTCGGCTTTGTCGCCACCTTTCATGATGTTCTGGATTGCGGGTGCTCTGCCACCTGACTTAATAAGTTCGTAATATTTGCTTTGGTAAAAATCGCCTATTTCTTCCGCAGTTGGTTTTGGGTTAAGTTCCCATGCTCCGTATTCTGCATTTTTTGCTACACCGTGGTTTGCGAAATCTATGTTGGCCATTTTCATTACTCTCTATAAACTATTTACTTCAATAAATTGGAATTTAGCCTAATTTATGAATAGGTTCTACATAATTTATTAAAAATGGTTTCTTATTTTGCCTTTATAAGCTATAAAAACTTGAAATGTTTTAAATAAAGGGACTTAGATAATGGAACAACCAAAACAATTTGGCGTTGCAAGTGGTGCAAGTGTAGCTGAGGCTGATATAAGAGAATCATTAGTTGGTTTATTGAAAGACTCACCAATTCCACCGAGCGAGCTTATCCATAATCTTGGTCTTTACATGACTCGCCAATCATTATCGCGTATTTTCTTTATGCAAGAGATGTACAGCCACATTATTAATACCCACGGTGTTGTGATGGAATTTGGCGTGCGTTGGGGGCAGAACCTTTCTTTGTTCCAATCATTCCGCGGTATGTACGAGCCATTTAACTATAATCGGATGATTGTTGGTTTCGATAGCTTCTCTGGTTTCCCATCAGTAGATGAAAAAGATGGTACTCGTTTTAAAAAGGGTGATTACGGCGTTACCGATAACTACGAAGAACATTTAAATGCTGTGTTGCATGGTCAAGAGCAACTAAGCCCAATCCCACACAAGAAGAAATACCGTCTTGTTAAGGGTGACGCTACAACCGAGATTGTGCGCTACTTCGAAGAGCACCCAGAAACAGTAGTAGCTTTAGCATATTTTGACTTTGATATTTACACCCCAACCAAAGCTTGTCTAGAAGCACTATTGCCACGCCTTACTCGTGGTGCAGTAATTGGCTTTGACGAACTTAACTGCCCAGAATTCCCAGGTGAAACACTAGCAGTTATGGAAACAATCGGGCTTAATAAATACAAACTTGTGCGTTCACCGTTGAACCCACTATGCTCGTACATGATTATTGACTAATACTTACATATTAGTAGAAATAGGGCTTAACCTTCTGGTTAAGCCCTATTTTTTTGGTATTCAGCGATAAAATCTGCTGTTAAGTGCGATAAATCGGGGATTGATACATCAGCGGCATGTTTGGGGGTAAGGTTAATGTCTTTGTGCTGTCCTGTTAAAACCCGGATAGTACCAAAACCAAGAGGGCGAATACCAACAAAGTCTTTTGTGGGGTTGTCACCAATATAAATAATATTTTGTGGTTGCTGTTTAGTGCGTTTTGCAATCAGGTTAAAGCAATGGGGCGATGGTTTAGTGTATTTGTGCCCATATCTGTAGGTAATGTATGCATGTTCTACATTATCGCGTAGGTTTAAAGCAACTATTTTACTGTTTTGAGCGGTTGAGTTACCATCGGTAACAATAAACTTACGCCACGACGCGAAACGTTGTAAACACTTGCTAGCTTCGGGGTATAGTTCTATAGATGGTTTATGGGTGCGGTACATAGCAATACATTTTTTAATCAGAGCATTGTTATCGACGCCAATTTCGTCGAATACTCGGTTAAAAATATTAGAACGACTCTCTGCTAAAGCGTTAAAGAAAATTTCGGTAAGTTCATTTTCTTTAACACCAACTTCATCTGCAATTTTGCCCGCAACAGTCTGTAGACCACTTCTAGCATAGTCTAGTTCATTAAAGAGCGTGTCATCAAGGTCAAAGACCAAGATTGGCTGCGATTGTGTCATGAGGTGCTCTTAATTGTTGTAGGTTCACGGTTGAACGGTTAAACGGTAGGTCGGTAATATCTCTGCCGATAGCTTCCGATAAGAACCAGTAGTAACTTTCAAGACCCATAGCAATACTTAATGATGATGCACCACCAATACGGCTGTTGCATTCGATAATCCAGTATTTACCATTTTCGTCTTTGATAGCTTGCCAAACCGAGTGCCCGTAAAGACCAATCGATACCGACATTTTGCAGCAAAGTTCTTCTAGTTCTTTATTGCTAATGGCAGTAGTTAATTGCGACTCGCCATTAATGATTTTATCCCGCTTGCGGACAATTGCACCCTTGGCAATACCCTTGTCTGACACGTAAACATCAATACTAAATTCATCACCTGTTATGTAGGGTTGGTAAATAGCTTGTAGAGGTATTGTGTGGTCACCAGCGGCAATTTCGGCCTTGTTTACGCCCAGTAATATGGATTGCGAGCCAGCACCAAAACGTTCTTTAACCACTATTTTTTCTTCCAAGCAGTCGGCCATATCAAGGTAAGTTGGGATAGCATTAAACCCAGCATTTATTAGGTGCTCCGAGAATGACAGCTTGTCGACACAAGTTATAATTGCTTGTGGCGGGGATACCATTACCCCAATTCCATTCTCGTTAAAAAACTCTTTGTTCTCAGCAAAATACGATAACTCACCATCACGAGTGGGGATAACTGCTCGAATGTTATTATCTTGGCAATAGTCTACAAAATCTTGTGGGGTAAGGTCGTTTAGGCGCGGCATTTCCCAGAATTCATCAATCGAGTAACGCCCTAAACATGTGGCATCGTTGTCTCCACCCCAAACTTTACCGCCTTCAACAAGTTTATTAAGCCCTTGGCGAGTGTTGTTAATGCAAGAGATTTTGCGTGATACACTAGAAATTAGCACATTAAAAGGCTGTAGCACTTCTGCTGGTTTTCTCGAGAATTTTGCTTTTTGGAACTCTATAATTTGTGGGATAGACTCCTCAAGGTCAGTTTCTGGTGCCCAGCCAATTAGTTCTTTAAACTTAGTCATATCAGCTTGTGACGCTTCGTAGCCAATGTCGGCCTTCTCACGTTTTATTTTAACATCAGGGAAATGTTTTTGTAGAATTTCCACCACTTCGCTAACTCTGCGTGCGTTGCCACGGCCTAGGTTTATAATGCCAGTAATGTCACTTTGGGCTAGTTTCATCAGCCCCATTGCAACGTCATCTGCCATGACGTAGTCGAACATGCCTTCTTCGTTAAATAGGGTTAGAGTTTCTCCTTTTAGGCAAGCAGTAACCCAGCGAGAGATAATGTCGCGGGTGTCACGGCCATAGCTACGGTAAATCCGTGCGCTTACTGACGAAAAACCTGTTTGTTCAAAATGATTAAGGAAATCAAGCTCGGTTTCGTGCATTAATTTTGCAGCACCACAAAGGTTACGGGGCTGAATAATATAATCTTCCGCTAGTTTTACAGGCTCTGTAGCAGGTTTGTCGAAAATAAATGTATTGGAGTTATAAATAAGGTAGCTCGACGCAAAAACCACCCGCTTTAAAGGTTCATGGTGGCGGAGTACGCCCATTAGGTGGTTGCTTAGTTGTAGGTTGTGGCGGTAGTTTTCGTCCCAGAACTCGTAAGTCTCGGTAGAACGCTCAAATGTTGCTGCAAGGTGGAAGAAGGTGTCAATGTTTAGCCCTTCAATCTCCCATGGTTGGAGGTCGTTAAGGTCGCCTTGGCGGTAGAGAATATCGTTAGACCAGTCGGCAGGTTTTGGCTTTAGGTCGCCCACAAATACTTTTGCACCAGCCTCGAGCAGTTTCGCTACTAGAACTCGGCCAATACAGCCCGCACCACCACTAACAAATACAGTTTTATTTTGAAAGTTCATTAAATTCTCTCCTTAAGTAACCATGAAAAATAGAATCTACCATGTTATTATCAATTTTAACATGCTCGATTAGCCGTCCTTCTTCCCTAAAGCCACTTTGTTCAATTATAGAAATATGGAAATCTCTAATGTCGTAAGTTTCGGTGAATAGACGGTTTAATTCTAAGCGCTCAAAGGCTACGGTTTTGATGTTTTCTAAAAACCCTAGAAATATTCTTTTATAGGTCTCTTTGTTTTTTGCAAGCTCGGGGTCAACCAAAAAAGATATTTCAGCCCGCTGTGATTGCCAGTCGATATGAACTAGCCCACCGTAGCCAACCATGTTGTCATTCTCCCAAATACCGAACAAAATTTGGTTGGGTTCTTTTTGGCTAAAGCATGGCTCGATTATTTTCTGGTAGTAAGCCTTTTGTTTGTCGAAGGTAAGTTTTTCTGCTTGGCGGAGCACGTCTATCTGGTTATTACGCCAGTGCATAATTGGGATCATGTCGTCTTGTGCCAAACCTAACAGCTTAAAACCCTGCGCAGATATATTCTCTAGTGGTAAATGTTGGTAGGTGGGGTTTGTAGCCACTTTTAGCATACCTTTACTTGTTGGATATGGGCGTTAATTTGGGCTAACTCTGGGTTAGCATCTAAAAATTCTACAATTTCGGCAATCTCGAACATGTTATTTTTTGGGTATAAACCATTAAAGATATGCTCTACCAAAGCAAAGTCTTCAGGAGTGTCGATTGTTAAACGCAAATGCGATAAATCTGGCTCGTTTTTAAGCGATGCTTTGTTATATTCCTCATGAGTACGGATATAGGGGGTAACATGCTCGCGCTCAATGTCAAGAGTAGCATTTTGCATGGCTTCTTCTAATGCTTTAAAGGTTAGGACCTCGATCCCCGTGCCAACTGGGCAGGCTGAGTTATCGATAAGGTCAACATTGCCTAGTTCTATAAAACGTGCCACTAACTTGCGCATTTGTTGGGGTGGTAAGCATGGGTTGTCTGATGTTACCCTAGCAATGTTATATTTGGCACCATCATAATGAAGGGCAGTGTCGTAGTAGCGTTTAAGTACGTCGTCTTCACTGCTACGGAAATAGTCGATATTGTGCTCTTTAAGGTAATCGGCCAGTTTATCGTTCGCGGTGGTATCAGGAATTGCCACGATTACCTTTTCAAAACAGTTAGCCGCGATACAACGGTCTACCACATGCTGGATAATTGCTTTACCTGCAATCGGCATTAATATTTTATTGGGTAAACGGGTAGACCCCATCCGTGCTTGGATAATTGCAATTGTTTTATTTAGGGCTACCATGCTGTCCAGCCTCCATCAACAGGAACGTTTGTGCCTGTAATATAGCTTGCTTCTGGCGAAAGTAGGAAAGCGATAACGCCCCCAACCTCATGTGGTTGGCCAATGCGCCCG
This sequence comes from Alphaproteobacteria bacterium, assembly GCA_021774615.1. Taxonomy (GTDB): domain Bacteria; phylum Pseudomonadota; class Alphaproteobacteria; order UBA1280; family UBA6503; genus UBA6503. Next base: position 31,464 of record JAJFIW010000034.1, on the reverse strand, counting down.
AGTGGATTCTTCTTCTCGAGGTTTTCGAGGAACCAGTCTAAAGTTTCACGCATTTTTTCTGGTGGGAAAGGCCCTGGGCTAACTGCATTAACCCGAATATTACGCCCCCCAAGGTGGCATGCTAAATAGCGAGTAAGTTGGATAACCGCAGCTTTACCTGCACCATAAAAGGGTGGGTTATTCATGCCAGAGTCACCATAAACCGACGGATCTGGGCTAACCATGCCATACATAGAAGAAATATTAACCACAGACGCACCGCCCTCAAGTTTAGATGCCTCTAGTAGCGGCAAAAACTTTTGTACCAGAAAAAATGGGCTAAGCATGTTAATACATAGTGTTTCCTCAAAATCTTCCCATTTAGCATCATCAACCGAGCCTGCTCTGCCGATAGATGCATTGCTTACGATGCAGTCTAGCTTGCCGTAGGTTTCGGTTACTTTTTTAGCGTTATCGATTATTTCTTGCTCTTTGGTAATGTCGAAACATAGCACATCGCATTTACCGCCTTCGGCAACAATTTCGTCGTGCAGTTTTTGCAATGTTTCTTCGGTACGGCCATTAAGTAGTACATGGTGTTTTGCTTTTAATGCAAGATGCTTAGAAATTGCAGTACCAAGGTGGCCTGCTGCACCAGTTACAAGGGTTGTCGGGGTAAAATTAGCCATGATTATATATTCCCTATTTATTCCATAATGCTGGGTTTAGCATTTGTTCAGGAACTTTTATAATTGCTGTTTCTATAATATTTGCTTGTGCTGCTGTAAGGGGTGGGTTTTTAAATAATGCTGTGTTTTCTTGTAATTGTGCTACTGTTTCGGCACCAACTACAACACTATTTACCCACGCTAGGCTACGGATATAGGCGTAGCATAAATCGGCACGGTTTTGGCGCCTAAAGTCGGTTGTTAGTTCTTCTAGCCGTTTAACAATTGCGGTTGGGTCAACTCCATCTATTTGTGGCCAAACATCGGCAGGTGCTGCAAGTAAGCCTTGCAATAAACTGCTGCGCACTTGGATATGTACATCAGGGCGTGCCAAGCATAATTCAGGTATACCAGCCTCGCGCCACCTCCAGTCGAGTATATTATGAGGTAGCTGAATAAAAGAAACGTCTTTGTCGGCAAGGGCTTCTTTAACTTCGGCAACATCCATAGACATGGACATACCGAGGCGGTCAATTAAGCCATTTTCTTTATGCTCGAGCAAACGCTGCCAAATTAAACCACCAAAAGCATTGCGGTGTACCCAACGGTGGAGCAATAATCCGTCTAATTTTTTTACCCCAAGGTTTTTAATAGTAGTAAATAAACTGTCGTCAACTGCAGCTAAGATGGTTGCTTTGTCAGCATCTTCTGCTAAATCTGGTAAGGGTGAGAGTTTGCTTATAACCGTTGGCGCATTGTTAGATGTATGCTGTAAATAATACCCTAGGCGTTCTTCAGAATTGCCATAACCACGGGCGGTATCCCACAAGGTAACACCACTTTCGAGCGCTTCGGTTAGCAATGCTGAGACCATACTATCGTCAGGGCACCCTGAGGTATTGGCACGGCCATATTCAAGCCCAATTTGGACTGTTCCTAATGCTAGATGAGGTATTTGTTGCATATCCTAATCCCATAATTTGTTGTAGGGAGAGTGTAATACAATTTACGAGTAATTTCTAGACTGCTTTCTGGGTTCTGCTAGCTGCTGCAAACTCGGCTAATAAACCTATAACACGTTGTTGTTGCTCGTTAGTAAAACTGTGGAACATTGGTAGGCTTATGCAGCGGTTGTAGTAGTCTTCAGCCACGGGGAAATCACCCATTTTAAAACCAAATTTTTGGTAGTAAGGCTGGGTGTGGACAGGGATATAATGTATTTGCACACCTACTTTATTGTGCTGGAAAAATTCGTAGAGGGCACGGCGTTCAACACTGTTAGCGCAAGTTATTACAAATAAATGCCATGCTGATTTAGCGTCAGCGGTAGTTGTTTGGAAATTAAAAGGCAAACTTGCCAAAGCTGATTGGTAGTTAGCTGCAACCTCTCGGCGCCGAGCAGTGTTGGCAGGCAAAGTCTTCATTTGGCTTGCACCAAGGGCTGCTTGCATGTCGGTCATGCGGTAGTTAAGGCCAAGCTCGTCCATTTCGTAGTACCAGCCACCGTGTTGTTGCATCATCTCGGGGGTTTTTTGCATTCCGTGGCTACGTAAACGAGCCATTCTTTCGGCCAGGTCTTTATCACGAGTGGTAATAACCCCACCTTCAGCGGTGGTAACAATTTTAACTGGGTGGAAACTAAAAATTGCAGCATGGGAAAACTCGCAATTACCAACAGGCTTGTCTTGGTAAAAACCACCCACAGCGTGGGCTGCATCTTCAACTACATAAAAACCATATTCTTTAGATAATTTCCAGATTGCTTCCATGTCGCAAGATTGGCCTGCAAAATGGACTGGGGCTACAATCTTTGGTATTTTTTTAGCTGTTTTAAGTTTTTCTTCTAGTAAAGACACGTCCATATTAAAAGTAGTAGGGTCAATGTCTACAAAGTCAACATCTGCACCACAAAGCCGAGCAGCATTAGCGGTAGACAAAAATGTATTAGGTACTGTCCACAAAACATCACCTTCACCTAAATCTAAAGCCAAATAAGCCACATGCAAGGCTGCTGTGGCATTACAAAGTGCTACTGCATACGGGGCAGAAAATGCGCTTTTGCAGGCATCCTCAAACGCAGTAATTGCAGGGCCAGTGGTAAGGTAATTAGAGCGTAGAGAAGCAACAACAGCGGCAACATCATCATCAGTTATCTGTTGCCGACCGTAGGGGATAAACTCTGCCATTGCTTTAACTCTCTAATTAAGCAATTTTTAATACTGGCATTGGTTTTATGCCAGACATTGTGCGTATTTCTTCAACCGTTAGGAAGTCGGGGTTTGAAGAAGATTTATATTCAAAGTTTTCTTCAACAAGTTTGCCTTCTTCGCCTTTACGGTCGATTTGGTAATTAACTGTGCTATCCCAATTGTTTGTTGTAGGCATGATAACAAAGTGGTCTTTAAACTCTAGCGTGTGATGAGCAGAGTCTTCAGGGCACATTAGCTCGTGCATTTTTTCGCCAGGGCGAATTCCAACAATTTTATGAGGCATGCCCGGAGCAATAGCTTCGGCTAAGTCAGTAATAGTTACCGATGGTATTTTACGGACAAAAATCTCACCGCCATACATTCTGGCGAATGCTTCAAACACAAGGTCAATCCCTTGGTCTAGTGTAATCCAAAAGCGAGTCATGCGAGTGTCGGTAATAGGAAGCTCGGTTGCACCGTCAGCTATAAGTTGCTCGAAAAATGGAACCACAGACCCACGTGAACCCACAACATTACCGTAGCGGACAACACTAAAACGAGTACCGTCTTTACCAGCCATGTTATTTGCGGCGGTAAACAATTTGTCGGAAGCTAGTTTTGTTGCGCCATATAGGTTGCAAGGTAAAGCTGCTTTGTCTGTTGAAAGGGCAACAACTTTATCAACACCTGTATCGATACAAGCATTAATAACATTCATCGCACCATTAATATTTGTTTTGATGCACTCATCAGGGTTGTATTCAGCAGCTGGTACTTGTTTTAGAGCTGCGGCATGGATAACCATATCTACATTACTAAAAGCACGTTTAAGGCGTTGTTCGTCGCGAACGTCACCAATGAAAAAACGGATACGGCTATCGGTGAATTTTTGTGCCATTTCACTTTGTTTTAGCTCATCACGAGAAAGAATAATAACTTTTGCAGGGTTATGTTCGGTTAAAAGACGCTCGGTAATGCGCTTACCAAAAGAGCCTGTTCCACCTGTTATAAGAATGGTTTTTCCTTCAAACATGTTGTTCATGCGATATTTCCTATTTTTTATCTACTAATTTGCTGCCAGAGAAAGTAAACTCTTGTACATCTAATTTCTAATGTGTATACGATTTATTATAAGAAAGCAACCCCCAACAACAGACAATTTGGTATTTTATGAAGAAAAAAGTTTTCCACCGCCAAGAAATAGATGGCCTTAGAGCCTTAGCAGTGTTGCCTGTTATACTTTTTCATGCAGGTTTTTCTGTATTTAGTGGTGGTTATGTAGGCGTAGATGTTTTTTTCGTGATTAGTGGTTATTTAATCACATTTATTCTTTTGCGGGAAATGGCAGCAGGTCGCTTTTCGATTATAGATTTTTACGAGCGCCGTGCTCGGCGGATTTTGCCTGCACTTTTTGTGGTGCTAATTGTCACTACAATTCTTGCTCTTTTATTAATGATGCCCGAGCAGTTAAAACATTATTCTCGTAATTTATTAGCCACATCGTTATTTTTTCCTAATATTAGATTTACTTTTAAAACTGATTATTTTGACCCAGCAGCAGAACAAAACCCATTACTCCATATGTGGAGTTTGGGGGTTGAGGAGCAGTTTTATTTAGTATTCCCATTAATAGTTATAGCCTTATGGCGCTTTGGGCTTGCTAAATTGTGGTGGATTGTTGCTGGTTTGGGGCTTTTATCGTTAGCATATAGCGAATGGGGGTGGCGTAATGCAACTTATTCGACTTTCTTTTTTACTCCGATGCGAGCGTTCGAGCTATGTGCAGGGGTATTAATTGCGATTGCCGAACAGCGTGGCCATTTCACAAAAACTTCATGGTGGTCGAGTAGTTTGGCTATATTGGGAATAGTTCTTATTGGTTTTGCTGTATTTGCTTTTGATGCACAAACCCCATTCCCAAGTGTATATGCAATTGTGCCAGTGCTAGGAACTGCTCTTATTATTGCTTTTGCTCGCGGTAAAACATTAGCCGCACAGGTGTTGTCATGGCGAGCATTTGTTGGAATAGGGCTTATTTCGTACAGTGCTTATTTGTGGCACCAGCCATTATTAGCTTTTGCTAGGGTTTATAGTTTTGATGAACCAAGTGAAACTTTATTAGTAACAATGGCAGTTATGTCGTTAGTGTTAGCATATTTTACGTGGCGTTATGTGGAGCAACCATTCCGTAATCGTAAAGCTAGTACTCGTAAACAGATTTTTACATGGAGTTTAATCGGTATTTTAATCTTTGTGGGTATAGGCGCTGCTGGTAGCCTTACTAAAGGTTTTGATAAAGCATGGTATTATGTATCTTCAGACGAAATTAAAGAAATTATGGACTATAGACGAGGTCCGAAACCGTCAAAACTATGCCATACCTCGTTTAATAAATACGTAAAGCCAGCACTGGATAATTGCACTATTGGCGATGATAATGCCCCGACAACTGCCATGCTATGGGGCGACTCGCACGCCGAGGCTATTGTTCCTGGGGTTGACAATATGCTGCAACGAGTTGGGGTAAATGCAACCCAGCAAACCCATGGTGCATGCCCACCAGTATTAGGTGTTTATGATCAAGCACATGTAAATGAAAGTTTCTGCCCTCAATATAGTAACGAGATTTTCGAGCTAATTGTTACCAACCCACAAATAGAAACAATTATTTTGTCGGCAAGGTGGCAAGGTTACTTAGAAAGCAACCGTTTTAATAATACTGAAGGTGGCGTGGAGCCGCCGGGTGTTGTTTCATTTGTGCCAGGAACTGGCAAAAAATGGGAAGGCAGCGATAAAAAGCGTAAAGAACTAATTGCAAAACAATATGTGGAAATGGTAAACACATTGCTTAACTTAGGTAAGCAAGTAATTATAATTTACCCTGTTCCCGAGGTTGGTTGGCACCCGATAGAGCGGGCAATTAAGGCCGAGCGCCGTAAGCACCCATCTCGTGGCGAGATATCTACTAAGCACGAGGTATTTAAAGAACGCAATAAATCTGCTTATGATACTTTGGATAGTTTGCTTGTACACCCAAATTTGCATAGAGTAATACCAGAAAAAATATTCTGTAATACTTTTATAAAAGACCGTTGTGTTGTACAAAAGGATGGTGTTATTTATTATTCTGATGATGACCATGTAAACCATAAAGGCGCAGAGCTTATTGCATTTGAAATAGAGAAAATCTTAAGGAGAATTAACGTTGAGTAATACTGAAAAAAAAGATTTATTCTGGGAAGACCTTAAGATAGGCCAAACTTATACATCAGGCACGTTAACTCTAGATAAAGACGAGATGATTGCTTATGCAAAAATATTTGATCCTCAGCCAATGCATATCGATGAAGAAAAAGCCAAGGATAGCTTCTTTGGTAGGCTTATTGGTAGCGGGTGGCACGCTCTTTCGAGCACAATCCGCCTGATGGCAGAAAGTAAACCATTTGGCGAAACGCCACTGGTAGGTATGGAAGTAGATAAAATCCGTTTTATGGCACCACTTCTTCCTGATGTTACGCTGCGAGCAAAAATGGAAATTGTAGAACTTAAAGAGTCTAAAAAGCCAGGGCGTGGTTATGTACGAGTGCACGTAACTACTACAGCTGATGATAAACCTATCGTAAGCCAAGAGTGGTTTATGTTAATGCCAACCCGTTAAGATTAAGAATTAGAGTTATATACTAATGAATATGAGTAAGACTATTAATGGAGCTGCATCTTTTAAAGAAGAGGGGTTTCTTAAGTATGAGAAGTTATTTAATAAATTAGGCGATAAACAGTCTCCTGAGACAATGTTTATTACTTGTGCCGACTCTAGGGTTATTCCCGGCCTTATTACTAACACCAAGCCTGGTGATTTGTTTGTATGCCGTACTATTGGTAATGTTGTTCCTATGGCTGATCATAGCCACGCACCTACTGTGGGGGCTGCTGTTGAATATGCAGTTAGTTTTCTAGGGGTTAAAGATATAATTATTTGTGGGCATTCTAATTGTGGGGCCATGAATGCATTTTTAAATCCCTACAGCTTAGATAAGCTACCTAATGTTAAAAAATGGTTAGAACATGCTAAACCCGCTGTTGACGTTGTTAACCAAAACTATAATAAGCTAGATGATGGTAAGAAAATTATAAAACTAACAGAGCTTAACGTTATAAAGCAGTTAGAAAACCTAAATACATACCCGTGCGTTGCGGATGGTATTAGTAAAGGTAAACTTAACTTGCATGGCTGGGTTTACGATATTAAATCTGGAACCTTTACCGCATACGACAAAGATAGCCAAGAATTTAGGCCTCTTCAGAAGAATTCTTAGAATAATAACTTATACCTATTGAATTACCCTTTTCTAATAATTATATGAGGAGGGTAATTTGCTTTTCTTTCTTAACGTTTCACTTTTTTGAGGACACACTTATGTGTGAAAAAATCCAGAACCAAGGCTTTGATGCATTATTCGTGGAAGCTATGGGGCAATTTAAGAACCCTTTGGTTATTTCTTGTTCGGACTCTAAATTTAACCCCAATACTGTTGGTGTACCAGCAGTACGCACATTGGGTGCGGTTGTACCAGCTGTTAATACATACCGCAGTGTTAACACCATTAACCAAATTACTAAGGCACTGGGCGTTACAGAAGAGGGAACTCTTGCTGAGCGTCGTTCGATAGTGGTTTGTGGCCATGTGGGTTGTGGCGTAATGGATACAGCATTAAACCCTTACCATGGTTTTGATGTTATTACAGATCAGGAGTGGATGGCACACTTTGACAAGCCTTTGCTAGCACATGCAGCGAAGGTGAGTAGAGAGAAGCTAAATAATGATGCTGTAATAACCATGCTCGCAGAGATGGTGGTTACACAAAGTGCGGCTAATTTGTATGATTATCCGCAAATCAAAGCTCTTGTGGACAGCGGTATGCTGTCAATCCATGGATTGATGTATGATGATAGTGACTTAAACATCAGAAGTTTTGATGTTGATGGAGACCCGCTTGTTCCATCATCAGGAATTATCGTAGGCATACTGTCTAAAGTGTAAATAACGAAAGAGGGCACCGTAATGGTGCCCTCTTTCGTTATTAATTAAGCCACCTAACGCATATTGCTATAGGCTTTGTAGTCGAAGTTATCTACTTGGACTGCGCTATCACGGGCAGCTTCAGCAGCTAGGATTTGCTTAAGCTCTTTATCGTCAATTAAGCCAAGCTCTTTTGCTTTATTTGCCATAGTTGGTACGTCAGCCTTAACTATCTTGCCATGGCGGCGGGCTTTATCAACCTTTTTGCGGATAGGCGCAGCTGCAGTAACAGCTTTAAAGGCTGCTTCTAACATCCCCAGGCTTGGTTCATTTGCAGATGGAATGAAGATTTCACCTGTTAGGTCATCACGAACCGAACTTTCTGGGTCAAAGAGGCTATCAGCTATCTTAGACACCAACTTGTCGCAAGGTAGCTCGTAGCGGCGACCAAACGGGAAGATTAATGCATGAGCAGTTAAACCTACCACACGGCTTGGCATATTACGGGTAATACCGTGCAATGCTTCTTCAATGTGTTTCATGCCGTAGGCTAGTGTCCAGTCTAGTAGTGGTTTATGCGCTGCTTTATGCCCATCATCATGGAAGCGTTTTAATGCAGATGCACAAATAAACATCCAGCTTAAAGCGTCAGCAAAGCGGCCGCTAATATGCTCTTTCTGTTTTAAACTACCGCCCATAGATATCAACGCCATATCTGCTAACAATGCAAAGTTGGTAGACAGGTGAGTAAGGCGTTTATAAGCCTTAGCTTGCTTTTTGCTGCCTTTAGGTGGGGTAATAAACATTCCACCAGTTATGCCATAAACAAAAGAACGCACAGTATTTTTTGCCATATGGTTAGTAAAACCAGACATTGCAGCGTCAAACATTGCAACATCATTGTCGGTTAGACCACGCACCATGTTTTGCATGTAGGGGTGACAACGAACTGCCCCTTGGCCAAAAATAATCATCGAACGGGTTAAAGTATTCGAGCCTTCAACCGTAATCCCAATCGGGATACCGTCATAACCTCGAGCAAAGATATTTTTAGGACCACGGCAAATCGCAGCACCACCTTGGATATCCATAGCGTCATTAACAGATTTACGCATTCCTTCAGTTAGGTATGCTTTTGCAATAGCTGTTGCAACAGATGGGCGTTCGCCCATGTCAACCGCAGCACAAGTCATGCGGCGCACAGCATCCATAAAGTAAGCGTGGCCAGCAATGCTAGCAGCAGTCTCACGCACACCTTCCATACGGCTGATTGGTATCCCGAATTGCTCGCGTACGTTGCCGTATGCACCAATTGCACGCACCCCAACTTCTACCGCACTTACAGACAGAGATGGCAATGAAATGCCACGCCCAGCAGCTAATTGCTCCATAAGCATCATCCAACCTTTACCAGCGTACTCTGCACCACCAATAATCCAATCCATCGGGATAAAAACATCCTCACCTTGGATTGGGCCATTCATAAATGGTAAGCCCATTGGGTCGTGGCGGTTACCAATGGTAACTCCTTTGGTTTCCCGTGGAATAAGGGCACAAGTAATACCAAGGTCTTCTTTGTCGCCAAGTAGTTTGTCGGGGTCATAAAGTTTAAACGCCATACCAAGCACAGTCGCAATTGGAGCAAGCGTAATATAACGTTTGTTAAAGTTTAGCTTAATTCCAACAACTTCTTTGCCTTCAAACTTGCCTTTACATACAGTACCAACACTACGCATACTAGCAGCGTCACTACCTGCATGTGGTTCGGTCAGAGCAAAACAAGGTATTTCCTTACCAACTGCAAGGCGTGGTAAGTAATGTTCTTTTTGTTCTTTAGTGCCGTAGTGGGTTAGTAACTCTCCGGGCCCGAGAGAGTTTGGCACCATAATTGTAACCCCAGCGGTTACACTGCGGCTAGAAATTCGAGTAATAACTTCGGAGTGTGCAATCGCTGAAAAACCAAGCCCACCAAACTCTTTGGGGATAACCATCCCTAAAAATTTATGCTTCTTGATAAAGTCCCATACTGGTTTTGGTAAATCCCGCTCTTGGGCGATTTGCCAGTCGTCGATCATGGCGCATAGTTCTTCTGTTGGGCCATCTATAAATGCTTGTTCTTCAGCAGTTAGTTTTTTGAAGTCGTAAGCCATTAGTTTGCGCCAGTCAGGAGAGCCAGAGAATAAGTCGCCATCAAACCATACAGAACCTGCATCTAGCGCTATTTTTTCGGTTTCACCCATTGATGGTAGCGTTTTACGGGCTATTTTCATCATTGGGCGAGAGATAATTTTCTGGCGTAAAGCTGGAATTGCTACAACAACAGCAACTGTAGCCGCAACCCAAGCGCATAGCTTAAAGAATGCCATATCTTCGGGGCCCATGTCGTACCAAGCATAAAATATAAAGCCAGTAGCAGTAACAATGCCGCCGTAAGTTTTGCCCATATAAACCAATATAACAAGTGCGGCTAAGGCAAGTAATAAAATTGTTGTTGTCATAATTATAGTCCTTCTTTAATTAGTTACGTAGTGGTTTGCCTGTACGTAACATGTGGATTACTCGGTCTTGTGACTTACTAGTTTTTGCCATTGCAATAAGCCCAGCTCTTTCAAGATCGAGAATGTCTTGTTCGCTAACGGTATCCATTTGGTCGGTATTGCCACCTGTTAGCACTTTGGCTAATGCTACACCAATTTTACCATCATGAGGTGACGCAACACCTTTTTTGATAAAATCATGAACACCTAAGTCTAGTGCTGCTGCACCAGATGCACCTGGCAAGTTAAATGTAGGTGCTTTAGGAGGTGTATAGCTTTTTGCCATCCCTAAGGCACGTTCTTTAGCGGCACTAAGCAGACGGTCGCGGTTCATAACTACGTTGTCAGCAGAGCGCAGGAACATTTTCTCCTTAGCTAAATGTGCAGATTTTGACACATCTGCCATCGCAATTAACGGGAAAACGTCTAGCACAGGTGCCATTGGCCCACCAGGGATAAAGTCTGGAGTGACCCAACCTTTAGGTTGATTAACACTTTTGCTGTATTTTTCTTGTGCACGAACTAGCATTTCTTTACAACCACCCCAACCTGGGATAATTCCAACACCAGCTTCAACAAGGCCCATATAAGTTTCGGCATGAGCTTCGATACCATCGCAGTGTAGAAGAACCTCACAACCACCGCCCAAGGCTAAGCCTGATGGCGCACCAATAACTGGGAATGGAGCATATTTAAGATTATTATAAGCCTGCTGCCCCGCATTTAGGAACCAGTCAACAAATGGCCATAAACGTAGTTTCGCAGCAACTGCTAATATCCCAAGGTTAGCACCAGCAGAAAAATGACTGCTTTCGTTATAAACAACCATCGCTTTAAAGTCGTTGTCGTTTACAAACTTAACCGATTTTTTAATCATCGACATGCTGTATGGGTTAAGAGAATTCATTTTGGAATGGAACTCTAAGCAAGCTACTTTGTCGCCAATGTCCCACAAACTTGCAGATTTATTACGTAGTAATGGTTTGCTGCGGCGTTTAATGTCGGCAAGTAAAAGTACACCCTCAGGGCGTTTTATTGTTTGGTAAGTACCATCAACCCCTAAAAACTGCAACCGACCATCTTTGGTTCTATAGAAAGGTTGGCCATTAGCAACGGTTAGCAATACTGGTACTGGGTGGTTTGCATCTTTTAGTGCAGTAGCAAACCACTCGGTGCCGAGTTTGTCTATCATCTCGAATGGGCCATACTTCCAGTTGTAACCTAGGCGCATAGCGGCATCAACTGTGTCTATGTCGTCTGCGATTTCGGGTACTAATGATGCAGCATAAGCCAAAGTTTGCGATATAACCGACCATGCATAACGACCCGCAGGGCTATCATGGGTAATAACACCTCTGATCCCACCTTTACGCCCAACGTTGGCGGCAGGTACTTTAGGGCGTTTAGCGTCGCTGTAGGAGCGGTCATGAAGAGATATTGCTTGTTTTTTCTTGTCGGCAGTTAGGCGGTAAAAACCACCTTTACCTTTGCGCCCAGTGTAGCCATCGGCAATCATTGCTGTTACCATTTCTGGTAATTTGCCTAGGGTATGGAATTGGTCTTTATCGTCTAGTGCGCTGCTTAAGCTACCTAACACATGGGGCATAATGTCAAGCCCAACCATGTCTATTAGCGCAAAAACACCTGTCTTCGGGAAACCAACTGGTTTACCAAGAACTGCATCTGCAGTTTCGATGTCAATCCCTTGTTTAATAGCTTCTGTAACAGCACATTGTAGCCAGAATGTTCCGATACGGTTAGCTATAAAACCAGGGGTGTCATTACAGTCTACAACTGTTTTACCAAGAACACGGTCACAAAAATCACGAATTCTAGCGGTAGTGTCGTCAGATGTGTTGTCACCAACTACCAATTCTAATAAACGCATATAGCGAGGTGGGTTAAAAAAGTGGCTAATTAAGAAATGTTCTTGCAGTGGTTTTTTGGCCTTAGCCATCAACGTTTCTATTGGTAGAGTTGATGTATTAGAAGAAACAATAGTATCTTTAAGGCGGTATTTCTCGAGGTTAGCGTAAAGGCTTTGTTTAATGTCGAGCCGTTCAATGACAGCTTCAATCACCCAGTCGCATTGCCCTGCATGTTTAAGGTCATCATCAATGTTACCAGCAGTTATTAGTTTTGCCGCCTGATTAGACATTAATGGAGCAGGGTTTTGTTTTTTAAGTTTCTCGATAGCTGTTTTAGCAACTACATTGCGGTCGGTAGCGTCTTTAGGGACGATATCTAGTAAAAGAACTTCCACCCCAGCGTTAGCAACATGGGCTGCAATGCCTGCACCCATAACACCTGCGCCAATTACGCAAACCTTATTAATTGGTTTTAAAGTAGAGTTTGTCATTATATAGCCTCCATTACAGTGGCAATCCCTTGCCCGCCACCAATACACATTGTGGATAGTGCGTATTTACCTTTCTCACGTTTAAGTAATTGGGCAGCTTTACCTGTAATCCGTGCGCCGGATGCACCAAGTGGGTGTCCAAGTGCAATTGCACCACCGTCAAGGTTAACTTTTTTCTGGTCTAGCCCAAGATCGCGGATAACTGCTAATGACTGTGAGGCAAATGCTTCGTTAAGCTCAACCACGTCTAGGTCATCAATTTTAATGCCTGCCCTTGCTAAAGCCTTTTTCGTAGCGCCAATTGGCCCAATACCCATAATGTCTGGCTCGCAACCTGAAACAGCAATGGATTTAATCCGTGCTAGTGGCTCAAGACCATTCTTCTCGGCGTATTCCTCGGTTGTTACAAGAACGGCTGATGCGCCATCGGTTAGTGGTGAAGCTGTACCAGCAGTAACCGAGCCCTCTATATCGAAGGCAGGTTTTAGCCCTTGTAGACCTTCTAAAGTTGTGTCGGCTCTGATGCAGCCATCGAGGCTTATTTCTTTGCCTTGGTGCATAATCGGGATAATCTCACCACTTAAGCGGCCCTCTTTTTGTGCAGCTGCTGCTTTTAGGTGGCTAGCAAGTGCAAAAGCATCTTGGTCGGCACGGCTAATTTGGTATTTACGAGCTACATTTTCTGCTGTTTCGCCCATGCCCATGTATGCGGCTGGGTTTTCTTTGTATAGCTCGGGGTGTGGTAGTGGGTTAAAGCCAGTCATCGGTACCCGACTCATGGATTCTACGCCCGCACACAAAAATGCATCGCCCGCACCCATTTGGATATTACCCGCAGCAATATGGATAGACTGCATAGATGAACCACAAAAACGGTTAATAGTCATGCCTGCTGTAGTTACATTTAGCCCTGCCATAAATATAGCTAGTCGTGCAATGTTAAAGCCTTGTTCAGCCTCAGGGAAAGCGCAACCTAGGATAAGATCTTCAATATGAGCAGGATCCATTTTAGTTTTAGCGACCATTTCTTTAAGGAGTTGACCAATCATCTCGTCAGCTCGTACGCGCGATAGCTCACCTTTATAGGCTCGGGTAAATGGGCTACGGTTGTAAGCGGCGATAACGATAGGTTTTTGTGAGTTGGTCATAGTTCTCTCCTTAGTTTTTTAGGGTAAGACATAATTATTTCTAGGTTATTGTATCTTATCCAGTTTTGTTTTCCAGTAGTTTCACTTTAGTTGTATGAATTATAAAGTCCTTAACAAGTTGGTGGGTGTTCCCCACATTCTTTGAAACAAGAGCATGTTCTTTTGTTTGGATCCAATGCAGGGTTTTATTTTCGGTGCTAATGTTATTAAAAATGGTCTTAGCGCTAGAAGGTTTAACAGTCTTGTCTTTGTTACCTTGGATAACTGTAACTGGGACTTTTACATCTTTTAGGTGCTTACGAGTTACCGACATAACCTCTTTTAGCTCGTTAACAGATTTAACCGGCATGGTACGGTAGTTAATATCGGGGTTGTCGGGGTCATTGTCATAAAATGGGATAAGCCCCTCAACGCCGGGTATCCACCTTACTAGTTGGTTTAATTGGTGTATAAGGGGAACAAATATCATCCCTTTATTTTGTACATTTAGTGGCGCAGAAATGCTTGCAACACCTGCTAAGTCAGGCGGGTTTTCTGTTGAAAACAGTAGTGATAATGCACCACCCATAGAAAAACCTACAATAACAATATCATCCACAAAAGCAGATAAAATACGATAATTACGCCTTACCGACGACAACCAGTCGCGCCAAGAATGTTGCTGCAAATCCCACGGAGATGTGCCATGCCCAGCAAGCCTTACATTTAGAACACTGTAGCCATCTTCCCATAGTGACTCGGCTAGCCCTTCCATTTCTGCAGGCGAGGCAAGAAAACCATGAACTAATAAAATACCAATATGCTTGCGAGGGGTATTTGTTTGTGGAATTAGTAAAGATGGCGATCCGCTTTTAGTTGCGGTTTCTTTGTTGTTAAGTTCTTCGTAGCGTTTTTTGTTGTAGTAAGCTTTATTACGATTATGAGAACGACACTCATCATCAAATAAGTTTGTGGCAAGCTCTTGCGGTGTGGTTTTATGGTCCATTACCTTGTCAGAAGAGAACACTACAGCTTCTTTTACTTCTTTTAGAGGGGCTACCTCGTTAGCATTAACCACCACTGGGTTCTCGATGCGGACAGTCTGGAATTTATGAGGATCGCTTAGTTTATCTAGTAGTTGGTAAGCTGTATTTGTATGGGAAATAAGCCCCGCTTTTTGGCAAGTATCCATAAAACGGTCAAGGTCTGGGCAGTTATCGTCAACTAAGCCATAGTAGCTATCGGGCCAAGTTAAACTACGGTGCAGAGATACATTAGGTACATCTTGTAGCTTTTTGAGGCTTAAATAAAGGATCTTATGGAAAAACGTTATGTCTATTTCTCGGTAGCCCTTTTCTACTAAATCTAATAGCAATATAGATGCTAAATGTGCCAGATTAACAGTAGTTTGTTTGTATATTCCTTCCATATAGGCATCTCTTATTCGACCTGTCTCTTTGCCGATAAAGCTAACAAGTAGTTTTTCTGTCCAGTTGTTTGCGGTTTCTTTTAGGCCAAAAAATTGTTCTAGAGAATCAATCTTTTTAAAATATTGCCGCATTAGTACGTTGTCCCACCATTGCCAGCTGTGTTTAGCGGTAATAGGTGCACCAAGGCGGATGTCCATGTCAGTGTCTTTGAGTAAAATATTACCTTCAATTGCAAGCTCTTCAAGCAGAGCTATTGAAGGGTTCTTAGATAAAAAGGATGCGCTTTTGGTTAGAATATTGTCATCAATCCGGATAGGGTAAAAAGTAATTGCACCAGGGATAATCAGAGTTGGTTTTGAGGCTTGCTCAAACAGTGCTTCACGGCTTGGTAGGCCTAGTGCGTTTTGCCAATGTTCTATACGGCGGTCGTTGCCGTCAGCAAAAACAGACAAAATACGTTTTTTAAATAGCTCTAGTGTAAGAGCTAAGGCAGCAGCACCTTGGTGGTGTTTACGAAATACATTGTGCTTATGTGAGAAAATACCCAAAGAGCCTTCTGAGTCAGTGATGCGGCGGTCTTTTATCATCGCCCCTTCTGGGAAAATAATAACTTTATTACCCCGTAGAATTTCAGCAGCTAAAAATGGCAATAACCCCTGAATATTAGTAGGAACTACGCCAAGGTCATGCAGAAGTTTAGCAAATTTACCATTACCAGCAAATAGCCCTTTGTCAGCTACAGAGCGGCAGTAAGCGCCAGTTTCTCTGTGGATGATATAGGGAGGAATCATCGTTTCAAAACGAGCAAAATGATTGAACAAGAAAATCTGGCCATTATCGATAACTTTATTCTCATTGCCGTGGACTTTAATATTAAGCCCAAACATACGCTTGATGCGGCTAAATGTTTTAACAGCTAAGTCGTATTTGCCAGTGTCAATCTGATGAGGTTTCCTGTTAGGCATACGTTCTACCTTGTAAATTACTTTATTGTTGGTGGCTATTATACATAGATTGTGCAATATAATTAACTAATTTATTAGTTCTTTAATAGCAATTCAGAATACAACTAATGCTATAATATAATGGACATTGTAAAGTCTGTTGCTTAAAATGTTATTTTAAAAATCTTTTTGTTTCTAAGCCCAGAAGAGGTGACGATATAACTTATAACTATAAGCTAGGAATATATACAGTATGTTGTTTGGTGATTTTTTCGTGTCTGATTTCCCTAATATTTTTATTCGGGTAGGGCAATATGACGTATTTTTAGGTATTCTTGCTACCTCTATGGCTGTTATGGCCTTATGGGCAGGTGGTATAATACTTAGTTATTCTGGAGTACTTATAGGAAAAGAGCAGTATAAAGGTGCTCTTTACGCACGTATATTAGCATCTATAATTATTGGTGGTGGGGTTTGGTCTAGCCAGTTTATAGGGCTTATGGCGTATAATTTTAGTATGCCTATTATATTTAACCCTTTGGCGACTTCAGCTTGGTTTATAGTTACTGTTTTTGGCTCTTATATTGCTATTCATTCTGCATTGTATGCTAAAGAAGGTTTACGTATTGTTAGCTCTAGTTTTAGTTGGGTTGTGCTGCTTTTTGTTAGCGCAGTTTTGTCTGTTTTATCATTAGAGTTTAATGGAGATGTTAAGGTTTTATTTAGCCTTCTTGGGCAAATTTTAATTGTAACTACACCATTGACTGTTAGTACAATTCTATTAGCAATATTGGCTAGCAGGCAAGTTGTTAGGGCACGTCAATATCTTTATGCTATTGCAAGTGTTTTTGGTTCGGCTAGTGTAACTATTTCCCAATTTATTTTTCTTAAGGCTGCAATAATTATCCCAGAAGCTAGCGACATATCTATTCTGCGCCAAAGTGACTATGGCAGTATGGTTGCAGTGTCAACGGTTGTTGGGCTTACAATTTTAGCAGTATTTGTTGTGGTGTTTTGGCAGTACGGGCGCCTAATTAGAGAGATTTTCACAAAAAGCACTGCTCGCTATATGCCGCTGGCATTATATATAGTTGCAGGGGTTGGGGTATCATTTATTGTTTTTGCTACAACTGACTATTTCACTGATCGTAATAATATTGAGAAATTTAAAGCTGATAGTAGCATTTTAATGAGCTCTGTTAAGCGTGGTGCTTATTTAAATATGGGCGTTATAGATGTTGTAGAAACGTATTTTGCCTCTGTAGATGGTGATGTTACAGAAAAAGAATTTAATACTTTTGTTGGCCAACAACTACTCGATACTGAAACGATTACAGCTATTGGATATATCGAAAAAGATGTGTTTAAAGGTGGCTTTTTTATTAAGTATTTATTACCTAAATACACAAGTGTTTTGCGCAAAGGAACAGTTATTACCGATTATGAAACATCAGCACGAGGTAATAAAGCATGCGGGCATTTGTGGGGGCAAATGCTAACTGCTGCATCTATTAATGATGTAGCTAGTATTATTATTAATGAAGGTGATAGTATTAGAGCCCCAAGGTTATGCATGGTTTTGCCTGTCTATGAAAATCGCAGTAAATTTTTTACTGGAGACGTAAAAGACATCCCACAAATATCTCGATTTATTAGGGATAATGTAAAAGGATTTCTTGTTATGACCCTTCATGTGCCTAGCTTAATAAAACATGCAGAGTATACCGCAGGCGTCCCCAATATTGCTTTAGAAGTCAGAAAAGATGGCAAGGCTATTTATAGAACATCTAATTCTCTACTAGAAGATGCACCATGGGGCATTGTTAAGGACGTTACCATTAGTAATAATAAGTGGCAGCTTGCCTTTATGCCTGCAGAAAATAGCTACACGGAAGGTGCTTGGGGTAAATGGATGGTCTTGCTAATTTGTTTGTTCTTAGCTGCTATAACATCTTTCTATTTCTATATTATGTTATATAACGAGGGGCAAGACCGCAAAACTAAAAAATCTCTTGCAACAGAGGTTAAAGAAAAAGAAGAGCTTAATAAAAGCCTCGAGCAAGCACGTCAACAAGCCGTACAAACTAGTTTATTACTAGACGCCGAACAAGAGCGCCTACGGGTTATTATGGATAATGTTAACGAAGGGATTATATCTATAAATCACAAAGGGGTTATATATTCTTTTAACCGTGGCGCTGAGCGTGTTTTTGGTTATAGCAGTGAAGATGTTATCGGTAAAAATATTAAAATGTTAATGCCAGAGCCATATTCTAGTAACCATGATGGTTATCTTAATCGCTACATTACAACAGGTGATAGAAAAATTGTTGGGACTGGTAAAAGCGTAGAAGTTACTGGTTTGCGCAAAAATGGTGAAGAATTCCCCATGTCTCTTAGTATCTCTGAGGTAGACACAGGCGAAGGGAAAATGTTTATTGGCTTAACAATTGACATTACTGCCCAAAAAATGAAAGAGGAAGAACTTGTTCTTTCTAAAGATTTAGCAGAGAAAGCAAACAAGGCAAAGGACGAATTTTTGGCTAATATGAGCCATGAAATCCGTACCCCTATGAACGGCATGCTTGGAATGGCAGAACTATTGCTTGGAACTAAACTTACAAAAGAGCAGCATTTCTTTGCTAATAATATTAGAAGATCTGGTGATAACCTACTATGGATTATTAACGATATTTTAGACCTTTCGAAAATAAGAGCAGGTCATTTACGCCTTGAAAAAGTACCATTCTCATTGAGAGAGATAGTCTCTGATATTATGATTTTATTTGGGCATATGGCAAAAGAACGAGGAATAGAACTTCTAGAGGATGTTCCTAAAGATATTCCTGATGAATTCATAGGTGACCCTGTTCGTATTAGGCAGATTATGACTAATTTAGTTAGTAATGCTGTAAAATTCACAGAAAAGGGGCACGTTTTATTACGTATCCAAATGAAGAAAAATAATAGTAAAGGCTGTAACTTAACAATTGAGGTTGAAGATACTGGTATTGGTATTGCTGCTGATAAACTAGAATATGTTTTTGATAAGTTTGCTCAGGAAGAAGAATCCACCACACGTCGTTTTGGTGGTACTGGCCTAGGTTTGGCCATATGCCAGAAACTAGCTGAGATGATGGGAGGGCATATGGACGTGCGTAGTGAGAAAAATAAAGGTACAACGTTTGGTTTCTCAGTTACATTGAAAAAGAATGAGAATAATAAAGAAGTTGTGAACCCTCAGGTTGTCCATGAGCCTTCAGAAGTTATTAATGGAGCACGTATTCTTGTAGTAGAAGACGTTGAGATGAACCGTATTCTTATGGAGAAATTTTTAGGTAAGCTAGATTGTAATATTTCTTTTGCAGTTAATGGGGTTGATGCAGTTGATAAGATAAAGAATAATAAGTACGACTTAGTCTTTATGGATTGCCAAATGCCAGAGATGGATGGGTTTGACGCAACAAGAAATATCCGTGCTTTTGAAGAAGAAAATAACCTACCGCGGATGCCAATTGTAGCACTTACAGCTGATATCATGTCTGATAACAGAAGTAGATGTTTAGAAGTAGGGATGGACGACTTCTTAAGTAAACCTGTTAGAAAAGATAGCATCGTACAAGTTCTAGCCCACTGGCTTGACGATAAAGAAGAAAAACAAATATAAGAGAATATTATGAATATACGAAGAATGTTATTATTTATAATAGTTGGGGTTGGTATTTTCGGCGCATCATTTTTTGCTACATTTATGCTCAAAGACCCAGTTATAGACATGAGCAAATATACCGATGTTATCCAGTCACATCAGGAAAAAATTAAAGAATTGCATGTTTCTATGTTCCTGATTAAAGACCCTATGTATAGACATATACGTGGTAATGAAGGGCTTAGAAGGCTTGAAGCATTGGCTGACGATGGCTTAAATGGAGCTATAGAAAGTATTTACCTCTATTACGCAAAGCCAGAGTATTTTAACTGTACTTTAAAAAATAAAAACTGCCCACCAACGCACCAAGCGTTTGATGAACAAACCACGGCGAATGCCTTTAAATGGGCGTATAAGCTAGAAGGCTCGAAACGTATCAATGCACTAGCACATTTAATCCGAGACTGGCGCTTTGCCCCAATGGCTACAGAACAAGACCGGATTGAACTAATGCGCGCAACAGAAGGTAGTACTCGTTCCTCAATGCATGCATCTGCAGCTTTAGCATATCATTACCTCGATAAACGCTATTTTATGGGAGATATGTTAGACGAGTCTTTTATATGGCTTGAAAGAGCGATAGAAATAGAGCAAAATCTATAACTAAGTAAAATGATAATTAATGATAGGATAAGACGATGTCAAGTAAACCTATAAAAATTAATGCAAAGACAGATGAAGAACGCATGGACGATATGGAAGCACGTATCGAAGCACTAGAGCAAAAAGGTGCTGCATGGGATACCATTAAAACTTGGTACAAAGAAGGCAAAATGCCAAGCCAAGAAGAAATGCGGATGTGGATTAAAGATAACCCATTTCTAGCAATGGGTATGGCTATATTAGCTACTGCACTTATTATTGGCATTATCGGCTAATATTTTTTGAAGACTTACTCGCCTTTAGTGCCTAGTTTTTTTACAATGGCGCTAAAGGCAGGGTCTTTTAAATCGTCACTTCTTTTTATGTCTAATTCTTTACGCCATTCTGCTAACTGTTTATTGGTTAGATTGTATTTATCAAGGATTTCTTTCATACCTTTGGCAATTTCTATTCGTAGTGCTGGGATTTTTTCTGTTTTTGTAGTCTTTAGGGTTTCTCTATAATCTATAATAAAACTATCAAGCTCGGATGATGCTAGCAGCAGCCTTTCTCTGGTCTGATTATCTATAGATGTCTGAGGAATTTGAATGGTTTTAGGTGCTGTAATATTAACTTGTCCATAGCTATTAGCTATAGGTAATATTAGTATAAATAACAAAATGTTTAGTAAAAATTTCATTTAATCATTGTAGCGGATAGAACAGTGCTGTAAATATCAGTTTTGATTTATAAGGAAAACATCATGCAATATGCAGCCCAAGTTCAAGCAACCATTGAAATTTTAGAAGATACAGCCGAGCACCAACGCCCAGTTGACAGAGTAATAGCATTTTATTTTAAGAATCATCGCTATATCGGTAGTAAAGATAAAAAGGCAATTTCGGGGCTTGTTTACCAAACTTTACGCAGCCAAGGCCTAATAGACTGGTCTTTAAAAGATATTGGCTTACAGCGCACTCCACGGTTGCAAGTAGCGGCAAACCTAGTATTGGGCGAGTCAGCAGATATCTACGATGTTTTCACTGGCGAACAATATTCACCCACAGAATTAACTGCCGACGAAAAACAAGTTGCTCATATTTGGAAAACGGCAGAAAAAGCACCAATCCATGCCCAATATAATTACCCTAAATGGCTAGAAAACTCACTCACAGAAGCATTTGGCGATAATTTGCCAGAAGCAATGGCAGCATTAAATGTTAAAGCTCCAACTAATGTTCGTCTTAATACTCTTAAAGGCTCAACCGAAGATCTTATTAAAGCTCTGGAAGAAGAGGGGCTTTCTGTTTACCCTACCTCATTTAGCCCCGAAGGGCTGCACTTACCAGAACCAGGTAATTTATTTGGTATGCAAGCCTTTAGTAAAGGCTTGTTCGAGGTCCAAGACACAGGCTCGCAGCTTGTAGCACTATTATGTGGGGCAAAAAAAGGCAGTAAAGTAACAGATTTTTGTGCAGGTGCTGGTGGTAAAACCCTAGCATTAGCTGCGATGATGCAAAACAAAGGCATGCTTACTGTTGGTGACATTATCCCTAAAAAACTAGATGAACTACGCAAGCGCTTACGTCGAGCAGGGGCAGATAACGTTATTGTCCGCCTGTGGGAAGATGGCGAAACTTGGATTAAACGCCACAAACGAACCCAAGACACAGTTTTATTAGATGTACCATGTAGTGGTAGTGGTGTTTGGCGCCGTAACCCTGACGCTAAGTGGTCGTTAAACCAAAAGCGGCTTGATGAACTATGCACTATACAAAAAGATATTATAGACAATGCATCACGCTTGGTAAAAGTTGGCGGGCGTTTAGTTTATGCTACTTGTTCTATTTTACATGCCGAGAACGAAGTGCAAATAGAGCGCTTTCTTTCTAGCAATAAAGACTTTAAAATGGTTCCAATACAAACCGTGTGGCAAGAGCTAGCAGCCGAAGGGGTAATTAAAGACGAATGCCCTGTAGCTACTCCTACTTTGCGCCTTGCACCACATACAACCGATACTGATGGCTTCTTTGTAGCTATTTTGGAGCGTACTGAGTGAGAAAACTAGTTAATGAATGGCTGAGCATTTATAATAAATTACCTGCTGCTAAACAATTTCTTTTGTTTGCAGTATTTGGTGCTTTATTAATTATCTCAGCATTTATTCTAGAATACGGCTTTGATGCCCGCCCTTGCCATTTGTGTTGGATGCAACGTTATGGGCATTGGGCTTTAACAGCTGTGGCAATTATTGCTGCAGTAATCCCTCAAATCCCACGTTTTGTAGGTTTAGGTGGGGTTGCCTTAGCCGCTATTTATGGTTTTGGTATGGGGATATACCAAGTATTAGTGCAATATAAAATAATAGCAGCACCAACAGGTTGTAGTAATACAAAAATAGTTATTCCAGATAATGTAAATGACTTTATAACATCACTGCAAAAACCCATTTTACCACCACCTTGCGACCGCATTGACTTTACAATTTTTGGGCTAACTTTAGCCGCATGGAACATTATAGTTATGGCATTTGTTTTAGGCGCCGTGTACTATACATACCGACAATGGAAACACCAATAAGGGGGAATTAATCATGACTAATCTTGCACACAAAGAAACCACCACACCAGAAATTAGCCTTAGAGAATACCAAGAGTGGACTGCTAACACCGCAGCTTACCCACAATCTAATACTGGCAGAATTGAAGAGCTAATGTACCTTTCACTAGGGATGAGTGGCGAAGCTGGTGAAGTTTCTAACTGTATTAAAAAACTATTCCGCGACCAAGACACCCCTGAACTGCGCGCGAACCTAAGTAAAGAATTAGGCGATGTTATGTGGTATGCAGCACGCTTAGCAACTGCACTAGATGTTGACCTGACCGAAATTATTTCTATGAACAAAGCAAAGCTAGAAGACCGTATGGCTCGTGGCGTTATTAAAGGCAGCGGCGATAACCGCTAGTTTAAGTTAAACTAAGTTAGAGGGTCATTCTTGTTATAAAGGGTGGCCTTTTACTTATTCAGAGGTGGATTTATGCCTAAATCAAAGTTCTTACTTATTGTGGGTGTTTCTGGCGTTGGTAAAAACAGCATTATCCGTGAGTTACAAAAAATAGACTCTAGGTTTGCTTACATCCAACCAGAAACAACTCGACCACCACGGCGTACAAATGACGACAAAATTTTTGTAACCGAGGCTGAATATAAGAAAAAAGAAGCTAACGGTGGATATATATTCTCTAATCATGTTTATGGTGCTTATTATGGTACTCCTAAAGATGCTATTTTTGATAGCTTCGAGAGAGAACTGCTCCCTGTGCTAGATTTTATTATTGAACCAGTTGATGCAGTAAGAAAAGCTGTTAATAACAGATTATTCGTTGTTTACGTAACTCCTCCATCTCTTGCCGTGCTTAAGGAACGCTTAGATAAAGATAACCGTGACCACGATGGCTCAAGGTTAGAGGTTGCCACTAAAGAGCTAGAAAAATACCATAACCACGAGTACGACAAAAAAATAGATATGCACATTGTTTCCCATAACGATAAAACCCCACAAATAGCCCAAGCTATTTATGATGCATATGTTAATAGTTTTTCTTGAAGAGTAAGAACGTATCAAAAAAACGCCCCCATTGGGGGCGTTTTTACTATTTCTAGTAAATTTCTAATTTCTACTCAGGGCCAACGTTTATGTATACGGAGCTATCTTCAGTAATAACGATAGCTACAAAACGCCCAGGTTTGGCAAAGTAGAGTGAGGATACTGACGACTGGAATGCGTTAACGCTACTCCAACCTTTGTCAACCATCGCACTTTCGAAAAAGCGGAATAAGCTAGAGCTAGCTGCATTACCACGCAACACTATTTTACCAACGGTTTGTGATGGGCTAGTGAAAATAACACTCTCTACCAAGTCAATCCGGTGTGAAGCTGGCACTGGCAGGTCTGGGAATGCTTGGATAATACCTTCCTCAACCGACTTTGCTTCAGTAATTGTCATCGCTTGGCCATTCTCGTCAACACCTTGGCGGTCGGGCTTAAAATACATATTGCCGTTGCAAGCAGCAAGTAAGCCAACAGTACTTAAAATAGCGATAAAGCTGAATAACCGAACATAGCGTTTCATCTGTTGTTAGCCTCTGTAATTTTTATTTTTATGCACCATTTTCGGCTTAATAGTTATGTTTTGTCAAATGTTAAGCTATATATATCAACAAAAATACACAGCTATGTGCTCTTTTTACCATTACTATTTAAATATCTCGGTAATATCGGCAGCGGTGAAGGTTTCGGTTTGGCCGGTGTATTCGTCTTTCATTTGCAGTACGCCGTTTTCTTCCTCTAGCAGAGTTTTGCATTCTTCAATACCTATGCTTTTTAAAGCCTCTACCATCCGTGCACGGTTGGTGTCGGCTGCAAATGTTAGCGATTGCTTGTGGAATACCCGTACGTCATCTTCTGCAAAAAGGCGGCTTAATAGGTCTATTTCTTTAATGTCCCCGGGGATAACCTCTTCGTTACGTAAGGTTGATAGTAATAATTCCATCCGCTTCCAGTCGTCGTCGGAAACGGGCTCTTTATTTGGTATTGCTTGGAGCAAAATTGCCCCGCACGATGTTTTGCCCCCCTCGTTTGTTTGGCTAAATACTTTAAACAGAGTTGGTAGCTGTGACGACTGCTGGAAGTAATTTTCCACCGTGTGGCTAATAGACTTAGTGCTAATTGGCACTATAGACTGGTACGACTCTTTGTCGCGGCCGTAGTCTACAGTAACGGTAAAAATGCTTTCTTTTTCTTGTTCCAAAGCAATTTCTTTAGGGTCAATAACCCCTTCTTTTTTAACGAACGAACGGAGCACACCTTTGTAATTACACTTTGTAAGCAACACTGGCAATTTACCTTGCGAGGTTATTTGCAGCGTAATATTGGCTTTGTCTTTCATGTCGAAAGCTAGCACTACTGAGGCTGCTAGCATTTCCGCAAGCAAACTAGCTATGGCATCT
Organism: Alphaproteobacteria bacterium; assembly: GCA_021774615.1. GTDB lineage: Bacteria > Pseudomonadota > Alphaproteobacteria > UBA1280 > UBA6503 > UBA6503. The sequence goes on along the minus strand of JAJFIW010000034.1, from coordinate 5,910 downwards.
TCGCCTGTTTCTAAAGAGTTTATTTGGTCGGTAATATTAGGGATACGCAATAACCTACCCCGAACAGGGATATGCTCGAATATAAAAGGGCGCATGCTGCCATTAAGAGTTTTGTCTATCTTTTCCATAGGGCGTATCCTAAATTATACCGCCAATATTTGCAAGGCTGTGGGTTATATATGTAAGCTATAATTATGAGCAATAAAGACACTTTCTTAAAAAAATCACCTAAAAGACCTACCAAAAAAACGCTACTTAGTCGTTTGGTGGATTTTTATTGGCAAATTCTCCAAGACCCAGACCTAAAACCGTCCGACCGTATTGCCAGCGCAAAACGCCTCGAAGCTTTATTCGCCGAGCCTGAAAACGATCAGGACACCCCCAAAGTAAAAGTTATATTAAATATCCCGAATGATTGAGATATCCTACACCCCAGCAAAAACTGCCACTAAGTTTATCCGTAGTAATTGTATGGTTCGAGGGCTTATGGGGCCTGTGGGCTCGGGTAAAAGTAGTGCATGCTGTTGGGAGCTATTCCGCCGAGCGTGTAGCCAAGAGGCGGGCAAAGACGGGGTTAGGCGCAGCCGCTGGTTAATTATTCGTAATACCTATGCCGAGCTAAAACACACTACCCTTAAAACTTTCCAAGATTGGTTCCCTCCTCATTTATTTGGTGGCAATTTTACAGCTACCCCACCAATGGTACAAACCATGCGCTTTGACGATGTAGAGGTAGAGTTTGTGTTTTTAGCACTCGACCACGAGGCTGATGTCCGTAAATTAAAGTCGTTCGAGTGTACAGGGGCATGGGTAAACGAAGCATCAGAAGTAAGCTGGCAAGTAGTACGAACCTTGATAGAACGCTGCGGCAGGTACCCATCAAAACGAGATGGCGGTGCCACATGGCGGGGGATTATTATGGACACCAACCCACCCCACGACCGCCATTGGTGGTTTAAAAAGTTTGAGGAAGAGCGCCCTAAGGGCTGGGAAATATTCAAACAACCCTCGGGGCTGTCGAAAGAGGCCGAAAACCTCGAAAACCTCCCCCACGATTATTACCAACAAATATGTGCTGCAAGTGCAGGCGACACAGATGCGGTTGACGTAATGGTGCACGGTAATTATGGGGCATTAAAACAAGGGCAACCAGTTTTTGGCACATTGTGGGACGAACGTTTGCATGTTGCACCAGTAAAAGCATTAATTTTAGACCTCCATAAACCAGTAATAATAGGGCTAGATTTTGGCTTGACCCCAGCGGCCGTATTTTTGCAGCAAGCGGCAAATGGGCAATGGCGAGTATTCCACGAAATGGTACCCGACGGGATTATGGGCGCAGAACAATTTGCCCCTGTTTTGCTTACCGCCATGAAAGAACATTTCCCCAAAGAGCAGAATTTTATATTGTGGGGTGACCCCGCAGGCGGGCAGCGGAACCAAGCCGACGCGCGTACTGCTTTTGATGTATTTAAAGGCTACGGCTTGCGAGTGCGCCCTGCACCAACCCAAAACCTGTCCGACCGACTAAGTAGTGTGCGTAATGTGCTAGCTCGTAGGTTCGATAATGCCGCAGGGCTGGTTTTAAATGCTGATTGCATTTGCTTGCGCCAAGCGTTGCGAGGTGGTTACCACTATGCCACCGTTTATGAAAATGGTAGCCCTCGCCCCGCAAACCAACCCGCAAAAGACGAACATTCCCACATTTCTGATGCCTTGCAATATGCCTTGTGTGGTGGCGGCGAATGGCAACGCCTTAAAAGCGGCCAACAACGCATTAAAGCCGTGCTCCAAAAAGAGCCTTTGGGGTGGGATATTTAATTATTCTTTAGGCTCAAACTTACCGTATTTTTGGTGGTCTTTATCAAAGTAAATGTCAAAAAACGAGCCGATAGGGCAGGCTACTTGTTCTACGTAAAGGGCTTTATCGAAACTGCCGCGTTTTTGGGCTCGGTCTTTGCGTGTTTGCTCTAGTTCGTCGCTAGAAATATTGTTTGCGGCGGCTAATGCTATAATTATTTCCATAACGTCAGCTAGTTCGTCTTTAATGTCGGCAGAGTTATTTGCTTTAATGGCTTGGGCTAACTCAAGGCTTTCTTCTTGTAATTTAAGCCCAAGACGCTCGCAGAATTCGCCTTTTCCTAATGCTCGGTATGTAACGTCTGCATTATCGTCTTCCATATTAGCAACCGCTTTATCACGCACTAGTTTGTCAAGGCGGTAATGGTGCATGTTGGTCATGTTTATGGCTTTCTTGTAAAAAAAATCTGTGTCGTTACTTGCGAGGGATTATAGCACTATGCCATTCTTTAGTTAAGGGAAAGGTTATATGCGCTTCAAGCTCTACTCTATATAAACGGCTAACCTTTCTAGCCCCGTTTGCTTGAAGACTAGTCTTTTCTTTCGGCTCCCATTTTCTTGGGTTCACCCGTTTAACCGTTAAAACAAAGTTAAAAGGGATATAACATTATGTCTATTGATTTGGTAAACGTGTTGGCTACTCAATTTGCTGAGGAAGTCACACATAAGTTCCAAGAAGCAGGTAACCTGCGTGACACAGTTAGAGTGCGTGATATTAGAGGTGCTAAAACTGTACAATTTAACCTAATGGGTCGTGGTAATGCTGCCGAGCGTACAACTATCCATACTGCTATTCCGTTGATGAATATTACCCATCAACCAGTGCAAGTAGCGGTTAAAAACTTCACCGCGTCTGAGCTAACCGACATCTTCTTGGATAACCAAGTACCGTTTGACGAAAAAATGGAACTTGTCGAAACAATTGCAACAGCTCTTGGCCGTCGCCTAGACCAAGTTATCATCGATACTTTGGTTGCAGCTACACCAACAAAACAAGTTGCAAACAACATTTCTGGCGTTGCGGCTAATTTAACGATTGATGCGATTCGTGAATCAGCAAAGCTGCTTGATGAAGATGGCGTTCCTGATACTGACCGTACTTTAATTGTATCTCCATCGGGCTTGCATAGTCTCCTTGAAGACAACCAAGCAACTAGCAGCGACTTTAACAATGTTAAAGCACTTGTAAGTGGTGATTTAGATACTTTTTATGGTTTCAAAATCAAGAAAGTTGGTAACCGCGACGAAGGCGGCTTGCCGATTAGTATTAATGACCGTACGGGCTTTGCTTACCATAAATCAGCAATTGGTTTGGCGGTAAATATGGAGCCAACAGTCCGGATTGACTGGGACGAACAATACGGCGCACACCGTGTAACAGGCTTTTTGTCTGCGGGTGCTGGCGTTATTGATGATTTAGGATTGGTAGAACTAACCACTCTTGAAGCTTAATCAACGTACCTAAGTCGGCGGTGGGTGGTTTAGTCAAACAAACTTACCCACCGCATTTTAGAAAGGACACCCACCAATGACAACTCCCCTATCTATATGCAGTTCCGCTTTACTGATGATTGGTGCAGACGAAATAACCAGTTTTGAAGAAGGTAGCCGCGAAGCTAAACTGTGCGCTAATTTATACGATGTAACCCGCGATGAATTACTCCAAGTATACCCATGGCGTTTTGCCGCAGGCCAAGCGCAACTTGCACAATTAGTAGACGAACCACTTTTTGGGTTTAGGCATGCTTACCAGCTTCCATCTGAAATATTGCGCTTGATTGCTGCCGACACCGAGCAAGAGTTCCGCACTTTTGAAAACCGCCTTTATACCAATGCTCCAGCTATTCGGATTACTTATTTGTTCCGACCGCAAGAAAGTAAAATGCCTGCTTATTTTGTACGAGCGGTAGAGCTTAAAATGGCTGAGATACTAGCCCTAGCACTCCAAGAAGATGTAGCTAAAAGCCGTCTTATGGCTGAAAAATCGAACCAACAAATTATCCGTTCGCGCAGTATTGATGCCCAACAACAAACCACAGCAAACCTACCAGAGCATAACTTTTTGCTCTCGAACGTGCGGGGGTAAGTAAATGGCAAAAGTACGTTATAACCAAAATTCGTTCGTTGGTGGAGAACTTGACCCCACCTTGTTTGGCCGCACCGATATCGACAATTACTATGCGGGTGCTGCAAAACTTAGGAACGTAGTTGTATTACCACAAGGTGGAGTAAGGCGTAGAGATGGTCTTAGATTTGTAGCCGACCTTGGCGCAGGCACAACTCCAACACGCTTAGTACCATTCATTTTTAATGATGAGCAAGAATACCTGTTCGTTTTTGCAGTTGGAAAACTTGATGTATACCGAGATGACACGCTAGTTGCAACAATCACTACCGCACCTATTAGTACGCTTACCACAGCTATTTTGGCCGAGATGAATTGGACCCAGTCTAATGATGTATTGCTGTTGGTTCATCCTGACATAGAACCAATCGAGATTGCCCGTATATCTGACAGCAATTGGACGGCGAATAATGTAGTTTTTAATAATGTTCCATCTTTCGCATTTAGTGGTATCACGCTTTCATCGCCTGCGACCACATGTACGCCAGACAGTGTATCAGGCACAATTAATTTAACCACAGCTGCTGCTTTTTGGAATAGTAGCCATGTGGGGCAGTTTGTAAATATTAACGATGGCAGAGTACTTATAACGTCTATCACTAGCTCAACTATTGCTAAAGGCTCGGTACGGGTTGAGCTTTCTAACACAAATCTTGCTGCTATAAACGATTGGCAATTAGAAACTGGCTACGAGCCTGTAATAAGTGCTAGTCGTGGTTGGGCACGCTCGATTACTTTTTACCAAGGGCGGTTAGTATTGGGTGGGCTTAAAAGTAGGCCGCAAACTTTGCTGTTTTCTAAAGTAGGCTCGTTTTTTGATTTTGATGTAGATAGTGCCAGTGCAGCTGATGCAATTGACGTTACAATTGATGACGACAGAGCCAATGTTATCCGTAATATTTTCCCAGGGCGAGGCTTGCAGATATTTACAACGGGTGGCGAGTTTTTAGCGTCAGCAGGGAGTATTAGTAGCCCTATTACACCCGACAATATTACTTTACAACGAGGCACATTCCACGGTAGCGGCAATGTTCGCCCTGAGAGCATTGATGGAGCAACTTTGTTTGTGGAAGCAAATGGCAGGGTTATTCGTTCATTCTTATTTTCTGATGTTGAACAAGCCTTTGCAACTGATGATGTAACGTTACTGTCGGCGCATTTGGTTGGTAATATTAAGCATATGGCATTGCGTCGCTCTACTGCGGCTGATGGAGCAAATTTTTTATATGTAGTAAATGGTGACGGTACAGTAGCGGTTTTAAATACGCTGCGCAGCCAAAATTTGCGGGCTTGGACACTGTTTGAAACCACAGGCACATTTACCGACACTGCAGTGGTCGGAGATGATGTTTACTTTATTGTACAGCGCAATATAAATGGCGTAGATGTGCAGTATTTAGAGAAACTAGATAATAGCCTATTACTAGACAGTGGAACTAGCGATAGCGCAGGCACACCGCAAAGCTTGTGGAGTGGGTTTGACCACTTAGAAGGGGAGAATGTTTCCGTAGTTGGCGATGGCTTTACTTTGGCAGACACAACAGTTAGTAGCGCAAACATTACCACAAGCGAGCCTGTTAGCACCGTACAAGCAGGACTGCCATTTACAGTAGAAGTAAAAACCTTGCCATTACTTGCACCATTTAACCAACAAATGATGGGCGAGAACCGCCGTTTAATAGCAATGAATATGCTGTTTGAAGCGTCAGGGCAAGTATGGGTCGAGGCTGGTAGAACATTAACTAGACCATCATTTAAAGTATTTGGCGACAATATTTTAGATACCCCTCCTGCAGCAAAAAGCGGGTGGCTGAAAGTACCTTTAGGTGGGGTTAGCCGCGAGCCAGCTGCACGTATTTTCCAGACTCAGCCTGCACCATTTCATCTTTTATCATTAACTATCGAACTAGGAGTATAACACCATG
>JAJFIW010000033.1 GCA_021774615.1 Alphaproteobacteria bacterium | reverse complement strand
TGATACTGCTAATAACCAAGCATGGGTATCTTGGGCTGGTCACGATGCCGAAATTAAAGTAGGTCGCCAAGGTCTTAACTTAGACAACCAACGTTTTATAGGTACAGTTGGTTGGCGTCAAAATGACCAAGCATATGACTCTGTATTTGCTTCATATAAAGGTATCGAAAACCTTAATGTAGAATATGGTTATGCTTGGAACATCAAGCGTGTATTTGGTAATGACAACCCAGCAGGTGACGTAGACAGTGCAACTCATATTGCTCGTGTTGGTTACAAGTTTAGCGACTGGTTGAACGCTACTGCTTATGGTTTGCTTATCGACCTTGAAACATTGCCTGGTAGTTCTTCACAAACTTATGGTTTGCGTACTACTGGTAAAGTTGCGATTGATGACGTATGGACATTTAGCTACCAAGCTGAAGCTGCAACTCAAAGCGACTATGCAAATAACACTGCAAACTACAGCCAAGAGTACTACCATGTTGCTCCAGCAATTTCTGCTCATGGTGTAACATTGCAAGCAGGTTATGAAGTTCTAGGTGGCGACGGCACAAGTGCTTTCCAAACACCTCTTGCTACAGCACATGCGCATAACGGTTGGGCTGATAAATTCTTGTCTACACCTGCAAATGGTCTAGAAGATGCCTATGTTAAACTTTCATATAAAGTAGCTGATATGGCTAAGTGGGTTGATGGAACAACCTTTACAGCTGTTTATCATGACTATGAAGGTCAAGAAACTGGTAACTTTGGTACAGAGTGGAACTTTGCAATTGCTAAGTCTTATTCTCTGCCATCATGGCAACCATTCAAAAAAATCAACTTGTTAGCAAAATATGCTGACTACAATGCTAAAGATGCTCCGTTTACGGACACTAAAAAAGCTTGGGTACAAGTTGGCGTAAACTTCTAAGAAGTTTAATTTCTAAGAGAAAGCACCCTGCAAGGGGTGCTTTTTTTTATGTATATAATAATTAAACTTGTAAAAATTAAGTACTCTTCCCATCTGTTAGCTAATACTACTGTTAATCTTATTACTTTTTTCTTCTTAACCTATTTTAATTTTTTAAAATGATAGGTTTTATTGGATTCAGTAGAGTTAGGCGCCACACCCGTGGTTGCTTTTTCTTTCTGGAGATTCTTCTATGAATATGTTTCCTAATTGCTTTACAGTAACGGGCAAATATGGCCTTAGCTGTGTTGATACATCATTGATAGTTAACACTGGTATTCAGGTGTTTGACTATCATTTCGACAATAACAGTGCCCCATTTGTTTTTGTAGGGGGCCATTCTGAATTAACGCCGCGAGACGGGAAACCATCACGTCCGCAGTTGCGGGTGCATGATTTATTGGTGCCTTCTTTGGAGGGAACCATACGTAATAGAGCTAATGCTACAGGCGTTAAGGTTCCACAGTTTGTTAATTTAATGAACGAAGCACAGTTTATTAACGCCCATGGTAGTAAATTTTTCGGTGTTTCTAAGGATTGGAATAAGCGTGGCGGTACAGATGCCACCACTCCATGTGAGGCCTATGTTTTATTAATAGGCCTATTTAACAAAACCACCGTAGATGGTGAAATCCTAGAACAGGGCTACACCAATAAAGATGGTAAGGTGCATGGTGACGTGTGTCTTGTCAGGGTTCCTGTTGCTGGTGAGACTCCAGTTGTAATACTTACTGCCGATGATGGCAGTGAAGTCAGCTTTCAGCTGGCTTACGATGTTAGGTCAATCAAAGTGAAAAAAATATGATTGGTTTATATTCGAGCATAAAAAGCACCCGTAATGGGTGCTTTTTATGTTTTATACTATACGTTTGTTTATATAGATCTTGTAAAAGTAGATAATAGAGACTATTTATTTAAATTATGACTATTATCTAAATTTTTCTTTTTTCCAAACCACACTGTTTTATAGGAGTACACCCATGGGTACATTTGATAACCTATTTACAATAAATATTAATCATGGTGTTGAAAACTTTGGTTTAAATATTTCTGCAGGGATAAGAGTTTACGAGTATAGAATAAAAGGAGACCCCGTATACCACAATGGCCTTTTATCTACAAAAGAAATAAAGGTTGGTTACGCAATAAATCCAGAAAATGGATATTATCTGCCAAGGTACAGAATTAAGCCAGAGTTGTTATCAGAAATACAGAAAAAAAGTTGCGTTGATGGAAATAATGAAGAAGCGGCAATAGAGCTTCTTTATGGGGCTAAGTACCTAAAAAGTAATAAGCGTAGATATTTTGTAAAATTAGACGATAATATTGTGCCTGATGAAGCATACGTAATGATTATTGGCAATGTAGGGCTATTTAATGTTCGTGACTGCATAGTTATGAGGCAAGGAATTATCTCTGATAATGAAAAAAACCACATTAAAGACATTATGTTGGTTAGACTAAAAACTTTTTCTAATAGGCCAAAACTTTTTGTAAAGTTGGCAGAGGATGAAAGCATAGCAGTTAGATATAAGCTAACTTATGATAAAGAGAACATCTCTTTTGTAGAAAAAATATTGTAAAATTAAATAAAAGGCACTCTTACGGAGTGCCTTTTATTTTTTATATTAGGGATTACTTATAACAATATTTATTGTCTTGTAAAAACAGATGCTAGAGACTATGTATCTATAATGATTATTATCTAATTATTCTTTTTTCCAAATTATCACTATTTTATAGGAGCATATCTATGAGTATGTTTGATAATTGTTTTACAGTTAATGTAAATCATAATCCTGGTAAAGCTTTGTTAGAGATTTCTAATGGTATTGAGGTTTTTGATTTTAAGCAAAAGGGGAAGCCTTTATTTCATCGTGATGGTTCTGCAGTAAAGCACATAAATATAGGCCATGTACTAGTAACAAGAAAAGGTGTTCAACAGTCAAGGTTTCGCCTTAAGGAAGAACTACTACCACAAATCAAAAAAAGCAGTAAAGCTACTAAAGATGGTAGATCTATTAATATTGAGCTTCTTTATGAAGCAAAATACAGAATAAATGAATCTAACTCAAAATTCTTCGAAGCATCTGGGAATTGGAGTAGTTCAGCGCCTGATATCCCTACCGAAGCTTATGTAATATTTGTAGGTCGCTATGATTTAATTAAGGTTTGTGGAGATATCATTGGTGATGGCTATATTCTTCAAGGTAGAAAAATGCCTAAACACATATATTTTTTACGTATTAAGGCCATGTCTGGTACTATTAAAGCATCTGTAGGATCAAAGAATAAAGCAAATACAGTTCATTATGAGCTAGATTACAACCTTAAGAATCTAAATTCCAGAATAATTGAGGACTAAATTAAGGCTATTAACGGTTAAATAAAAGGCACTCTTACGGAGTGCCTTTTATTTTTGTACCTGACAAAGTGGTAATTAGCATTTAGAATGATGTTTGCTAAAAAAATAAGATAGGTGCAAATAATGCGCATTGGAATAGTCTCAGAAACTCAGAAAAATGAAACACGTGTTGCGTTAGCACCAGTGGATGTCAGCCGTTTTACAGGGTTAGGCAAAAATATTTCTATTATAATAGAGAAAAATGCCGGAGATAAGGCACAATTCTCTGATGCTGAATATAAAAAAGCAGGTGCAAGCATTTCAACTACTAAGCAAGCATGGCAAGCAGATGTAGTTCTAAAAATTAACTTGCCTACTGTAAAAGAGGTGTCAGAACTTAAAAAGGGCTCTCTGTTAGTTTGTCTTACTCAGGGCGGAACTGCTGAAAAAATTTTAAAAGCACTAGCAAAACAACAGGTTAATGTTATTTCGCTCGAGCGTATTCCACGTACATCACGTGCGCAAGCAATGGACGTATTATCATCACAAGCTAATATTGCAGGCTACCGATCTGTTCTTGAAGCGGCCCACTATTACGGGCGGTTTTTGCCATTGATGATGACAGCTGCAGGCAGTGCAAAACCAGCTAGGTTTGCTGTGTTAGGAGCAGGGGTCGCTGGTCTGCAAGCCATTGCAACCGCCAAAAGGCTTGGTGCTGTTGTAGAAGCTTATGATGTACGCCCAGAAGTAGCAGAACAAATAGAATCTCTTGGTGCTAAGTTTATGGATTTAGGCATTGCCGAAACCGCAAGCGGAGAAGGTGGCTACGCTAAAGAGCTGTCTGCAGCAGGCAAGAAAAAGCAGCAACAAGCGCTGCAGGATAAACTAAAAACATTTGATATTGTAGTAACAACTGCACAAATCCCAGGTAGAGCTGCCCCAGTACTAGTAACAGAAGCTACAGTAAAAGGTATGCGCCAAGGTAGCGTTATTGTTGATTTGGCAGCAGGAAGTGGCGGTAATTGCCCATTAAGTGAAGCAGATAAAGTTGTTACTAAACATGGTGTTATTATTGTTGGCCATACAAACTATGCTGCAATGTTGCCAGCTGATGCTAGCACGTTCTTCGGTAGAAATTTGGCAAACCTGATGAAAATCATAGCATTAGAAGGAAAAGTTAATTTAAATATTGAAGATGATATTATCAACGCCGCTCTGCTTGTTGCAGATGGTAAAGTTCGCCACCAAGGCAAATAGAGGAAGTTATTATGTTAGAGCCAATCACCATATCAATTATTGTTTTTGTATTGTCATGTTTTATTGGGTACCACGTTATTTGGGGAGTTACACCTGCGTTACATACTCCACTAATGGCAGTTACTAATGCTATTTCTGGGATTGTTATTGTAGGTGCTATTTTGGTTACAGGTATGGTTGACTTTGCTGAACTTGAAACAATGCACGCAGCCCCACTGTTTTATGCAAAAATCGTTGGCTTTATTGCAGTAGTTTTAGCATCTATTAATATATTCGGTGGCTTTGTTGTTACAAGAAGGATGCTTGCGATGTTCCGTAAAAAAGCGAAAACAACCAATACAGCTAAGGGGAAAAAATAAATGTCTGACTTCCAAGCACAGCTTGCACCTTACTTAACAGCAGATATTTTTGCACTTGTATATTTATTTGCAGGCATTTTATTTACCTTGGGGCTAAAAGGGTTGGCTAACCCTGAAACTGCACGTAGTGGTAACATGCGTGCCATGGTTGGAATGGCTATTGCAATCGGAGTAACGCTTATTAACCCTGCTGTTGTTAGCTATATTTGGGTTTTTGCTGCGATGGGGATAGGTGCTATTATTGGTATATCTATGGCTTTAAAAGTAAGCATGACATCTATGCCGCAATTAGTGGCAATTTTACATAGCTTTGTTGGCTTGGCTGCCGTTTTAGTTGCTGCTGGTTTGGGGTTACTCCATGTAGCCGAAGGGCAACATGATTATGTACTATTGACTGAGGTTTTTGTAGGTGCATTTATTGGTGCTGTTACATTTACTGGCTCTATTATTGCTTTTGGCAAGCTACAGGGTGTATTTCGTTCTGCACCAATATCTTTTACAGGGCAGCATTTTTTAAACTTTTTACTATTTATAGCTATGGTCGGCTTTGGTATAGACTTTATTATGACTTTTGATTTTATGTCATTTACAATTATGTGTGTTCTAGCTCTTATCCTTGGAGTTACTTTAATTATCCCGATTGGTGGGGCTGATATGCCTGTGGTTGTATCTATGCTTAATAGTTACTCGGGCTGGGCTGCGGCTGCAACTGGATTTACGCTTAATAATACTTTGTTGATTATTACTGGTGCTTTGGTTGGGTCGTCAGGGGCGATACTTTCTTATATTATGTGTAAAGCTATGAATCGTTCTTTTATTAGCGTTATTCTTGGTGGCTTTGGTGCAGATGCCGATGAGCAGTCTGACCGTGCAGCTGCTGCTCAAAAAGGGATTAAAGAAGCCGCTGCTGAAGATGCCTCCTTTATGATGAGCGGTGCGGGACGAGTTATTATTGTGCCTGGTTATGGTATGGCAGTAGCACAAGCACAACATGCAATTAAAGAAGTTTACGAGACTCTTACTAGTAAAGGGGTCGAAGTTAAATTTGCTATTCATCCTGTTGCAGGGCGTATGCCTGGGCACATGAATGTACTGCTAGCTGAAGCTGATGTCCCTTATGATGCAGTTTTTGAGCTTGAGGACATTAATAACGACTTTTCAACAACAGATGTTGTTTATGTGGTTGGTGCAAATGATGTGGTAAACCCTGACGCTAAAGACGACCCATCAAGCCCATTATACGGCATGCCGATTTTGCATGCATATAAAGCACAAACAGTTTTTGTTAATAAACGCTCGATGAATACTGGCTATGCAGGGGTGGAAAATAGCCTGTTCTTTAGAGATAATACATATCTAGTATTTGGTGATGCAAAAGAGGTCGCAGAAAAATTAGCTGCAGTATTAAAGGATTAAATAAAATGCCCGAACAAATAAGTGTTATTTATGCTACTTTTGAGTCATTAACCGAGGCAAAACGAGTTGGTGAAGATTTGGTACAACGGCATTTTGCAGGCTGTGTAAATATTCTGCCGCAGATGATTTCTATTTATCAATGGCAGAACGAATTCCATAATAGTGCAGAAGTAGTATTACTTGCAAAAACATCTAAAAATAGAGTAGGCGATGTTATGGCAGAGATAAAGCGTCTGCATAATGAACAAACACCAGCTATATTCGAAATTCCAGCAGGGGCTGTTGACAGCGACTATTCAAGGTTTATTAGCCAATCAGTAGCGGGTTAAAGCTATATCTTTGCAAATTTTTATCAAATGGGTCATTATGTGGCCTGCTTTAACAATGGGACTATAAAGAAATATGGATGTTTTGGTTATTGAAGGCGGGCATGAGCTTCAAGGAACTGTAGCCGTTAGCGGGGCAAAAAATGCTTCTTTACCGTTAATGTGCGCATCATTATTAACTAAAGAGTCGGTTGTTCTAAAAAACATACCCTACTTAACTGATGTTAAAACACTGGTTAAAGTTTTGGGCGGTCTTGGTGTTACATATGAATGGGGGCAAGAGAAAAACTCTTTGCTACTAAATGCCGAACACATCAACAATTTTACAGCTCCTTATGAATTGGTATCGCAAATGCGTGCATCTGTTTTGGTATTAGGCCCATTGCTTGCCCGTTTTGGGCAAGCTGTTGTGTCATTGCCAGGTGGCTGTGCCATTGGCGCACGCCCAATTAACGTACTGCTTGATGGCCTAAAAAGTATGGGAGCAGAGATAGAGCTAATAGACGGCTATATCCATGCTAAAGCACCAGAAGGCTTAAAAGGTGCTGATATAACATTAGCAAACCCTGCTGTAACTGGTACCGAAAATTTAATAATGGCCGCAACTTTGGCTGAAGGCATAACCTATATTAGGAATGCCGCAAAAGAGCCAGAAATTGTGGATCTATCAACCATGCTTAATAATATGGGTGCTGAAATTAGCGGTGCAGGGACTGATGTTATCACTATTGAAGGTCGCCCACAGCTTTACAGTGTTACCTACACTGCTATGTCTGACCGCATTGAGGCAGGAACTTTTATTTTAGCTGCAGCCTTAGCAGGCAAAGGTGGGCAAGGGGTAGAAGTACAAAATACCATACCTAGCCATAACCAAGCACTATTAGATTTATTAGCAAAGAGTGGCGTTAAAACAGAGATTAACGACAATAATATTTTTATCCCCCCTGTAACTAATAAGCTTAAACCTTTAAACATTACTACAGAACCATTCCCAGGCTTCCCTACAGATTTGCAAGCGCAGATGATGGTCTATTTAACGCAATGTAATGGAAAAAGTACAATTGTAGAGTCTGTCTATGAAAATCGCTTTATGCATGTTCCCGAACTAAACAGGCTAGGTACTAAAATTACAATAAGTAATAATAAATCTGAAATAATAGGCGGAAGAAGCTTAATTAGCGCCCCTGTTATGGCTACTGACTTGCGTGCATCTGCTTGCTTGGTTATGGCAGGGCTTATTGCAAAAGGTACCACTGTTTTAAGAAGAGTTTACCACCTCGACCGTGGTTACGATTGTTTAGAAGAAAAACTTAACGGTTTAGGTGCACACATCTTGCGTAAAAAAGAAGAAGATGTTACACCTAAATTTGATAATAAACTTAAGGTTGTGCAGAGTGCAAAATAAAGAGATCGAACTTATTTTAGCTTCAGGTTCGCCCCGGCGGCAGGACTTTTTGCGAGATCTGGGCCTAACTTTTACCACCAAGCCTGCCGACATTGACGAAACTCCCCTTAAAGGCGAAAAGCCAAAAGACTATGTACAACGTATTTCCTACGAAAAAGCATCTTGTGTTGCAGAAAACAACATAAATAGCGTTGTACTTGCCGCAGATACTACGGTTTGTGTCGGTCGTAATATTTTAGGGAAGCCCCAAAACAGCAAAGAAGCAGCACAAATGCTACGTATGATGAGTGGTCGTCGCCATCGGGTTTTAACTACGGTTGTAGCTATAACTCCTGATGGTAGTGTGTATGAGAATACAACCGTAACATTAGTTAAAGTGCGCCCATTAAGCGATAAAGACATTAAGAGCTACATTGCAATGCCAAGTAATTGGCAAGGGCTTGCTGGCGGGTATGGGTTACAAATGGCAACAGGTGGGGCTCTAATATCACAAATTAATGGCTCTGCCTCTGGTGTTGTTGGGTTACCATTAGTTGAAACAACAAACTTACTTAGGCGTTGTGGTTATGATGTATGATTTACTTTATGAGTCTTGTATTTGGCATAGTCGTGTAGCACTATTTGACCCCGAAGGGCGGTTGATAAGTGTCCACTATGATGATGTTGCTCGTCCATTCCTTGATGAAGCTGTTGTTATTGGCCGTGTGCGCTCGGTTGCTAAAGGGCTTGATGCTGCTTTTGTGGATATAGGGCATACCTTAGATGGGTTCTTACCCCTTAAAACCGTCCCTGAAGAAAGCCTTCCTCTTATTGAAGGACAGGAAATTATAGTACGTATTGCAAGAGCCCCTGTTAGCGAAAAAGGTGCAAAACTAGATGGTCGTGTTTTGTCACGTAAGCCAGAAGGGGATGTACATATACCAAGTATTATTAGGCCCGCACCTCCTGCTATTAGCCGAACTTTGCGAGATGCTGGCGATAACCCTGTGCGTGTATGGATTTTAGATAATCGCTTTCGCCAAGAGGTGTCACACTATGTGCGCGAAGAAAATATTTTTGAGCTAAATAAGCACCCTGATGTAGACCTACTAGAACAGATGGATATTAATCTTGAACAACTTGCAGGCCCTACGTTTGATATGCAAGGAGGGGGAAGGCTACACATCGAGATGACAAAAGCATTAACCTCGATTGATGTTGACTCTGCAAACAGCCCGCAAAACAGTAAAAATTTCCGCTTGGAGCTAAACAAGCGCGCGGCAAATGAAGTATTTAGGCTTTGCACACTACTCGAGCTAGGCGGAAGCATTTTAGTCGATTTTCTTAATCTAACTACCGAGTCAGAGCGGTTAGGGTTCCAAACTTACCTTGAGGAAATATTCTCTTTTGACATGACAGAACACGAAATAATGCCTGTGTCTCGCTCTGGTTTAGTAGAGATTGTCCGCCAAAGAGTGGGTGAAGACCTGATGACTCGTTTAAAATGGCCAATGTATGTATCTGGCGACATTTTGCTTAAGCTATGGCGTAACCCTAGCCATAAAGGGCGGATCCGCATCGAAGCTAATACTGATGTTGCAAATGTTCTTAAAGAACGCCTTACCCATGACCAAGCCTTAGCCTATTTAGGAGTTGAGGTAGAAGTTAAAGACAAGCAAGACATGAGAATTGATAACTACCGTATATCTTGTGCGGCCTAGTATAGTCAATTCAGTCTCAATCTGAACTTGAGATTATTATAAACTCGGCCCTAGCGTATAAACTGCATAGGGAAAGATACCAACAACGTTAACCCACCAAGTAATACGAATATACCTCCTGCACTTAGACCAAAATAACCAATAAGAACACTTACAGACACAACACCACCTACCATATATATAGCGTTAAGAATATTATTAGCAGCAATGGTTCTTCCTCTGTGTTGTGCATCAGAATGGATTTGTAGAAGTGTAAATAATGGTACTGTGAAAAACCCACAGCTAATAGAGAACATCCCAATTATTATAAAATAAAACCTACCACTCATGTTTGATAATATTTCGTTTAAAGTATAAAGCTCTACAGATTTTATCATCGGAGGTAGTAAACCAAGAATTACTAGGCTTATCCCGATGAATAATGCTGACCAAGGCAAGATGTGATTAGCTTGGGATACTTTTTTATTTAGTTGCCCACATAATAATGCACCAATTGCTATAAATACAGTTGCCGTAACGACCATGGCCGTAGCCACTATTTGATCTGATGACATTTGGTAAAGAACAAAAGATGGCAATAAAGATAATATAACCACTCCTAATAACCAAAACCAAGATATCCCTACGACTGAAAATAGTAGTTCTTTCTTTTTAGAAATATAACCAAGAGTTTCTTTTATCTCTGATGAGAATAACCATACTTTATTAATGTGTGGCGCTGCTGCTGGTAATTGTGGAATTGCTCTGCTTGCTAAATAACCAATAATTGCAATAACAGCAACTACTGAGCCACTATAAATAGAAGCATTATCCATTTTGGATAAAAGCCCACCTAATGCGGTACCTGCTAAAATTGCAATAAAGGTTGATGCTTGTATAAAACTGGTAGCGCGGAGGATATCTTTCTTTTCTAGAAGCTCTGGCAAAATGCCATATTTTAAAGGCCCAAAAAATGCTGATTGAATACCCATTAGAAATAAACTAAATAATAATAAATAGGTATTATGTAGAACAAGCCCTAAAGCTATTAATAACATAATGGTTAGTTCAGCTAATTTTGTATATTGGGCTACAAGGTTTTTAGGGTACTTGTCTGCTATTGCACCTGCTAATGCTGAGAAAAATATAAATGGAAGAATAAATAGACCACTGGCAATAAGAGTCATCTGTTGCGATATTACCTCTGCAGATACTCCCCAGTCTTTAGCAAGAGGAGCGTTATATACGTGGTTAAATGTTACAAACATTATTATGGTGTATTTAAAAAAGTTGTCGTTAAATGCGCCGCCAAATTGAGTAAGAAAAATCGGCAGGAACCTACGTTTAACTAAAAAAGAATTAGGCATTTTTTTTACTTATTCCTCATCTATTTGTTCAGTCGGTAGTGTGTCTAGGCTTTTGCCGAGCATTCTGTGCATAACGGTGCTTGCAACAAGGTCTCCACTAACATTTAGTGTAGTCCTACACATATCTAGAACACGGTCTACCCCTAGGATAATCGCAATACCTTCTGGTGGCACGCCAATACTTAACAAAATAGATGATAAAACCACAATCCCCACACCTGGTGTGCCTGGTGTACCGATTGAGGCACCAACAGTTGTTAGCATAATAATAGCAAACTCTTGCAGGCCTAGTTCAATTCCATAAATTTGGGCCAAGAAAATAGCTGCTACAGCTTGGTATAGTGCTGTACCATCCATATTAATAGTTGCGCCCATTGGCACAACCATACGTGCAACATTTGGGGATACTCCCAAAGTATCCTCTGCAGCCTGCATTGTAACAGGCATAACAGCAGCCGAACTAGAGGTGGAAAATGCTAGTAGTTGCACATGGCGTGCACCTTTAATAAAAGCCATTAATGGTACGCCACAAGCATATACAACAAGAATTAAGTAAAAGCCATAAACAGTTAATAAGCCTAACAATACAGTTACTATGTAAGCCGACATACCAATTAAAGCGTCTACACCTAAAGAGCTAACAACTTGCGCTAATAGCCCAAATACCGCAAATGGGGCAAGTTTCATAACCCAGCCCACAACCACCATACAACCCTCTTGGATAGATGCAGAAAAATCTACTAATGCTTTACCACGTTCCTTCGGTAATGCAAGGATAGCAGCACCAAAAACGGCAGCAAATATAACAACACGTAGCAGGTCACCGTCAGCGAGAGTATCAAAAATATTTTTAGGTAAAATACTTGTTAATTCGTATGACCAATTAGTAATTGTGCTTTTTTCGACAGATGGCGGTAGATAGGTACTGCCGCTTAAATCGGTAGCGAGGGTGTTTTTATTTATATATTGCCCGGGGCGTATTAAAGTTGCCAACAAGCTGCCAACAGTAATAGCAACAACAGTTGTGCCTATAAAGTAGGCAATAACCCGGAAACCAACTTTTTTAACAGTGTCAATATGCTCGCTACCAGCAATACCATGAAAAACAGAAGTAAGAACCAGCGGTATTACGATCATTTGGATGATAGCTAGGAAGAAATAACCAGGCAAAGCAAGCCACTGCCCAATTGTTACAACAGCTTTTTCATTTATGATACCTGTTGATTGCCCTAGCAATATACCAACAATAACACCTAAAAATAGCCCTATAACTACTTTTACCCATAACTCTTTACCTAGCATATGGGTGGTCTTATCCCCAATTCTTGATAGGTCTTCTCCAGATGTAGTCGTATTAAAAATATTCATTTTAATCTTCAACTTGTTGTTATACTAATAATCAGAGTATACTAGACGTATTTTCATAGGTAAAGACAGGTAATAATAATGAATAAGAATAAATTTTTCTTTAAGATTAGTGGTATGAATTGTGGCTCGTGCGTTAGCTCAGTCGAGAAAGTAATAAAATCAGTCAGTGGTGTAGATAATGCAGAGGTTAATTTTGCTGACAGCACTGCTACAGTTTCAGGTGACTTTCCGATTGCTGCTGTAATTGCTGTCGTAAAAAAAGCAGGCTATGAAGCAGCCCTTTTAAGTAACGACAATGCCGACAACAAACAAATGTACCGAGAAGGAACATCTTTATTTATAAGGGCGTTACCTGCGGCTGCTTTTGCTGTATGGCTAATGGCTTATATGCATGCAAATGCTATGCCCATAGCCCCATTTGAGCCTATTTGGTTTTTTATTAACTGGGGTACACTAGCAATTATGCTACTTAGTGGCGGTTATATTTACCATGCTGCTTGGAAGTCTGTTTTACGCATGCGACCAGATATGTACACACTAATTGGTATGGGTACGGGTATTGCGTGGCTATACTCGTGTGCAGTTCTTTATTTTCCGGAGTTTATCCCCCATGAGTCACAGTATTTCTACTACGAAGCTGGGTTGTTTATTTTAGCTTTTATAAACATAGGGCACGGGCTAGAGAAATATGCCCGTGGCAAAGCATCGGGCGCTGTTGCAAAACTTGTGGCGCTAACCCCTCCTGATGCAATTCGCTTGCGACAAGGTGAAGATGAGAAAGTTGCTCTTAGTGAAGTTATTGTTGGTGATTTGTTGCGGGTGCGACCAGGTGAAAATATCCCAGTTGATGGCATAATCCAAGATGGGCAAAGTACAGTTAGCGAAGCTATGTTAACTGGAGAGCCTCTAGTTATCCGTAAGGAAGTAGGGGATCAAGTTATTGCGGGGACGCAAAACCGCCAAGGTAGTTTTGTAATGCGTGCCGAAAAAGTTGGCCAAGATACAGTACTAGCACAAATTGTAGAAATGGTTCGCCAAGCACAAGCAAGTAAGCCTGCAATTGCCCAACTGGTTGACAAAATAGCAGGTTGGTTTGCCGTTGTTGTGTTGTTACTTGCTATAATTGTTGGTTCTATATGGTTTCTTCATGGCCCTGAACCACGCTTAGCATTTGCAATAACAATAGCTATGACAATGCTAGTTATAGCCTGCCCATGTGCGCTTGGCTTGGCTACGCCTATGTCTGTTATGGTTGGTATTGGTAGGGCTGCTAAAGGTGGGGTTTTAATGCCTAGAGGTAATGCGTTACAGCAGCTTGGCTTAGTCGATGTTATGGCCTTTGATAAAACAGGCACACTTACTAAAGGTGAACCTCGTGTTGTTGAGATATTCTCAACCTCTGGGGGTAGTACCGACCGTGTTTTACAATTTGCTGCAAGCCTTGCGACAGGCTCTGAACATCCATTATCAGAAGCAATAGTAGCAGAGGCAAAATTTAAAGACCTTAGCCTACTTAAATGCACAAAGTTTGATAATACACCAGGGTTAGGTGTTTCGGGCACAATTGGTGGGAAGTCTTGTTGGCTTGGTAATAAAGAGTTTATGCAAAAACAAAAGCTATCTGTAGAAGAGTTTGAGAATGAGGCAAAAGGCCTTGTAGCACAAGGCAAAACAGCTGTATTTGTTGGCCGTGACAAAGAAGTTATAGGTGTTTTAGCACTTAGTGACGATTTGCGCCCAGAGGCTAAAGATGCAATTAGATTACTTAAAAAACTAGGTGTATCTTTGGTTATGCTTACTGGAGACAATGAAAAAGCCGCTAGCCATATTGCACGAAGTGTCGGTATTGACAACGTGGTAGCACATTTAAAACCAGCAGATAAATTGACATATATTAAAAACCTCCAAAAAGAAGGTAAATTAGTAGCTATGGTTGGTGATGGTATTAATGATGCTCCATCACTAGCGCAGGCTGATGTTGGTTTGTCTCTTGCAACTGGTAGCGATATTGCAATTAGCTCTGCTGATGTTGTTATTGCTGTTAACGACCTAAAACGAATAGCATTAGCAGTGCGTATCTCGCGCTCTACTATGGCTAATATTAAGCAAAACCTATTCTGGGCATTTGCATATAATAGTATGGCAATACCTATAGCAGCTGGTATTTTGTACCCAACAACTGGCATACTTTTACACCCATGGGTGGCTGGTGCTGCTATGGCTGCTTCGTCGTTAACTGTGGTGCTAAACTCGTTGCGTTTAAACTTAGTGCGTAGCTAAATGGGGCAGAGGGCTTATAATAAACTTGTAGTTTTTGACTTTGCCAAAACCCTCGATAATGGCCATGGTTGGTATGATGGCCTTGTAGATGAGGTAGAGTCTCTTCATGCTAATGGCTGGAAAATGGCAATTATTTCGTTAAGCCCAGAGGCTGAAATTGGTGCTTCCCTGCAAAGCAAAATGCTGTCTTGCGGTACCCCATTAACCAAAATTTTTGACCCAATTGCTGGTATAAAAGCATTAACAGCTATTAATAGCGGGGAGCCTAATAAAACAACTAAAGCAGTTATGGAGCATATCTTAGCAGTTACTGGCATAGATAAAGAGCACACAGTAGTTGTTGGAGATGCATTTACGGAACAAATATTAGCAAATAACACGAGCACTAAGTTTTTACATGCAGGCTGGGGCGACCCCACAAAAGAGGGGCTGCAAATGGGGGTTAGCTCTAATTTGTTGAGCCAAGAAGATGTAGATAACGCACATTCTATACAACGTGTCTCGCAGCTACAAGCCAGCCTTGAAGGTGCTTTTAAATAAAGAAATTGCTATATTAGCAATTTAACTGTTGAATTTAACTGCGACGCTGCTATATTGACCCCTGTTTTAAGCATTCTTAATGGCCAGGTAGCTCAGTTGGTAGAGCAAAGGACTGAAAATCCTTGTGTCGGCGGTTCAAGCCCGCCTCTGGCCACCATTTTTTTAAACAATCCCCATTCTAAAGTTTTTCTCATTATTAGCTTGAATATTGCAGCACCATGCCCAATATGCTAAATACAATTATCTAATTGTTATCTTTCTTTCCTTTTAAACCACATAGGAGGCACTATGAGTGCAACCCTTAATCAAGAAGTTATTAATACCAGAACTAGAGAAGAAATATCAATTATAGATACTCTTCTGAACACACTCGAAAATCGCATGAAAGATGCGGCCAAGAGGCTTAAAAATGAATTCGTAATTGAATTTCATGATGATGAATACACTGTATTGACATCAGGCTCTGTGGGCAGCTCTTATTTCTATGATAGAATGGCAAAAGAAGGTTTCCCAGCTGACTGTATTTCCATAGAAAAATGTGTGCTAACCGTAAAGCTTGGCACAGAAAAAATCACCCTGATGGATAGAGTGGTGGCAGGTGCTGCTATTGGCGATTGTCCAAGTTTAAGAGATATAGTCACCAATAACCTTTTTAATCGTGCTAAAGCGATAATAGAGCTTAAACTGCTCCACAGGAAGGAATCTTCCGCCATAATTAGAATTTCCGACGATGAAAAACTATTGTTGGAAAGTCTGGTTGATAGTGAAAATTTCTACGCTAAAATGGAAGAGGAGGGCTTTAGTGATGAGCATATAACTTTCTCTGGCAACTATATTGAAATATCTATTTAATAGCTTATTCGAAACCAAAAAGAACCGCCCTTGGGGCGGTTCTTTTTGGTTTTAACGCTTAAATAACCGTGCATCTTCTGGGGTGGGGTCTGGTGGTAGTTGTTTGCCACGGTGGTTTGTTATGGCTTCGTCTAGCAAGTTATTTAATAGCTCGGTAAATAGTATTGGGTTATGGGATGACGCCTCCCACAAGAAATAGCCAAATGAGCCTGGAATAGGATTAATCTCGTTCAGCCACATTTTGCCTGTTTTGGCATTACATAAAAAGTCTATCCGTGGTGCACCTGCTGTTTCTAGTTGCTTAAAAGCTATTGCAGCCCATTTGCGTAGGTTGGCTTCTTGAGTTTTAGTAAGGTCAGGGTTGATGTCACGAGTAAGAGACAACATCCCTTGGCTTATGCTCTCGCCAGACTTGGTTCCTGTTTTGCTACTACCGTCGCTCGAGAGGTACTTTTGTTTAAAGTCGAGCAGGTCATCACTCTGTTTTGGTTTTTCGATAGCAGAGGTTATGATCTCTTCACCATGGTTAAGGACAGCCACGTTATATTCGCATAAGTTTTCTACGAAGGGTTCGATAATTGCTGTGTCGTCAAATTTAAATACTGCTGGTAATACGGCATTTAGCTCTGCCTCGTTATTTACTTTTGCAACCCCAATGCTACTACCAAGGTGGTTTGGTTTTACGATTGCCGGAAATTTTATGCCGTTGCAAGCCTCCTTAAGTTCAGCGTCTGTAAGTATTAGGCGTTGCTCGGGGCGTTTTATAAGCTTGTGCGGTAGAAGTGGGATATCAGTATTAGATAGCATTTCTTTAGTTACCGACTTACTCATCATCATCACCGACGAGCGCACATTAGCACCAGTATGAGGGACATTGGCTAGCTCTAAGACACCTTGTACAGCGCCATCTTCACCATAAAGGCCATGGAATGCTAGTAGTGCAATGTCAAACAAAAATGTTTTTGGTTTTCTTAGTTGGTTTAGTAAACCTGCTTGCGGTATTTCTATTAAACTGGCTTGGTTGCTACCTGTACTTGCAGTTATGTCTATGGTTACTTGTGTAAGGTGCTTACGGCAGAAATTATCGTCGGGCATATAATTTTTTAGGTTTTCTAGCTCTTTACCTACCCACCAACGGCCTTTAGTGTCTACGTATATGGCAAACGGAGAGTATTTCTGGCGGTCTATAGCTTGTAGTGCTTGTATACCTGTAACAATGCTTACATCGTGCTCGGGGGAACGTCCTCCCCAAAAAATAGCAATTATTTTTTTTGTGTGCTTCATGATTTACCGCTTATTTGTTATTGTATTTTGTATAGTCGTTTAACTTTGTACTTACATTGTTAAATGGCCAGACAACTTAAGACTGTTTAGGTCTTAAGTTATATTACTATATATGGCATAATGCCATGTGATTAATTAAAAATAAACTGTCAAAATAGAGAAATTCCTTATTATGGAGCATTACAAAGCAGAAATAGGATCTTTTGCTTATGCAGAAGTTGGTAAAGATGCGAAAGAGGCTGATGTCCAAATTATTTGGGGGCATGGTTGGGGGCAAAACCATAAATCCCTACTACCGCTAGCTGAAAGCTTGCCTACTTACAACCACACAGTATTGGATTTTCAAGGTTTTGGCGAGTCACCAACACCACCACAAGACTGGCAAACTGCTGACTTTGCCGATAGCATTGCAGACTTTATAAAAACACTGCCCAAAGCAAAAAAACGAATATGGGTAGGGCATTCATTTGGCGGTAGGGTAGCAGTGCAACTTGCTGCCCGCCACCCCGCTATTATTGATGGTATATTTATTATTGCTGGTCCAGGGTTACCTATGAAGAAACCTTTACTGAAGAAAATATATCTAAAACTAAAAATTCTAACTTATAAAACACTTAAGCTTTTATTAGTGCACAATGATAAATCTCTAGAGTGGTTGCAACAACGCTTTGGTAGTGCGGACTACAAGAATGCTGGTGCTATGCGTAAATTATTTCTAAATGTAATTAGAGAAAATTTAGCCGAGCAAGCAGAACAAACAACATGCCCTGTAGGTCTGGTTTATGGCAGTGCTGACACCGAAACTCCACCATACATAGGTAAGGGGCTTGCAGAGTTAATGCCTAATGCAGAGTTAACAATTTTAGATGGACACGACCATTACTCAGTATTAGCAAGTGGGAAACACCAAACAGTTCACTTGCTACAGCAATTTATTAGGAAGATTTTAGTATGACCATAGAAGTTATTTTTAGCTCAATTTTATTAGTCACATTTGCAGCATTTGTATTGCGCCGTTTGCGTGTTTATTTGCATGTTTTCCAGCAAGAAGAATATGACGGCAACCGTTTTTTACCTTGGGTAGTGCGTACAATATCTTTTGATAAAAAAGTAAGTGTATCATTATTCCTTTTGTATTTTGCTACTGAAGCATTCTATGCATTTATTTGGTTTGGTGGGGCTGCTTTAATATTTGCAATCGCTACTTTTTTTGAGAGAAATCCAAAAAAAGAGGGTAAAAAACCGCTAGTAATGACGCAGCGTGCAAAGCGTATTTATATTTTAGCTGTTATTTTATTATTAGCAGCATCTTTGTGTGCAGTTACTCTGCAATGGTGGGCTTGGATTGTGTTGGTTCAGGCTATCCCTGTGTGGTTAGTAATAGCAAACATATTGCTTAAGCCTGTGGAAACATACATCCAAAATAGTTTTCTAAAGGAAGCTAAACAAAAGCTAGTTAAGTTAAATCCTCATACTATCGGGGTTACAGGCTCGTTTGGTAAAACATCGGTTAAGCATTTGCTAGGGCACGTATTGTCAATGCAAGCACCAACCTTAATTACCCCAGGAAGTGTAAATACGCCAATGGGAGTTACTAGGATTATCCGCGAGCAGCTCCGTGATGACCATAAGTATTTTATAGCTGAAATGGGGGCTTATGGGCCAGGGTCAATTAAAAAACTGTGCGACCTAGTGCCACCAAAAACAGGGATTATCACTGCTATTGGCCATGCTCACTACGAGCGCTTTAAAACACTAGAAACTGTGGCTCGTGCTAAGTTCGAACTAGCACAAGCGGTTATAGAGAACGATGGTAAAATTATTATTTCTCATAGTGCAACTATAGCTCCTTATCCGGCACAATTTATTTCTCAGCACGAAGGTAGCTTCATCATCTCTGGTGATGAAAAGGTAAATGAGCTTTTTTTAGAAAAGGTAAAGCAAACTACCAAAGGGCTTGATATAAAACTAAATTGGCAAGGTAAAAGCTATAAGGTTTTTGCACCACTGTTTGGTGCGCATCATGCAGAAAATATTGCACTAGTGTTTGCTACAGCATGCACACTGGGTATGGAAGCAGACATTGTAATAACAGCCTTAAAAACAGCACCACAGATAAAGCACCGTCTTGAGGTAACTAAACAGCCCGATGAAACCATATTGGTTGATGATGCTTATAATTCTAACCCGAAGGGGTTTGCAGCAGCTCTTGATATATTAGGAATGCTCAAAAAAGAACATAAGGGAAGGTCTATCCTAATAACTCCAGGAATGGTAGAGCTAGGAACATCCCATGATGAGGAGCACCGTAAAATTGGTGAGGCTGCAGCTGGAAATGTTGATGTACTATTGGCCGTGACCCCAGAACGGATTGAATCATTTGTAGATACATTTAAAAAGCATAAATCAGCCGAGCAAATTGTTGTATCATGCGATAGCTTTGCTGCTGCAAGGCAGTGGTTGCTAGAAAACAAAAAAGCTAATGATATTGTATTATTGGAAAATGATTTACCCGACCTATACGAGGTTAAACTAAACCTTTAGCAGCTCTTGTATTTCCTTTAAGGTAGGGATGCTGCTTTCAGTGCCCAGCCTTTGAATACTTATAGACGAAGCTGCACGTGCAAAAGCAAAGTGCTCGGGCCATGGTTTGTTACTGTTCATCATGTAAGACGCAATATAAGCACCGTGGAAAATATCGCCCGCACCTGTGGTATCTAACACTTTGTTACTTGGAACAGGCAAAGCTGGCATATGCTCTTGTTTGCCACCATTTAAAGCGTATAGCATACCTTCTTCACCCATTGTAACCGCTGCAACTGGGGTTTTATATTCTTCTATTAGCCAGTTGATAGTTTCTGCAGGCGTTTTATTTATTTGTTCGCAAAAGCGCATAGATACTACTGCAACATCAATAAATTTAAGCAACTCATAAGTATTTGAACGCAACCCACCACCATCTAAAGATGTTATAATCCCTAAGCTTCGGCATTTTTTAGCATATTCGATAGCAGCTTCAGGCTGGTGCCCATCTAAATGCAGGGCTTTAATGTTTTCTAGTGGGATATTGGGGTATGCTGGTGCGTAGTCACTATCACGGCAGCGCAAAATAGCGCGTTTGCCGTTGTTTGGTAAAACTAACGATAAAGACGTCTTCTTAACGTCTCTTTCATGAACTTTAATACCATAAGACTCGTATTTTTGGCATACCACTTGCCCAAGTAAATCTGAAGCAATAGGGGTTAATAGCTCTGTTTTTATGCCTACTTTTTGGTTAGTGATAGCCGCAACAGTCGCATTCCCACCAATCCCAAAGTCATAATCGTGGGCGATGGCTTTGTCATCACCACTTGGGATAACATCGGTAGATATGGTCAAATCAATATATGTATGACCAATAAATAGGGCTGTGTCACGAGGCATTAAGTTAAACTCCTTAATTTATCTTGTTTTTATGCAGTATAGCATGTACTGCCAAATGGTATTATAGATATATTTATCACACAGGGTCTTTTTAGCATTGGCTAGTCGCGAACAAAAATTGTAAATATCTAAAATGCAAGTTATATAGAACTCAATTAACAAATACTGCTGACTAAATGTGTAATAATTAAGAAAGACAAAACCACATGACAGTACAAGCTTTGAATAAAGGTATAAAAGCAGTTGCTTTTAGCCGAGACGGTACCCTTAATCATAATCCATCAACATCACAAAAATATATTCTACGACCTGAAGACTTACACTTACTGCCTGGTGTTGCTGAAGCTGTTTGGGCTGTACGGCGGGCGGGGCTTCTTCCTTTTGTATTTAGTCAACAGTCGTGTGTTGGAGAGGGGCTTATAACTCATAAAGAGCTCAGGATTATTCATGGTCAAATGCAGCAAATGCTTGGTGAAGACGCTAGGATTGAGAAATTCTATTATTGTCCTCATACTCAAGCTGAAGAATGTAGCTGCCGTAAGCCTTTACCTGGAATGCTATTGCAAATGATGAAAGACTATAACCTAGAGCCAGATGAGATTCTTGTTATTGGTGACTCAGCTAGAGATTTTAGTGCTGCTAAAAGTATAGGCGCAAGATTTGTTTTAACAGCTCCAGAACAATGGGAAGTTGTCAGCGCTTTGGGTAGTGATAGCCTCGAAGTGCCGGCATATGCAGATGTACATGTTGCAGTATTAGCAGAGTTACAAAACATTTCTCTGTCGCTACCGTGGGCAACAGCGAAACATCATCCTACTTCAGCAGTAGCTATTTAGTTTTTGATTTTCCGGATTTTTATGGTAAACGTGTATTTTGTATGCGCCCGTAGCTCAGCTGGATAGAGCACCTGCCTTCTAAGCAGGTGGTCGCAGGTTCGAATCCTGCCGGGCGCACCATAAAAGCTGCACTAAATAAATTTTTCCTCTCCTTGAATTTTATTTTTCAGAAATAACTTGATTTTTCTGTAAAAATGCCTAAATTCTGTCGGAGTAATGGTATGGCGGGCGTAGCTCAGTTGGTAGAGCATCAGATTGTGGTTCTGAGGGTCGTGGGTTCAAGCCCCATCGTTCGCCCCATTAATGTATAATGCTTATGGCGGCTTTAAACTAAATTTAATGGCGCATAAATAGGCAGTTGCCTCTCATTCACTTGAAAGGAATATATTTCTTTCTGTACTATGTGATAGCTCGGTTAATGCGGATGTGGCGGAACTGGTAGACGCGCTGGTTTTAGGTACCAGTGATTTTATCGTGGGGGTTCGAGTCCCTCCATCCGCACCAGCTGAGTTCTTAAAATTTTATTTATATATTCAAGCAAACCAAAGGGTCAAATCCATGGAAGTTAAGTTACATAAAAAAGGCGAACTAGGCCGCGAGATGACAGTTACCGTTCCTGCTGGCGAAGTCGCTAAAATGGTTGATGAACGATTGGTTAAAATTGGTAATCAGGCTAAAATCCCAGGGTTCCGTTCAGGTAAAATCCCTGCGAAGGTTCTTAAACAGCGTTTTGGCTCGCAAGTGCAAGATGAAGTTCGCCAAGAACTTATCTCTGAAACAATGCCTAAGGCTTTTGACAAAGAAAAGCTAACACCTGCAGGTCAACCTCAAGTTGACTTTGGAGATGTTGATGATGGCAAAGACTATGTTTACACAATCCGTTTTGATATTTTGCCAGAATTCGAAGCCCAAGGTTATGTAGATGCAAAGTTAACTCGTCAAGTTGCAAAGGCTTCCGATAAGCAAATTAAAGCTGCATTAAGCAAGCTTGCAGAGTCATTGCGGAGCTTCGAGAAAAAAGATGGTAAAGCTGAAAAAGGCGATATGGCTGTTATTACAGCTAAAGGCTTTGACGCTAAAAGCAATAAAGCTCTAGCAGGTGCAGAAGTAACTAAACACCCTATAGAGTTGGGCACAGGTGGCTTGATTGCAGGTTTCGAAGATCAAATTGCAGGCCATAAAGAAGGCGAAAAGTTTGATGTTAATGTTACATTCCCTAAAGACTACCATAATAAAGATTTAGCTGGGGTAAAAGCCAAGTTTGAGGTTGAGTTGCACGAAGTTAAAAAGGCAATCACCCCTAAGATTGACGATGCTTTTGCTAAACAGTTTGGTTCTGAAGATCTTGCTGATATTAAAAAGAAAATCGCAGCACAACTGGAAAAAGATATTGCTGAATCAAGCTCACAACGTTTAAAGCGCGATTTATTTGACGTGTTAGAGAAAAAGAATACATTCCCACTCCCAGACAGTATGGTAGAACAAGAGTTTAACTCTATTTGGAGTGCTCTACAGCAAGACATGCAACGTTCTCAGGTAACATTCGAAATGCTTGATAAGAGCGAAGATGAAATGCGTGTTGAGCATCGTGGGCTAGCAGAACGTCGTGTTCGTGTTGGCTTGGTTCTAGCTGAAATTGCTAAAAAAGAGCAAGTTAAGGTTGAGGCTGACGAGATCAGTAAGGAAATTGATAGAATTGTTTCTCAATTCCCTAAAGAGCAGTCTGAACGGGCTCGTGCTTATTATTCATCAGAGCGTGGCCGCCAAGAAGTGTTTGGCCCATTGTTTGAGAATAAAGTATGCGAATGGGTTTTTGGTAAAGCTAAAGTTACTGAAAAAGAAGTTGATGCAGATGAAATATTGCTTGAGATGAACGCCTAAGTGTTTAGAAGGTTAATATAAGGAAAAAAATAATATGAACCATGATTTTGACCCTATTATAAATACATTAGTACCAATGGTTGTTGAACAATCATCGCGCGGTGAAAGAGCTTACGATATTTACTCTCGCTTACTTAAAGAGAGAATTATTTTCTTAACAGGGCAAGTGCACGACGATATGGCTAACTTAATTGTTGCCCAATTATTGCACCTAGAAGCAGAAAACCCTGATAAAGAAATATCTATATATATTAATTCTCCTGGCGGTGTGGTTACTGCTGGTATGGCTATTTATGATACTATGCAATACATCAGACCAGAAGTAAGCACCATTTGTATTGGTCAGGCTGCTAGTATGGGCTCTTTATTGTTGGCTGCAGGCACAAAAGGAAAACGCTATGCTCTAGAAAATTCTAGAGTGATGATTCACCAGCCTCTTGGTGGTTACCAAGGTCAAGCAACTGACATTGAAATTCACGCTAAAGAGATTTTAAAAATGCGTGAGCGTTTGAACAAAATCTTATCTGACGCTACAGGAAAACCTATGGGCACTGTAGAGAAAGATACTGACCGTGACTATTTTATGTCTGCCGAGGAAGCAAAGAAATATGGCTTGATTGATGAGGTTCTGAAAAACCGTCAAGCTGTTCCTAAAGCTAAATCTGGTAAAGCCAGTAAATAAGTTTTAAAAATTGTTATAAGTTACGAGAAAGAGGGCATTAGCCCTCTTTTTTTTATATTTACTACACAAAGAATTCTAGATGCATAATGGCAAGAATCTTGCTTGTTATGTTATTAGTGTTGCTTAATAGCCATATGCTATAAGTGTAAATTCATTAAAATGACCAAAATATGGGCTTTTAAATATAAAGAATACGTAAGCTTGATTGACTTGCGTAGTGTTAAAAGTAATACTTAATGATAGTTGTGAGGCTGGGATTACCCCCTCAAATGTAATATCTTTAAAGGATAAATATATATGACACGTTCATCAGACAACAATGGCAACACCCTGTACTGTTCTTTCTGCGGAAAGAGCCAACATGAAGTTCGTAAATTAATTGCAGGGCCAACAGTATTCATTTGTGATGAATGCGTGGGCTTGTGTATGGATATTATCCGTGAAGAGCAACGTGCTCCAAAAGGTGTGTCTACAGAACGTTCTGGTGTTCCTACACCAAAAGAAATCAAACAAACGCTTGATGACTATGTTATTGGCCAAGAACGCGCGAAGCGTATTTTGTCAGTTGCGGTTCATAATCATTATAAGCGCCTTGAACATATGGGGCGTGAAAGTGACGTTGAATTGCAGAAATCTAATATTATGCTAATTGGGCCTACAGGTAGTGGTAAAACATTATTGGCTAGTTCGCTTGCTAGAATTTTAGACGTACCATTCACAATTGCAGATGCAACTACCCTTACTGAGGCTGGTTACGTTGGTGAAGACGTTGAAAATATCATCCTGAAGCTTCTTCAAGCTGCTGACTATAACGTTGAGCGTGCTCAGCGTGGGATAGTTTATATTGATGAGGTGGATAAAATCACCCGTAAGTCTGACAACCCATCTATTACACGTGATGTGTCTGGTGAGGGGGTACAGCAGGCGTTGCTAAAAATTATAGAAGGTACAGTTGCTGCTGTTCCTCCTCAAGGTGGGCGTAAGCACCCACAACAAGAGTTTCTACAAGTAGACACAAGCAATATCTTGTTTATTGTGGGTGGTGCTTTTGACGGTCTTGAAAAAGTTATTGCTCAACGTCAGCGTAAATCAAGTATTGGTTTTAACGCAGATGTGCAAGGTAAAGACGATCGCGGCACTGGCGAGCTATTCTCTATGGTTGAGCCTGAAGATTTATTAAAATTTGGTATGATACCTGAGTTTATTGGTCGCTTGCCAATCCTTGCATCTTTAGAAGACCTTGACGAAGAAGCATTAATTAAGATTTTAACTGGGCCTAAAAACGCTCTTGTTAAACAGTTTGTTGAGCTATTTGGTATGGAAGATATCAATCTAACATTCTCTGAAGAAGCACTACAAGCAATGGCAGAAAAAGCGATTGAGCGTAAAACAGGTGCTCGTGGCCTTCGTTCTATTATTGAAGATGTTCTTCTGGATAGTATGTTTGAACTACCAGGAATGGATGAAATTGAAGAGGTCGTAATTAGCAAAGAAGTTATTGACGGTCGTGCTGAGCCACTATTAATTTACAGTAAAGAAAAGCGTAAAAAAGAAGAGGCAGACGCCTCATAGTAAGATTTAATAGCTTTGTTTTTAGGTGTTATAAACTAATTTAATAAAAAAGGTAGCCACCATGGCAGATAATAAAATAGATACTAAATCTCCACTTCCAATACTTCCTTTGCGGGATATTGTGGTGTTTCCTAATATGATTGTACCATTGTTTGTGGGGCGTGACCGTAGTGTGCGAGCACTTGAAGAGGTTATGAACAACGATAAACAAATTATTTTAGTTGCACAAAAAGATGCTTCTAAAGACGAGCCAGACACAGCAGATGTTTTCCGTGTGGGTTGTTTAGGGAACGTATTACAACTTTTAAAATTACCAGACGGAACAGTAAAAGTTTTGGTAGAAGGCGGCACACGTGTGCGCTTGCGCGATGTTGAAGATACAGAAGAATTCTTCCAAGCATTCCCTGAATCTTTTATCGAGCGTGAAGGCTCTCCACAGGAAACCGAAGCTCTTGTCCGTGCGGTAGTAACCGAGTTTGAAGAATACGTTAAACTTAACAAGAAAATACCACCTGAAGTTTTGGTTAGCCTTGCTGCAATTGATGAGCCTGCTCGACTTGCAGATACAATCGCATCACATCTAAGTTTGAAGCTTGAAGAAAAGCAAGAGCTCCTAGAAATGGACTTGGTTGATGATAGGTTGGAAAAACTTTATCAATTAATGGAAAATGAAATTGGTGTTCTACAGGTTGAAAAGCGTATCCGTAGCCGTGTTAAACGTCAGATGGAAAAAACCCAGCGTGAGTACTACCTTAACGAACAAATGAAAGCTATCCAAAAAGAGCTTGGCGAAGATGTTGAAGCAAATGAAATAGCTGATTATGAACGTAAAATTAAAGAAATTGGTTTATCTGAGGAAGCTAAAGAAAAAGCAGAACTGGAGATTAAAAAGCTTAAAATGATGTCTCCGATGTCAGCTGAAGCTGGTGTTACTCGTAATTACCTTGATGTGATGCTTAACCTACCATGGCAGAAGAAAAGTAGGCTGAAGAAAGACTTGGATTTTGCACAAAGCGTTCTTGATGATGACCACCATGGTCTTGAAAAAGTTAAAGAGCGTATAATCGAGCATTTAGCTGTACAGCAACGTGTTAAAAAATTGAAGGGACCAATTCTATGTCTTGTTGGACCTCCTGGTGTTGGTAAAACATCTTTAGCTAAGTCTATTGCACGTTCTACTGGCCGCCCATACGTACGTATGGCTTTGGGTGGGGTGCGTGATGAAGCTGAAATCCGTGGGCATCGTCGTACATATATTGGTGCTTTGCCTGGTAAGATTATCCAAGGTCTGCGTAAAGCAGAAACTAGAAATCCACTATTCTTATTAGATGAGATTGATAAGCTAGGTGCTGATTTTAGAGGTGACCCATCATCAGCATTGCTTGAAGTGCTTGACCCATCGCAAAATCATACATTCCAAGATCATTATCTTGAAGTTGATTTTGATTTGTCTGATGTGATGTTTATTTGTACAGCAAATAGCTTTAATATTCCTGCTGCTCTACGTGATAGGCTGGAAATTATTCGTCTGTCTGGTTATACAGAAGATGAAAAAGTTATTATTACAAAAAGGCATTTAATCCCTAGGACTATTAAAGAAAATGGTCTTAAAAAGGGTGAGCTAGATATTGATGATGATGCAATTAGGGAAATTATCAGATTCTATACCCGAGAAGCTGGAGTCCGTAACTTAGAGCGTTCTATAGCAGGGCTATGCCGTAAAGCTGTGCGTAAGTTAATAGCAGAGCATAAGAAAAAAACTGGTGGTAAAGGTAAACCTGCTACTAAGATAAAAATTAATAAGAAGAATATTGATACCTACCTTGGTGTGCGCCAGTTCTCGTTTGGTTTAAAAGAAAAAGAGAACCAAGTTGGTGTAGTTACTGGCCTTGCTTATACCGAGTTTGGCGGAGATTTGCTTCCTATTGAGGCAACTGTTCTTGATGGTAAAGGTAAAATGATTTTAACTGGTAAACTTGGCGAGGTAATGCAAGAATCTATTGCTGCGGCTGCTAGTTATGTTCGTTCTCGTTGGGCAGACTTTGGCTTGCAACGAGATTATTACCAAAACTATGACATCCATATTCATGTACCAGATACAGCAACACCTAAAGATGGGCCATCTGCTGGTATTGCTATGGTTACTGCTATGGTTTCAGCATTAACAGGTACAGCTGTAAAAGCTGAGGTAGCGATGACAGGCGAAGTGTCTTTGCGTGGTCATGTTATGCCTATCGGTGGCTTGAAAGAGAAACTACTTTCAGCATTACGTGGTGGCATCAAGACTGTTCTTATTCCTCATGAGAATAAGAAAGACCTTGAAGACATCCCTGAAAATGTTCTTAAAGAGCTAAATATTATTTCTTGTGAACATATTGATGAAGTGCTCAAACAAGCTCTTGTTAAGTTACCAAAAGTTCATAAAGAGAAGCCTAAAACACCACTTACAGCCCTTGCTAAAGATGGGGTTAAAGGTGGTAAAGTAACTGCTCATTAAAACTTTATATGATTAAATGCCTAAAATAAGGGCGGGAATGAAAATTCCTGCCTTTTTTTATGAAAAATATAAAAAATATTTTTTTATAGGTAGATATTATGTTGTATGGCAAGATTTATTGCTAAGTCATTGTTTATTAAGAGGTAATTATTTTTTTGATCAGAGGCTTTTATGAGTAACCACTATGAAAGACTTAAAATCAAGATAAAAATCGCAGCTTTCTGCGAAAAATGAGTCTTGACAGCCCTTGCAAGGTGTACTTAAATTCTCTTGTTACTTTGTTTCTGCAAAGAACACAGAGGCGTTGGTTTTTTATAGTAAATATTTTAATTTGCTATGGAAGCTTTAAACAAGAACTATTTAATCGAGGGTTAAGCTCGTGAACAAGAATGAACTAATCTCTAAAGTAGCCGAAACTTCAGGTCTAACAAAAGCTGATGCTGCACGTGCAGTTGACGGTATTCTAGACAGCATTTCAACAACTTTGCAATCTAAGCAAGAAGTTCGCTTAGCAGGTTTCGGTACTTTTACCGTAACTCACCGCAAAGCAACAACTGGTCGTAACCCACGTACAGGTGCTCCGATCCAGATTGCTGCAAGCAATATGCCTAAGTTCCGTCCAGGTAAAGGACTACGTGACGCTGTTAATTAATAGTAGTTGCTGAAGGATTAAGCAGTCGTAGTATCTACGGCTGCTTTTTTTTGTTGAAAAGTGTTTTTTTTAGTGTAAAAAGATAGCTGTGTAGTGAGTAGCTTGCTTTTGCGAAGTAAAAGTTAGATGCACTATGTGTGTTGGGTGGTTAGCTCAGTTGGTAGAGCGCTTCGTTTACACCGAAGTGGTCGGGAGTTCGAGTCTCTCACCACCCACCATTTACACAGCCTTATTACCTAGGTTAACAGGTTCACTGCGGGGATGTAGCTCAGTTGGTTAGAGTGCCGGCTTGTCACGCCGGAGGTCGCGAGTTCAAGTCTCGTCATTCCCGCCATTTTTTTATTCCTAGTCTGGAATGACCTATCCATAATTAGATATTGCTTAATTAACACTGTTTTGCTGAAAACTTTCTATAAGTTGTGTTTGTACTTGTAAGTAGTGATAAAAAACGGTACAAATAATGAACAATAAACCCAAGAAAAAAGCAGGGATATTATGGAAAACTTCACCCTCTCTGAATATTTACCAATTTTGGTTTTTCTTATTTTGGCAACTGGTATTGCTTTGGTTAGTATGTTAATCCCTGTTGTTGTTGCTCCTAAAAAAAAATATGACGAAAAAACATCAGCTTACGAGTGCGGCTTTGAAGCTTTTGATGATGCACGCTCTAAGTTTGATGTACGGTTTTATTTGGTGGCAATCTTATTTATTGTATTTGATTTAGAGGTCGCATTCTTATTCCCATGGGTAATGGCTTTTGGTGATATTGGCTTGTTTGGCTTTTTTAGCATGATGTTGTTTCTGTTTGTGCTAACTGTTGGTTTTATCTACGAATGGAGAAAAGGTGCTCTAGAGTGGGAGTAGGGATTATATCATGACAAAATTACACACATTAACTTCTGCAGGCGTTCAAAATACAGAAGTGCAGGGTATGGATGCTCTTAAGCAGAATATGGATAGCAATGGCTTTGTTCTAACCAGCGTTGAGGATATGGTTAGCTGGGCACGGGCAGGCTCACTATGGCCGATGACTTTTGGCCTTGCTTGTTGCGCTGTTGAGATGATGCACTCTGCTGCTAGTCGCTACGACCTTGACCGTTTTGGTGTTTTGTTTCGCCCTAGTCCGCGGCAGTCTGATTTAATGATTATTGCTGGTACGCTGTGTAATAAAATGGCACCAGCACTTCGTAAAGTTTATGACCAAATGCCAGAACCACGCTATGTTATTTCTATGGGGTCTTGTGCAAATGGTGGCGGCTATTACCACTATAGTTATTCTGTGGTACGTGGCTGCGACAGGATTGTCCCTGTAGATGTTTATGTCCCAGGTTGCCCACCAACTGCTGAGTCGTTGATGTATGGTGTGTTGCAGCTACAAAAGAAAATCCGCCGAGAAGGCACCCTGAAACGTTAAGGAGTAATTCTTGTGCATATTGATAAATACCTTGATGCTGATAAGCTAATAAAGCTGAAAGCCCATATTGCTGCTGAGCAAAAAGATCTAATTCGTGAGGTTAAGTTAAAGCATAGAGAGCTAACCATTGTTACTCGCCCTAAAGACTTACATTCTTTATTAAAATTTTTGCGTGACGACCGTGAGTGCCAATTTAAAATGCTGATTGACATCTGTGGTGTGGATTTCCCCGAACGCAATGAGCGTTTTGAGATTGTTTATCATTTTTTATCACTAGCCCATAACCTTCGTATTCGTGTAAAAATACTTGCAGCAGAAGAGCAGTCTGTTCCATCAATTGTAGATGTTTTTTCTAATGCTAATTGGTACGAGAGGGAAACATACGACATGTTTGGTATTATTTTTGAAAATCACCCTGACTTGCGTCGTATCTTAACAGACTATGACTTTGAAGGTTTCCCATTGCGAAAAGACTTCCCTGTTGAGGGTAATGTAGAAATGTTTTACGACGAAGAGTTGCAGCGTTGTGTGTATCGCCCAATAAAATTAGCACAACCATATCGCCATTTTGAGTGGGAGTCTCCATGGAAGGCTATGGATAATCCTTATGGGTTAGCAGATGAAGATAATTCTTTTGATGACGGAGAATTCTCCGATCCACAGCCTTTAGCAAAAGCCAGTGGGGGAGATGAATAATGGTTTCAGCTAATCGCACTACACAAGAGGTTACAGTAGGGGAAAACTTCACTCTTAATTTTGGGCCACAACACCCAGCAGCGCATGGTGTGCTACGCTTGGTTCTAGAGATGGAGGGGGAAACTATTACTCGTGCTGACCCTCATATTGGGTTGCTCCACCGTGGTACCGAAAAACTCCTAGAAAATAGGAGCTACATTCAAGGGCTTCCTTATTTTGACCGTCTTGATTATGTGTCTATGATGTGCCAAGAGCATGTTTGGTGTTTGGCTACTGAAAAATTATTAGGTGTAGACGTACCACGCCGTGCACAGTTTATTCGGGTTATGTACTCTGAACTTACCCGCTTGATGAACCACTTATTGTGGCTGGGTACTCATGCTTTAGACGTTGGTGCGATGAGTGTTTTCCTTTATGCGTTTAAACATAGAGAAACTTTAATGGATTTTTATGAAGAAGTATCTGGTGCAAGAATGCATGCCAACTACTTTAGACCTGGCGGAGTTAGCCGTGATTTACCAGAAGGTCTTTTGGAAAAAATTGCTGCATTTAATATTGAAATGGTTGCCCATATTGACGAATTTGAGGCATTACTAACAGAAAACCGTATTTGGAAACAGCGCACTGTAGATGTTGGTGTGCTAACTCCTGAAGACGCTATTGAAATGGGTTGTACTGGCCCTATGCTGCGTGGATCTGGCCTTAGTTGGGATTTGCGTAAATCACAGCCATACGAAGTTTATGACGAAATGGATTTTGATGTCCCTGTTGGTAAAAATGGTGATAGTTACTCCCGCTACTTAGTACGCATCGAAGAAATGCGCCAAAGCTTACGAATTATCGAGCAATGCATAGAAAAAATGCCAAAAGGTGCCATTAAAACACAAAACTTTAAAGTTTCACCGCCTCCACGTAACGACATGAAAAACAGTATGGAAGCTTTAATCCATCATTTTAAATATTTTACAGAGGGCTTCCATGTTCCTGCTGGTGAATGTTATGCCGCTGTTGAGGCACCAAAAGGTGAGATGGGGGTTTATTTAGTTTCAAAAGGTGGGCCTCGTCCGTATCGGGTAAAAATCCGTGCGCCAGGGTTTGCTCATTTGCAAGGTCTTGACCGCATGGTTCGTGGCCATATGATTGCTGATGTTGTTACCGTTATTGGTACACAAGATATCGTGTTTGGGGAGATAGATAGATAATATGACTGCACAAGAAAATACGTTGTTAAAACAATCGGACGAAAACCTTGCTTTGCGTGGTGCTAGGGTGCAAATTGTTGATGACGAGAAAACTTATACTTGGCCTAAGAAACTTGATAAAGATATTAAAGGCATCATTGCAAAATATCCGTCTGGTCGGCAGGCTTCTGCTGTTATTTCGTTGCTTAAATTAGCGCAAAAGACATTTGATGGTTGGCTGCCAGTAGGCGCCATGAATTTGGTTGCAGACACCCTAGACATGCCCCCCGTGCGTGTTTACGAAGTTGCTAGTTTTTACGATATGTTCTTTACCCAACCTGTTGGCAAGCACGTTGTGCGGGTTTGTACGAATGTGTCTTGTATGGTTCGTGGCTGCTATAAAGTCCTTAGCGAGATTGAAGATGAGCTAGGGGTTAAAGCAGGAGAAACTACTTCTGATGGTATGGTCACAGTACAAGAGTTTGAATGCCTTGGTTCTTGCTGCGAAGCACCGATGATGATGATAGACGACCACTACCATGGCAACCTAACCCCTGACAAAGCTCGCGATATTGTCAAGAGAGTTAAAGAGGGTGATGTACCTACGGAGGCGAGTAAATGAGTGTAAAACAGCTCCATACTCTTTCTGTGGAAGATAAAATATTTAAAAACCTTGATGGCAGCGACGACTGGCATATTAAAGGCTACGAAAAACGTGGTGGTTATAAAGGGTTGGATAAAATCCTAAAAACAGCACCTAAGGATATCATCGAACAGCTAAAAGCGTCTGCTTTACGTGGTCGTGGTGGTGCTGGTTTCCCTACTGGCATGAAATGGTCGTTTATGCCACCTGTTGAAGAAAAGCCAAATTACTTAGTTGTAAATGCCGATGAAAGCGAACCTGGCACTTGTAAAGACCGAGACATTCTTCTTTACGATCCACATACATTGGTAGAAGGCATAATTATTGGTTGCCATAGCCTTGGCGCTAAAACTTGTTATGTTTATGTCCGTGGCGAATATATTGATGAAGCTGACCATTTGCAAAAAGCTATTGATGAAGCCTATGAAGCTGGTTTTTTGGGTAAAAACATCCTTAAAACTAAAGTTGATGTAGATATCCACGTCCATACAGGCGCTGGTGCTTACATATGTGGCGAAGAAACCGCATTGCTAGAGTCTTTAGAGGGCAAAAAAGGTCAACCTCGGATGAAGCCGCCATTCCCGGCAGGCGCGGGGTTATATGGCTGCCCGACAACTATTAATAACGTTGAAACCGTTGCGCAAGTCCCACCTATCCTTAAAAAAGGCGTTAAATGGTGGACGCAGTTTGGTCGCCCTAATAACCACGGTACAAAAATTTTCTCTATTTCTGGGGCAGTTAATAAGCCTTGTAACGTAGAAGCCCCGATGAGTATTCCATTAAAAACTCTTATCGAAGAACACGCAGGTGGTGTTATTGGCGGTTGGGACAATCTTTTGGCTGTTATACCAGGTGGTTCTTCTACACCAATGTTGTCTGCAATCCAAGCAGACACAATACTAATGGACTTTGATGCCCTACGTGAAGTTGGTACAGGGCTTGGTACCGCAGCTGTTATTGTGATGAACAAAGAGACCGATATTTTAGCCGTGATGACACGCATCTCTCGGTTTTATAAGCACGAGTCTTGCGGGCAATGTACCCCATGCCGTGAAGGTGTTGGCTGGGTGTGGCGGATGATGGAGCGCCTTAGCCACGGTGATGGCGAAATCGAAGAGCTTGACCAACTATTTAAGGTTACTAAAAAGGTTGAGGGGCATACAATTTGTGCCTTTGCTGACGGTGCTATGTGGCCAGTTCAGGGAGTTTTAAAACATTTTAGACCATTATTTGAAGCAGAAATTAATAAAGCTAAGAAGAAATCAAAACAAAACAATACAGCAAAGAGCGCATAAGTTATGAGTGATGATAACCAAATAACCCTAACCATTAACGACCAAAAAGTTGTGGTAGATAAAGGGACTTCAATTATTGAAGCGGCAAAACAAAGTGGTATCGAGGTTCCGCATTTTTGTTATCATAAGCGGTTGTCAACCCCTGCTAATTGCCGAATGTGTTTGGTTGAGATTAAAGGCGCACCAAAGGCAATGCCAAGTTGCTATACAATGGTTGGCCAAGATATGGAAGTTTACACCAACTCTGAATTAGCGCAAAATTCGCAAAAAGGTGTGATGGAGTTAATGCTAATTAACCACCCACTTGATTGCCCAATCTGTGACCAAGCTGGAGAGTGTGACTTGCAAGATATGGCAGTTTCTTATGGCTCTGACAGAACCCATTTTAAAGAAGAAAAAAGAGCTGTCCCCGACAAAAACCTTGGGCCACTTATCCGTACTGTAATGACACGTTGTATCCATTGTACACGCTGTATTCGTTTTGCTACAGAAGTTGCGGGCGTCCCTGAAATGTGTGCTACTGGCCGCGGCGAAAATATGCAGGTCGGTACTTACGTTGAGAAAGCACTAGAAAGCGAGCTTTCTGGCAACATGATTGACTTATGCCCAGTAGGTGCTTTATGTAGCAAACCTTATGCTTTTACAGCTAGGCCTTGGGAACTAGAGCATACAGACTCGGTTGATGTTATGGATGGGATTGGTAGTAATATCCGTATTTTCCACCGTGGTGGCAAAGTAATGCGGATTGACCCTGTTGAGTGTGAAGACATCAACGAAGAGTGGATTAGCGATACTGCCCGTTTTAGCTACGATGGCTTAAACCGCTCCCGCTTGACTACACCTTTACGGCGTAAAGGTAAATCGCTAGAAGCTTGCGGCTGGCCACAAGCATTTGATGCTATTAAAAAAGCTGCAGGGAAAGCATCTAAGCCAGATGCTATCGCTGGCTTGGCTGGCGATATGTTCAGTGCTGAAGATTTATATAGTTTTAACGCATTCATGAAAACAACCCTTAAAACCGATAATGTAGATGCCCGTACCGATGGCTCTACAATGACAGGTAAACATCGTTGTAAATATGTATTTAACAGCGGTATTAAAGGTATAGATAAGGCAGATTTTATTCTGATTGTTGGTGCAAACCCTCGGCTTGAAGCACCTGTACTAAATGCAAGAATTCGTAAAAACGTGTTAAGCAAAAGGTTACAGGTAGCTGTGGTTGGTGCCCCTTGTGACTTAACGTACCCAACAATGCATAGCGAAAATACAGCCATTATCCTTGACCAGATTGCTTCAGGAGAACACCCTTTTGCAAAACAACTTGAAGACGCAAAAAACCCAATGATTATTGTTGGTGCTGCAGCTACATTAGCTCGTAAAGATGCACCACAAATTATGTATCGCCTTTACACAATAGCCGACCAATATAGAGTGGTTAATAAAGACTGGCATGGTTTTAATGTGTTGCAGCAAAAACCAGGGCGTATTGCAGCGCTAGACCTTGCTGTTTATCCCGAAGAAAAAGGGAAAGATACAGCTGGTATTCTAAAAGCACTAGCTGATAAAAAAATAGAATTATTAGTACTTTATGGTGAGTCTGATATCCCACCAGAAAGCTTAAAAGGTGCTAAGACAACTATATTTATAGGCTCTCATTTATCCCCATATGCAGAAGTTGCCGATATTATTTTACCAGCTGCAGCCTATACAGAGAAAACAGCATTGTGGATGAACACAGAAGGCCGAGCACAAGAAAGCAAAAAAGCAGTCGCCCCACCAATGCAGGCCAAAGAAGACTGGAAAATTTTCCGTGCACTATCTGCAGAAATTGCAGACCCTCTACCATTTGATACCCAAAGCCAATTGCGGGCATTAATTGTTAAACGAGCACCAGTTTTTGAAAACCTTAATACATTTGTACCACCTAAATGGGAGTCTTTCGGTTTAGCTGGACATATTCTTGACAATGCATTTGAGCAACCTGTTAGAAGCTTCTATAAAACTAACGAAATCATGCGTGCTTCACAAGTGATGACGGAATGCCAAGATTTGGCAGATGCTAGGGCTGATGTTAATGCTAAACAGAGGAAGGTAGGCTAATGACCATCCCATTTTTGGAACTATTAACTTTAGAAAACATACAAGCATTGGGCTGGATAGTGGCTCAGGTTCTTACAATTACATTGCCACTGTTTTTGGCTGTAGCTTATTTAACATTTGCAGAGCGTAAAATTATTGGTGCAATGCAGCTTCGGATTGGGCCTAATATGGTAGGGCCAAAAGGGCTAGGGCAACCTATAGCTGATGCGGTTAAATTAATGTTCAAAGAAATAATTATCCCGTCTGGAGCATCAAAAATACCATTTATTATTGCGCCTGTTATGGTTATGGTACCTGCATTGATGGCATGGGCTGTTATCCCTTTTGATAAAGGTCTAGTGCTTGCTGACATTAACCTTGGTGTGTTGTATTTATTGGCTGTTTCAAGTATTGGTATTTATGGAGTTCTGATAGCTGGTTGGGCTAGTAACTCTAAATACCCATTTTTGGGCGCGGTACGTAGTGGCGCACAGATGATATCTTACGAAGTATCTATGGGCTTAACCGTCATGACTGTTATTTTACTTAGCGGTAGCATGA
The DNA here is from genome assembly GCA_021774615.1 of Alphaproteobacteria bacterium. Lineage (GTDB taxonomy): Bacteria > Pseudomonadota > Alphaproteobacteria > UBA1280 > UBA6503 > UBA6503. The sequence goes on along the minus strand of JAJFIW010000033.1, from coordinate 13,577 downwards.
ATTTAACCGCCATTGTCGAAGCACAACAAGGCATGTGGTATATGGTGCCTTTGTTCCCGATGTTTATTGTGTTCCTTATTTCTATTTTAGCTGAAACAAACCGTGCACCATTTGACTTACCAGAGGGGGAGGCTGAGCTTGTTGCAGGTTTCCATGCTGAATATAGCAGTATGCCTTTTGCTTTATTCTTCCTTGGCGAATACGCAAACATGATCTTAATGTCGGGGATTACGGCAGTATTATTTATGGGTGGGTGGTTACCGCCAATTAGCACTCCTTTGTTTGATGCGGTGCCAGGTTTTTTCTGGTTCAGCCTTAAAGTAGCTTTTGTATTATTTGTATTTTTATGGGCAAGGGCAACTTTGCCTCGTTTCCGCTATGATCAGCTAATGCGTCTGGGCTGGAAAGTATTTTTACCTTTTACGCTGTTATGGCTAATAATTGTGGCAGCATCAATGCATATTTTCGGACTGGTAGGGGCTTAACAACATGAAACTATGGCATATTATCAGACAGTTCTTTTTATTGGACATGATCCAAGGGTTCTCAGTAACTCTAAAAAACCTGTTTAAACCAAAATTTACGATGAACTACCCACTAGAGAAAACCCTAACCTCGCCAAGGTTCCGTGGTGAACATGCTTTGCGTCGTTACCCTAATGGTGAAGAGCGTTGCATTGCTTGTAAACTATGTGAAGCTGTGTGCCCTGCGCAAGCAATTACAATTGAAGCCGAAGCTAGAGAAGACGGCTCTCGACGCACTACTCGGTACGATATTGACATGGTTAAATGTATTTATTGTGGACTATGCGAGGAAGCATGCCCAGTAGATGCAATTGTAGAAGGGCCAAATTTTGAGTTTGCTACTGATGATAGAAGCAAGCTTATTTACGATAAAGATAAGCTACTACAAAACGGCGAAGACTTTGAAATACGGATTGCTGAGCGGTTGCAGAAAGATGCACCATACCGTTAGAATAATTAGTTAATAATTTAGATTAAGAAAGAATAATACAATGTTTCCTGATTTGATGTTTTATGTGTTTGCATCGGTAATGCTAATTGCGGCATTAGGTGTAGTTACAGCTAAAAACCCAATTTTTAGTGTACTGTTTTTAATTCTTACATTTTTGAATTGCTCGGGGCTTTTTATTTTAATGGGCGCAGAGTTTTTAGGGCTTATGTTGGTGCTAGTTTACGTTGGTGCTATTGCGGTTATGTTCTTATTTGTTTTGATGACTATTGACATTGACTTTGCAATGCTTAAAGAGGGTTACGCAAGCTACATGCCAGTAGGGGTGTTAACGGGTGTTGTTCTATTAGTAGAATTAATATTAGCGGTAAAATCAGGTTTGTTTTCGAGCGATCATTTAATAACCCAGACTGCAATGCCAATCCCTACAGACACTCAAAACATTACTGCTATTGGTCAAGTACTATTTACCGACTATTTAGCACCTTTTCAATTAGCAGGCATGGTTCTGCTTGTGGCTATGATTGGTGCCATTGTACTTACATTCCGTCGCCGTGAAGGTGTAAAAAGACAAAACATTACAGAGCAAGTGCTACGTACTCGTAAAGAAGCGGTAGAACTTAAAAAAGTTAAATCTGGCCAAGGCTTGGTATAGAGGGAGAAAACACAAATGCAAGATGTTGGGTTAACACATTTTTTAATTCTTGCTGCAACGCTGTTTAGTATTGGGGTAGTTGGTATTTTTATTAATCGTAAAAATATTATTTTAGTTTTGATGTGTATAGAGCTAATGCTTTTATCCGTAAATATTAACTTTGTGGCGTTTTCTACCTTTGCTGGTGATATAGCAGGGCAAATATTCTCGTTCTTTATTTTAACTGTTGCCGCTGCTGAAGTTTCTATTGGTTTGGCTATTGTTACGGTTTTATTCCGTAATCGTGGGTCTATCGAAATTGAACAGTCTAATCTGATGAAAGGTTAAACCAATGCCATCTGGAATGTATTTTACCATTGTGCTGTTACCGTTATTGGTAGCTACTATAGTTGGTCTTTTTGGTAATCGCCTTGGCGATAAAGCAAGCATGTGGATAACTAGCGGTGGTGTGTTAGTTTCTATGCTTTTATCCCTTGTTGGGTTTATGGAGATTGCTGTATACGGTAAACCCGCTATTGAAGCGACTCTATACGAATGGATTGCTAGTGGTGCACTTTCAGTTAGTTTTGGTATATACATAGATAAATTAACAGTGTTGATGCTGGTTTTAGTAACAGTTGTGTCAAGCATGGTGCATGTTTACTCTATTGGCTATATGGCCGATGACCCATCAAAACCACGGTTCTTTAGCTACCTTTCACTGTTTACATTTATGATGCTAGCATTGGTGACTGCACCTAACTTAGTACAACTATTTTTAGGTTGGGAAGGGGTAGGGCTAGCTTCTTACTTATTAATTGGGTTTTGGCACCACAAAGAAAGTGCTAATGCTGCATCAATTAAAGCATTTTTAGTTAATAGAGTTGCCGATATAGGCTTAATATTAGCTATGCTAGTAGCATTTGCAGTATTTGGTAGCGTTGCTTTCGGCGATATATTTGCATCAGCCCAGTCAGTTGCAGGGCAAAGCATGAACTTCTTGGGTATGAATGTTCCTGTATTAGAATTATTTGCTTTGTTGCTTTTATTTGGCGCAATGGGTAAATCTGCACAAATTGGCTTACACACATGGCTGCCAGACGCTATGGAAGGCCCTACACCCGTTTCAGCGTTAATACATGCGGCAACAATGGTAACCGCAGGTGTTTTCTTATTAGCTAGGATGTCTCCAGTATTTGAGCTGACAGAAATCGCATTGATGGTAGTTGCTTGGGTAGGCGCATTAACTGCTATTTTTGCAGCTATAATTGGTTTAACCCAAACCGACATTAAACGTGTAATTGCATATTCTACCTGCTCGCAATTGGGTTATATGTTCTTTGCTTGTGGGGTTTCAGCGTATTCTGCTGCTATGTTCCACTTGTTTGCTCATGGGTTCTTTAAGGCATTGTTGTTTTTGTCTGCGGGTTCTGTTATCCATGCGCTGCACCACGAGCAAAACTTATTTAAGATGGGTGGGGTTCGCCACCTGTTACCAATTACTTATGGTTTAATGTGGATTGGCTCATTAGCATTAGCAGGCATCCCTCCATTTGCTGGTTTTTTCTCAAAAGACTTCATTCTTGAGTCTGCATTCATGAGCGGTACTCAAACAGGTTATTCTTTATATATTATCGGGACTATTGCAGCATTCTTAACCGCTTTTTATAGCTTTAGAGTATTGTTTTTAGCTTTTCATGGTACATTCAATGGTGATAAGGAAACCTTTGATAATGCTCATGAATCTCCATTTATTATGACAGTGCCAATGATGGTATTAGCGGTCGGTGCAATTGCTGCTGGTATGCTTGGTCTACCAATGATGGACACAGCATGGTGGAATGGCTCAATTGTTATTTTTGAAAATATCCACGTTGGTGTTGTGGAGGCTCATAATAGCCCGTTACTTATTAAGCTATTGCCACTAATCGTAGCTATTGCTGGTATTAGTTTAGCGTGGCTAATGTATATAAAACGCCGTGGTTTAGCAGATAAAATGACGAAAGCATTGGATATTCTTTATTCCTTATCGTTCAATAAATTCTATTTTGATGAGATATACGAAGCTATTATTGTGGCTCCGATTCGTTCTTTTAGTAAGTTTTTATGGCAAAAAGGTGATGTGGAAATTATTGATCGTTTTGGCCCCGATGGGGTTGCCGAGCTAACGCGCCGTATTAGCGTTACAATAAGACCACTACAAACAGGCTATGTGTATCATTATGCATTTGTAATAATTTTAGGTATGTTAGCGTTAATAACATGGCTTATGGTTTAATAAAAAGGTAGCAAGAGACCATGGATTTCCCGATATTATCAACTATTACTTTTTTACCATTAATTGGTTCGTTTATGATTTTCTTTATCATGAATGGCGAAGAAGAGGTAGTTTCTCATAATGCAAAATTAGCAGCTTTATGGACATCATTAGTTACACTATTATTGAGTATATCTATTTTATTCCATGAAGGTTTTGACCCAGCATCAGCATCTTATCAATTAGTCGAAACTGCTGACTGGTTACCACAAATGGGGATTTACTACCGAATGGGGGTTGATGGCATATCGCTACCATTTATATTGTTAACTGCATTATTAACGCCCATTTGTATTTTAGTGTCATGGAAGGGCATTACAACTAAAGTGCGCGGTTATATGGCTGCTTTTCTTGCTTTAGAGTCTTTCCTTATTGGTGTTTTCTGTGCTACAGATTTGATGCTTTTTTATGTTCTGTGGGAAGCTATGCTTATTCCAATGTTCTTAATTATTGGTGTGTGGGGTGGCGAGCGTCGTGTTTATGCAGCGTTAAAATTTTTCCTCTATACTTTTATAGGATCAGTATTAATGCTGGTGGCAATCTTGTATATATATTTTGCAGCTGGCGAGACATACGATATGTCACTCTTGTCAAACCTTGTGATTGATGAAGGGGCACAGAAGTGGCTGTGGCTAGCCTTCTTTGCCGCATTTGCAGTTAAAGTGCCGATGTGGCCATTTCATACTTGGTTGCCAGATGCACACGTACAAGCACCTACCGCAGGGTCCGTTATTTTGGCGGGGGTACTGCTAAAAATGGGGGCTTACGGGTTCTTGCGTATTTCGTTGCCAGTATTACCTGAAGCCTCAGCATTCTTTGCACCATTAGTATTTACCTTAAGCGTAATTGCTATCATTTATGCAGCATTAGTTGCGTTAGCACAGCACGATGTGAAAAAAATGATTGCATACTCGTCTGTTTCGCACATGGGCTTTATTACATTAGGTATTTTTGCGGCCACTACCGAGAGCATTCAAGGTAGCTTAATGCAAATGGTTAACCACGGGATTGTATCATCTGCATTATTTATGCTGATAGGTGTAGTTTATGATCGAATGCACACCCGAGAGCTAAGCCGTTTTGGTGGGTTAGTAAAAGTTATACCTTTATATTCTTTGGTATTCTTATTATTTGTTATGGCATCGGTGGCTTTGCCTGGAACTAATAGTTTTGTGGGCGAGTTTCTTATATTAGTTGGTAGTTTCCAAGTAGCGCAAACTGCTACTATATTTGCTACATTAGGTGTGGTACTTGGTGCCGCGTATATGTTGTGGCTTACTAAACGGATGATTTTTGGAGTACCGACAACAGCGGAAGTTAAACGCTTAGAGGACATGGACAAACGTGAGATTATAATGTTTGTGCCACTTATTATACTTATGCTTGGCCTAGGTCTGTACCCGGCAGCGTTACTTGATATTACCCATGCATCAGCAGAGAATTTGGTTAATAGCCTTGGTAATTACCACGACCTTATTGCGCAATCCCCTAGCTGGCCTTTCCAGCAAACATCTTTAGTAGAAGGAAATTAGACTATGTTAACAGAGTTCTCTATGAGTAACATTCTTCCCGCATTACCAGAGATTTTCTTGGCTGGTAGCATACTAGCACTTTTATTAGTAGGTGTATTTTCAGCAAAAGAAAATGCGTCGCGCAGTGTTTTGGGGTTATCTCTTGTTTCTCTTGTGGTTACACTTTTATTAATATTGTCAGGCAGCCTATCTAGCCATCATATAGAGTTTGCATTCCCATATGGGCAGGGGCTTGACGGCGGCCCTGCAGGGTTTTTCTTTATATCTGACTTATTCTCTATTTATGCAAAATCACTAATTTTATTAGTTGCGATTATTGCGATTATTCTGTCTGAAGATGTTCTTAATCGCTTAAGAATAAATAAGTTCGAATTCTATATCCTTGTTTTAGTTTCAGTTTTGGGGATGATGGTTATGGTTTCTTCTCATCACTTATTAACTATGTACATGGGGCTAGAGCTAATGAGTTTCTCTCTATACGTGTTGGTTTCCTTCTGGAGAGATAATAATAAATCAAGTGAAGCGGGTCTAAAATATTTCGTGCTCGGTAGTTTAGCTTCTGGGTTATTACTATTTGGCTTGAGCTATATTTACGGCGTTGTGGGCGATTTATCGTTTACTGCTATTGGTGATGTAATCTCAGATATCCAAATGGATGGTCAGAACGTAACGCTTGTTGTAGCGCTAGTTTTAGTTATGACAGCGTTGGCCTTTAAGTTGTCAGCAGTACCATTTCATATGTGGACACCTGATGTTTACCAAGGTGCACCAACACCTGTTACAACTTTTATGGCAGCAGGGCCTAAAGTTGCAGCTTTTGCACTTTTAATGCGTCTATTAACCGAGCCTTTCGCTGCAATGGCAGCTGACTGGACGCAAGTGATTATAGCTTTATCGATATTAACAATGGCAGTTGGCTCTTATATGGCAATTGTCCAGACTAATTTAAAAAGGCTGTTGGCTTACTCTTCGATTGGTCATGTTGGGTTTATGCTTGTAGGTTTGGTAGGGGGCACGGCGCAAGGTGTGCAGTCAGTGTTGATGTATCTTACTATCTATAGCCTGATGACAATGGGTGCTTTTGGTTTATTAATGTTGCTGCGCCGTAAAGACATTTACCTTGAAACTATAGACGACGTTGCAGGCCTATCAGAACAAGCCCCTGCCTATGCATTTATGCTAATGTTGTTGATGTTTTCTATTGCGGGTATTCCTCCTTTAGCTGGTTTCTTTGCTAAGTTTTATGTGTTTAGTGCTGCTGTAGCTGCTGGTTATTCATGGCTAGCAATATTAGCGGTATTGTTCTCGGTTATTGTTGCTTACTATGTTTTACGTGTAGTGCGTTCGATGTATTTCGACAAAATGGTATCTGTAAGTGTAGATCTAAGCGCACCTTTATTAATGCGAGGTGTTGTTGTGGGCTTAGTAATATTTGTTGCAGGTTATATTTTCGCGATGCAGCCGCTTGATGAATTTACTTATCGTGCAGCTGAAAGCCTGCTTTTAGCTAAAAACTTCTAGATGGCATTTGTAGTTAGTAAAATACAAAACAAGGCAGATATTATCTATCTGCCTGAGACAACCTCTACTAACGATGTTGCAGCAAAGCTTGGTAAAGAAAGTGCCCCACACTTAACAACTGTTATCGCCGACAAGCAAACAGCAGGGCGTGGTAGGTTAGGGCGGTTGTGGTATACGTTTCCAGAGTGCGCACTTGCGTTTTCAATTATTATTCGTCAAGAAACTACCATCTTACCGTTACTTGTAAGTGTAGCTATTCATAAAGCTCTTGCTGCATTTACGCCCACAGGCTCGTTAGCAATTAAATGGCCTAACGACATTATAGCAGGCACTAAAAAGGTTGCAGGTGTCCTAATTGAGAGCTATATAGCTAACCCACAAAATACCAAAAGGTTTTACATCGTTGGTATCGGGATTAATGTTAATCAACCATCAGAACCATTACCACCAGAAATAAATGCCACAACTCTTGAAACTATAGCTAGCAAAAAACTAGAGCGAGAGGCTATTTTACAAGAGATATTAATAGAATTAGATAAAAACCTTGACCATTGCTTGCAAAAGGGTGATGGTGCGGTTCTTGATTACTATCAAGCCCACTGTATGACGCTAGGTTGTAATGTTACATGGCTTGATGGAGAAAAACCTATAGTAGGCAAAGCAATAAGCTTAACCGAAGAAGGTAACTTATTATTAGAAACAGACCAAGGTCTGGTGACTTGCTCTACAGGGGATATTATCCCGCAGCAAGAAGTTTATTGAAATTAATCGGTATTATATGGGTGGCCGTTTTAAAACACCCTATAAATTTAAGTAGGATATATATTATATGAAAAACGGGCTTTCTGCGCTGCCTCTAGGTGGCTTTGGTGAAATTGGCATGAACCTTATGGTTTATGAATGCGATAACGAGATGATTATCGTAGATGTTGGTATTACATTCCCTGATGAATTTACCCCTGGTGTTGACGTAATACTGCCCGACATTAAATATGTCCGTGACAATATTAAGCGTCTAAAAGGAATTATTATTACTCATGCTCATGAGGATCATATTGGTGGTGTAGCTTACTTATGGGAAGATATGCCAGTACCTGTGTATGTTACTAAGTTCTCAAACATGTCATTGCAGTCAAAATTGCACGAGGCTGGGCTTGCTAAAGAAGTCCCCGTGCACGAGGTAAAATCTGGTCAAACTGTTAAAATTGGTACTAAGTTTGATGTGGAGTTTATCGGGATTACTCACTCAATCCCAGAGTCACAAGCACTAGCAATCAAAACAGCTCATGGCACAATTATTCATACTGGCGACTATAAGTTTGACCCTAACCCAAGTATTGGTAATAAAAGTAATAAAGAACGCTTAAAAGAAATTGGCGATGCAGGCGTTCTTGCTATGTTTGGAGACTCTACCAATATCTTCCAAACTGGTAATTCTGGCTCAGAAGAAGAAGTTTTCGAAAGCTTAGATGAATTATTAACAGATCGTAAGAACCGTATTTATATTTGTATGGTTTCTAGCAATGTATCTCGAATGAAGACAGCCATAGAGCTTGCAATAAAACATGGTAGGAAAGTGGCTATATGGGGGCTTTCACTTAAGAAAATGCTTAAGAGTGCCCACAAGTGTGGCTATATAGCCGACGAGTTATACAGCAATATTATCGACCCAATAGAAGCAATGTCACTACCTCGTAATGAAGTGTTGCTAATGGTTACAGGTGCTCAAGCTGAGTCAAGAGCAGCTCTTAACAAAATTGCCAGCGGTGAAATACCTCTTAAACTAACCCCTGGGGACACTGTTTTACTATCAGCACGGAAAATCCCTGGTAATGAACGTGCTATTTACCATTTAATAAATAAATTAACTAAAATTGGTGCCGAAGTTCTTCACGGGAATGAAGACTTTCTTGTGCATGTTTCTGGGCATGGCGGGCGCGACGAAACTAAGGAAATGTACGACTTAGTTCGCCCTCAAATAGCAGTGCCATCATTGGGTGAATATTCCCACATGAGTGCCCATCTAGACCTTATTAAAGAAATTGGTGTACCTAACCATTTCCTTATCGAAAATGGTACCCGTATTTATTTAGGGCCTGATGCCCCATATGTAAAAGTTGAAGACACTACAGTTGGTCGTTTATATGTTGATGGACTTAATATCCTTGATGAAGATAAATTTATTATCCGCGAGCGTCGCCATATGTCAGAGCAAGGGCTGGTAGTTGTTAGCATTGGCATAGACAGACAAGAAGGCACTATTAGCAGTGACCCAATTGTAAAATGTTGCGGAATTATTGATGTGGAGCTACAAGCAGATTTAGTAAAAGACTCTGTCGACATAGCTAAAAGTGCAGCTTTGGAAACTATTGCTAAAAAAGGGATAGATATTCCAAAAATTGAAGAGGCGATGCGTATCGCGGTTCGTCGGCAGTTCCGTATCGAACGAGGGCGTAAGCCGGTTACGATTGCTACAGCTATAGAGTGTTAATTATTAAAACGAAAGTTTTTAAGAACTTTCCTTGACTGATTAGCAAGAAAACAGTACTTTTAAGTATAGGATTTGATGCTGTAGCACTTGCCTAACCATATGTAAACACAACAAAAAAGAGATACTTAAAGATGACTAATAACCGAACTGTGACCCGAGCTGACCTAGCAGATGCTGTTTATCAAGAAGTGGGGCTTTCTCGCAAGAATGCTGCTCAATTGGTAAAACAAGTTATTGAAACAGTTCTTAGTACTCTGGAAACAGGGGAAACAGTTAAACTTTCTTCTTTTGGTAATTTTACAGTGCGTCATAAAAAAGCACGTATGGGTCGTAACCCTAAAACTGGTCAAGAGGTTCCAATCGAACCACGCCGTGTTTTGGTGTTCCGTGCATCACACATTTTAAAAGACAAAATTAACGGCAAAAAATAATTTTCATAAAGGCAATAAAAAAGGGAGGCACATATAATGAGCAATAACCTTGACTTATTCCCTGATGAGTTGATGCCAATTCAGCCTGTTGCTAACAAAAAGCCAGCTATTAAAAAGTCAAAACAAGCATATCGCACTATTTCCGAAGCTGCCGACGAACTTGGTGTAGCTACCCATGTACTGCGTTTCTGGGAAACAAAGTTTAAAGCTGTTAGCCCATTAAAGCGTAGTGGTGGCCGCCGCTACTATCGCCCTGAAGATGTTGACACCCTTAAACAAATAAGGAACCTTCTTTACGATGAGGGCTATACCATTAAGGGCGTACAAGCCTACCTTAAACGTGGTGGAGCAAGCGACATTGTTGAGACATCATTACCAAATAGCGGTTCTGATAGCTCTATTATCAGAAACACTTTGGAAGAGCTAAACGAAATTCGACAGATTCTTAAAAATGCATAATTTTATATTTGTGCTTTTTCTTCTTTTTGTCAGCCCTAACCTTGCTAAAGGGCAGGAACTAGACGAACTTGCATCTTTTGAAGAACAGGTCATAGACTCGCCAAGTATTATCACCGATAAGTTTAAACTTAAGGTAAGAATTCTAGAAAGCTATACCGATACCCATGAAGACCTAGTTTTGTACCCCGAGCAATCAGAGGTTTATAGAAATAAGCTAATGATAACAGCATCATCATGCATCCCCGACCACCAAGAGATCCCAGGTAATGATGCAGGTTTTATTACTGTCCGCAACGACGAGGGGCAAACAATATTTTCTGGTTGGCTCCTAAAATCATTCCCAGGTGTATCTGGCTTCCAGCACTCTTTATATAATATCCTTATCATGAGCTGTGAAGAACTCTAGATAAAAATATTATCCCTAAAGCACAAAAAAGAGGAGCCTAGACTCCCCTTTTTTTGTGCTTACGCAACCGCTAAGAAAAAACAATATCAGATGCTTATACTTCCCATTCCTGATATAGATTTCTTTACTTGTCCATGTACTTCGCCAGCATGAGTAATTGAGCCCACTCCAGCAACAGATGCCTTATAATTACCAGTGCATGTTCCTTTTGTAATAATGCTTCCTGCTCCTACTGTTTTAATGTGGGCATTACTAAAATCACCTTGTACTTCTAAGCTACATGGACCAGATGTATCAACTCTCAATTCACCGCCAGTTACGATGATATCGTTGCTAGATTCACCTGATGAACCAAGTTCAAAATTGTTTGCAGTAAGAACAACAAACGATTCACCAGAAGCATTAACTTCTACATCATTAAGTGGAACTTCAGAGGCAAGCTCTGCCTCTCCTGATATGTTGGCATCTAAATTAGATCCCTCAGGAGCGAAGATTCGTATTTTATGCTGCTGAGGCTGGCTATTACCAACTATTACTGTTGTACTTTTCCCGCTGCTAAAGTCATTATTAATGACAATGCCTTGGCTTAGTACTCCTACCGCAATAGAGCCGTTACTGGCAGAGACGCCACCACCAATGGATATATTAATGCTGCTATTATCTGCAGACTTTTGCTCTACAGTAATTACATCACCATTTTGGCTTACATTAAAATGGTCTAACCCTGCAGCACCATCAATCTCAACATAAACCTTACCATCTGTAGACGGTAAAATTGCCACGGGGCAAGATACAGATATGTCTAAAGTTGCTGTACCAGTAATGCTAAATGTCTTTGCATCATGGCAGCTGAAGTTGCTAAAATGCTTTGCTAAGTATTGTGCAATTTTTGTTTGATGCATTGTGTATCCTTTTTGAGTTAAAAAAACTTATAAAGAAACACGCTGAAAAGGTAAGAAAATTCCCCACGCAGGGGAGGGTTACCTCGCATACGTGTAGAGCTTGCAGGTGTATTATTGGTAATAAACCTAAAATTTCAACCATTTAAATAGAATAATTGTTATTTTTAATTTAAAACCAAAAGCCCTGTATAAACTACAGGGCTTTTGGTTGGGTGAATTTCGCTAGATTATGTCTTTCTTCTCAGCATATTTAATAATTGTTAAATATGTTATGCCATGGCTAATAGCCGACATAACCGTGCCAAAAACCATGATAGCTAATATCGCTGGAAAAGTAAGTGGTAGTAACTCGTAATGGTTTGCAGCCCATAGCATAGTTGGTAGCCCAATAATAATGTGGGTTATAAGTATAATGCCTGCCATCATTGCAGTAATACAAATATTTTGCTTTTTTGGTACCAGAGCTAATTTTTCGCTATTACCAAATATATTTTGCAATTTTCTTAGTTTACTTAGTAATGGTTCACTTGGGAAACTTGTAATCATCAGAACTATGACAGTTCCGAGGTAATAAGCAATTATTGTAAATGGGTCTATTAAGAAAGTAGTGGGTCCCATAGTTTTTCTCCAAAAGAAAGGAAAGAATAAAAAGAGAAGGAAAGTAATTCTTACCACATGAAGTTAATACTTCATGCGGTATAAATCAATATAAATTATTAAATTAGCACATTGTGCGGGTTTCTTGGGTTGCGATGATGCCAACTGTTTGGATTTCTTTCATCTCGCGGTAGCGTCCGTCGAGGTCTAGGCCATAACCAACTACGAACAGCCCTTTTGGCAGAGTAAAGCCAAAATAGTCTGCTTTATAGTCTGACGATTGGCGCTTAAGTAGTGCTACAACCTCAATGCTGCTTGCCATGCGGTCTGCAACAATTTGCCGTAGTTTTTTAACAGTTTTACCACTTTCAAGGATATCTTCAATCAACACTACAGGGCGGTTACCAAAAGATGGCGGGATTTCGTCAGCGTTTACACGTAAATCAGACTGGGGCTCGCTTTCACCGCGGTATGGTGCAGCACCTGAAAAGTGCACAACAATAGGGAAGTTTAGCAGACGGATAAGGTCAGCCGCAAAAATAAATGCGCCACTTAGGGTTACAACAATATGCACAAGCTCATTGCCTTTGTAGGCAGCATTTAGTTTATCTGCAATATCATTAACCCGGTCTGCAATAGCAGATTCGCTGTAAAGAGGTGATAGCATTAGAAGTTCTCTCCTTGTATGTATCTTTCTAAAGAATGTACATCATAATTGCCTTGTATGAAAGCTTCGTTATTTATAATGCGCTTATGAAGATTTGTGTTTGTTTTTATTCCTTCAATCACAAGCTCTTCAAGTGCACGACGCATCCTGTTAATAGCTTGTTCTCGGTCTCTGCCATGGACTATAAGTTTACCAATCATCGCGTCATAATAGGGTGGTACGGTACAATCAGGGTAAATACTAGAGTCAATCCGTATTCCAGGGCCACCAGGGGCAAAGTAGTCTGTTATTTGACCGGGGCTAGGGACGAATGTATCGGGGCATTCGGCGTTAATGCGGCATTCTATAGAATGGCCACGTAGTTCAACAGATTTTAAAATAGGTAAAGCTTCACCATTCGCTATTTTAATTTGCATTTCTACTAGGTCAAATCCAGTAACAAATTCTGTCACTGGGTGCTCCACTTGCAGTCGTGTGTTCATCTCAATAAAATAGAACTCGCCATCAGCATAAAGAAATTCCATGGTACCAGCACCAAGGTAGCCAATTGCTTTACAAGCTTTTATTGCTAGTTCACCAGCTTTTTCACGTTCTTTAGCTGTTAAAATAGGGCTTGGTGATTCTTCCAATATTTTCTGGTGACGGCGT
>JAJFIW010000032.1 GCA_021774615.1 Alphaproteobacteria bacterium | reverse complement strand
ACTAACAATGTGCAGGAAAACAATAAGGTGCGGATCGCGTACCTGCCTGTAATACAGGCGCTGCCTTTATACACTGCTATTGAAAAAGGTTATTTTGCAGAAGAAGGTATTGAGGTTGAAGTTCAGTCTTTTCAGTCACCTAATATGATTATTGATGCACTTCTTGCAGGGCATATGGATATTGGTGCTCCTAGCACTGCGTCTGCTATTACTGCTATTAGCCAAGTGCGTAGTCCTAATACTTTAAAGGTATTTGCTCTTAATTGCTCTACTAGTAACAATGCGGATCATTCATTAATTGTTAGAAAAGATGATAAAATTCATACAATACAAGATTTAAAAGGAAAGCGTTTAGCCATTCTTCCCGGTATCCAATTTTTAACAATTGCCAAGCACATGCTAGAGCAAGAAAACCTTACCGCTGGTAAAGATGTTGAGGTAGTAGAAATAGCGCCAATGCTACAACTACAAGCAATTAAAGCAAAAAATGTAGATGCGATATTAATGCTAGAGCCTATCCCAACAATTGGTGAAGCTAAAGGTATAACCAAAAGGTTAATTAAAGCACCAATGTTAAAGTATGTATCAAACCCTTGGTGCCCAGGTGCTGGGGTTATTAATGTTGAATTTGCTAAGGAAAACCCAGAGTTAGCAAAAAAAATACTACGTGTATTTGATAAAGTAATTAGTGAGATTTCAGCTAATCCTGATGCAGCACGCCCATATTTTAAAAAATATATACCCCTTACAGATGAGCTTATAAAAACTGTGCCTCTCGGAGTATGGGTAATGAGGGAAGACCTATCAGAAAAATTTAAAGAAGGTACCCAACAGTTTTTTGATATATACGTACATCACGGGGTGATTGATAAGTCCATAAAAGTTGAAGATTTAATATATCAAGGCAATTAAGAAATGAAGAAGCTACTTTTAATAATATCTATATTTATTGTTGCAGGTGCTGTTTGGTTTATGCAGCCCTCATCTAATAAAACTGATGAGTTTTCTGAAATAAAAGTTAGTGGCACGTTGTATACCTCAATGCTTGTTCTTATTGCTGAAAAGCAAGGCTTTTTTACTGAGGAAAAACTAAAAGTTGATTATTTAGAAGTATTGTCATCAACTAATGCTATGCAAAACCTCATAGCAAAAAATTCTGATATTGGAGTTTTGGTTGATACCAGTATTGGCTTTATTGGCTTCCAAGAGAACGTTCCCTTTAAGGTGGTAGCTTCAAACGAAGTTCTTTATAATGTGTCATTATTTGGTCGCAAAGACCGCGGTATTCATACCCCTCAAGACCTTATTGGTAAAACAATTGGTGTGCAACCAACAACAAGTGCTCACCTTGGAATGGTGAGGTTTCTTGAACATCATGGTATTTCGCAAGATGACATAAAAGTTAATTACTTAACTTCACCTGTTGCAGTGCATAAAGCTATTATTTCTGGCGAAATAGATGCCGCTGTAGTATGGAGCCCTTACCGCTACTATGCATTACAAGAGCTTGCTGACAATGCAACAGACTTTGTAGATGATATGGAGTTATACAGAGTAAATATTTTCTTAGCTGCTCATAATGACGTAATTAATAATCGCAGAGAAGATGTTAATAAATTTTTACGTGCACTTAGAAAAGCCGAACTATATGCTAAAAAACATCCTAAAAAAACAAATGCCCATATAGCTGAACGTACAGGGTTAAAACTAGAAGTATTAAACTCTTTCTTAGATGGTGCTGTTTTAGAAGTTTTCTTTAATAAAGAACATATTGCATTAGCAGAAGCTAACGGCGAATGGATAAGAACAACCCAAAAAGGATTTATTGGTAAAGACTTACCAAATTATGAAAACATCTTTGATTTCTCCTTTATACAAGAATTAAATGGTAAATAAACAAGATGAAAAAACTACTTATTACAGCAAGCCTAATATTTGCCACAATAGGTGCTGTTTGGTTTATGGGGACTAATAATGCACAACAAGAAGATAATGACTACGTTGTAAGAATAACTTTTTCTGAGCACCATTCGGGTGCACTCCCCTTCTTTATTGCCGAAGAAAAAGGGTTGTTTGAGAAAGCTGGTATTAAGTACAAAAAAATTAGTATAGCTTCTAGTAATCAGATGGTAGAAACCCTAATATCTGGGCATGCTGATATTATTGCAGAAAGCTCTATTATCCCCGCATTATTTGCCGAGACAAAGTCTGCTGGTAAAACAAAAATATTTGCATTGTCTGATTTTTCTAGCACTCCACCATTTGATTATATCCTTGTGAAAAAAGATAGCCCTATTAAATCTCTAAAAGATTTAGAAGGTAAAAACATTGCTGTTTACCCAGGGTCAACAGCAACCTCATTCATGAAATATTTTTTAAATAAAAATGGCGTAAATACTAGTACTGTACGCTTTACCCCTATGTTACCTTCTATGCATATAGTTGCGTTAAATTCTGGTTCTGTAGATGCATCACATATTTACGAGCCTATAGCTTCTATAGGGCTATTACAGGGGTTAACACCCTTGTATGATAGTGTTTATAGTAGCATCCAAAAAGACAGTCCTTTAGGTGTTTCTTTATTCTCAACAGATTTTGTAACCAAGTACCCTTTGAAAGCTGCAAAAATAGAGGTTATTTTCAAAGAGGCTATGCAGTTTATGCGTGACAATGAGGAAGAAACAAGGAATATTCTTGCAAAGCACATAAACTTAAAGCCTGAAGTTGCTAAACGGGTTAATTATTTTTATATGTCACCGATAAGTAATGAGAATAAACAAAGCTTCTATAAATATACAAAAATTCTGCATGAAATTGTAGATCTAGACGATAATATAGATATTTCTAATATGTTCTATGAGTCAGGGAAATAAAATGAAAAAACTACTTATTACAGCAAGCCTAATATTTGCCACAGCAGGTGCTGTTTGGTTTATGCAACCAGCTGCAGACAATACAGATAATGAGTTATCAGAAATAACTGTTAGCGGAAGTTTAAATACTTCAATACTAATTTTACTGGCTGAAGAAAAAGGCTTTTTTGCGGAAGAAAACCTAAAGGTAAACCATATAGAAGTGCTTGCAGCAGCAAATGCTATGCAAAACTTAATAGCAAAAAATGCTGATATCGGAGTATTAGTCGATACCAATGTAGGGTTTATCGGCTACCAAAAAGATGTGCCTTTTAAGGTAATAGCATCTACAGGTACTTATTATACTCATTCTTTATTTGCACGTAAAGATAGAGGCATTAATACCCCCCAAGACCTTATAGGTAAAACTATAGGTGTACAGCCTGTTACAGCGCCGCATTTCTCGCTAGATAGGTTCCTGAAATACCATAACATTAGCATTGATGATGTTAATATCAGCTATCTTACATCGCCGGTTGCTGTACGTTCGGCTATTACATCTGGCGAGGCTGATGCCGTAATCGTATGGGATCCACACCGCTATTATGCCTTAAAAGAGCTTGGCAATAATGTAGTTGATTTTAGAGGCAATCAAAAGGTTTACCGTGTTGACATACTTTTAGCAGCTCATAACGATGCAATTAAAAACCGTAGACAAGATGTTGATAAATTTTTGCGAGCAATAAAAAAAGCTGAGAATTACCTATTAAATAATGATGAAGAAGTAAAATTATTTGCAGGTAATAAAATAGGTTTAAAACCAGAAGTAACAGATTCTTTTTGGGATGACGTTAACTTGAAGCTTGACCTTAATCAGAGCCACCTTGAACTTGTAAAAGCTAACGGCGAGTGGATACAAACCACCCAAGAAGGCTTTATAGGCAAAGAGTTGCCAAACTATGAGGAACTTTTTGATTTATCTTTTATAGCTGAGTTAGAAGGTAATTAAGAAGTGAAGAATTTACTTACTGTAGCAATATTAATAGTACTTATAGTAACTGGTATTTGGCTTACTAAACCAACTATAGACAGTGGCACTTATACAGTTAAAATTGGCTACTTTACTACAGTTATTAATGATGCCCCCCTTTTTATAGCTGATGAATTAGGCTGGCTAAAAGACGCCGGTATTACTTATGAGTTAATACCACTTACAACAAGCAACCAAGCGCTTGAAGGAGTTATTAGCGGCAGGCTAGACCTTTACACAGCGGCTTCTATTTTGCCTATTTTGTTGGCCAGTATAATATCCCCAGACAAACTAAAGCTATTTAATGTAGCAGTTTTAGGGAAAGAGCAACCTTTTGATGCGCTACTAACCCTTAAAGAGAATAATATTGCACTATGGGAAGGCATAGAAGGCAAAAGCATAGGGATTTACCCTGGTTCTACAGCACAAAAAATTGTGAAGAAAATACTAACCGCAAAAGGGGTTGATGTTTCTAAAGTAAAAATTGTTCCTCTGCCACCACAAAACCATATACCATCTTTACTTAATGGCTCTATAGACTTACTACACGCATACGAACCTACAATTGCTATTTTAAAAACAACCGGTAAAGTAAAAGAGGTTTATGGCTCCTTATATGCAGACCTAATTAAAGGTGGCGCGCCAATAATTGGTGGGGCAATATCGGCAGAATTTATTAAGAGCCACCCAAACAAAGTAGAAACAATTATTAGAACTCTTGATAGAGGCTATAGTTTTATGCAATCTAATGAAAAAGAAGCTCGAACTATTATACAACAACGTTTAAACCTAAGCCCTGAAGCTGCAAGTAAAATTAGCCCCCTATTTGGAGCATTAGGTAGTAATATTGACATGGAAAATGTGCAAGAGTTTTCCGACCTTCTTTATGATATGGGCGAACTGCCAGAGCGTGTAAATATTAATTCCATTACTTATAAGAGGTTAGTAGATTAAGATGATTGAAATCAAATCGGTAAGTAAGTCATTCACCAAGCCTAATGGCGGGAGGGTGTCTATTTTAAAGCAATTTTCTTTAAATATTAAAAAGGGCGAGATAGTCACTCTTTTTGGCCCTAATGGTTGCGGGAAAAGTACTCTGCTTAGTTTGCTTTCGGGTAGTGTCGAGCCTGATAGAGGTAAAGTAATCCTGCCTTGGTCGGAAGAAGCAAAAGGCAATATAGGTTTTGTGTTCCAAAACTATGGTGACGTTTTGCACCCATGGCGCACAGTACGAGAAAACCTAGAACTACCACTAGAAATACACGGTGGTTCAACTAAAGAACAACGAGAAGAACAAGCATTACAATGCTTAAAAAACTTTGGTCTTGATGAACATGCCGACAAATACGTTTACCAACTTTCAGGCGGGCAACACCAGCTTGTAACAATTTGCCAAGCTACTGTTTATAACCCTGAGCTTCTTTTGTGCGACGAGCCATTTTCTGCGCTAGACTACACTATTTCTCGGCGGCTATGGCTACAGCTTAGGAATTTTTTAGTTAAGCACGACATGAGCACCATGTTTGTTTCCCACGCTATTGATGAGGCTATATTCCTTGGCGACAGAGTGTGCGTGCTTTCACCTCGTCCTGGTAAAATATTAAAAGATATTAAAATACCATTTGGTAAAGAACGCACTTTGGACATGGTAAATACCCCAGAATTTTTTGCTATCCGCAAAGAAATATTAAGTACTTTTGAAGAAGGAAGAAAGAAATCAGCATGAATATTATAACTGGCATTATTCTTCCTATTTTATTAATTGCGTTGTGGCATATTTTAACGGTTACAGGCTTTATTGACCCCCTATTTCTGCCTACGCCAGAGTCTGTTATGCATACACTTATTGCAGGCCTTTCTTCTGGTGAGCTTATAGGCCACTCAAATGCAACTTTGCTTAGGTCTATTGGTGGCTTTATGGTTGCTAGTGCTGTGGGTGTGCCGATTGGCTTGCTTATTGGGCGCAGCAAGTTACTTTCGCAGTTGATGCAACCAACTATCGACTTTTTCCGTTCGGTGCCTGCATCTGCCCTATTCCCTCTATTCCTATTTATGTTTGGTACGGGTGATACTGCTAAAATTGCGGTGGTAGTTTACGCAGCAGCCCTTATTACAATTGTTAATACTGCTTATGGTGCAATGCAAGTGCGCGAAACACGGATTAGAGCTGCCAAAGTAATGGGTGCAACTAGTTGGGACATTTTCTGGAAAGTTATAGTGCCCGAGTCCTTCCCCGGTATTTTTGCAGGTCTGCGGATTGCGCTTTCTCTATCGTTCGTAATTATTATTGTTACCGAAATGTTTATCGGTACCAACGTAGGTCTTGGTTATTACATTATTAATGCTCAAATGGTGTACCGAGTGCCCGAAATGTATGCAGGCATTGCTTTAACTGGTCTAATTGGCTA
This sequence comes from Alphaproteobacteria bacterium, assembly GCA_021774615.1. Taxonomy (GTDB): domain Bacteria; phylum Pseudomonadota; class Alphaproteobacteria; order UBA1280; family UBA6503; genus UBA6503. The sequence goes on along the minus strand of JAJFIW010000032.1, from coordinate 5,861 downwards.
CATCGCAAACATGGGGCTGTTAATTATCCAAAAACGTGTTTTACATTGGGTTGGTAGGTAATATTATTCTTGAAGTAATACTTGAAATGAGCAGGCCTAAGTACTATGTACTAATAGTTTTTTAAAACTATCTTCATTTCTTTCTCTTTTATTATTCAAGGATAAACATGAATAAAAATTCATTCTTCGCCATCGAAGGAATTGATGGCACAGGTAAGTCAACCATTGCTAAAATGTTGGAAGAAAGACTTGGCGCTATAAAGCTTTCAAGAAAAAAATCTAATTCCTTAGTTAGTAAAATACAGGAATTAAAAAATAATAAAGCCTCTGAAGAAGAACTGCACCACTTGTATTTAGAAGCATTGTTAGAAACCTCTGCATCTGTAGAAAAGTCTCTAAGCAACAACCATGTTGTTGTTGCAAGATGGCTTGGTACAGAAGTAGCTGCTCATAAAATATATGCCACCAAAAATGGTGGTAAAGCGGCTAAGATTGGTTATAAAAAATTAGGTATTTTAGTTCCTGATTATGTAATTCTTCTAACCGCTGATGCTGAGGTAAGAAAAGCACGGATGGCTGTTAGAGGTAAGCTAGGCAAAAATGATTTAGCAAGCCTAGAAAATGGCTGTCAAGGTTGGGTGATTAAAGAAACTTATAAACTATACAAAGGTGTTATCGAAATTGATACATCTAAAAAAACGCCTGATGAGGTAGTTGATGCAATTATTGCTGAATTACCTTGTACTTTTACAGGTTGAAAATCGAAACAATAAAATAGCCCCCTATGTGGGGCTATTTTATTGTTTTATCGTAGATAACATGACGGTTCTCGAATTGGATCCCTTCTTGTAATATAAGCTCTGACTCGGGCATTATCTCTCTGCCAATTGTTTCATCGGAAATTTTAAATTCTAGAAGTTCATCAACTTCGGCCTTAACAAAAACTTCGTAAGCTTCTGGGTATGGACGGCGGTATTTTCCGGGTTTTTCGCAGTTTAATATTATTTTTTGGTAAGCAATTATTTCTATGTTTTTTATAACAGCAGCCCCCTCTTCTAGAGCTTCTCTTTTTGCTGTTTGCTCGATTGACTCCTCCTGTTCGCGCCCTCCTCCTGGGATATCCCAAGAGCCTTTAGGTTTTTTAACCATAAGCATATTCCCAGTACTGTCAAAAGCATAAATAAAAACAGCGGCAACCTGTTCTATATTGGGGATTTTATCAGTAAAATATAGTTCAACCCTATTAGGCTGAGGAAGCCAAGAAACATTTTTTATGTAAGAAAACAAAGCATTTTTCATATTTATTCCTTAATAAACTCAATTGTTACAAATAAACTCTTGAAATAATAACTAATTAATACCATACATGCATTGATAATGTGGCAATTCGCCAATTTATTTTTATTTACCTTTTCTTTTTTATTTCTGAGGAAATTTTCCAATGAAAAAATATATCATCAAAAATGCCAAAGGGTGGGATCATCCAACCCTTAGAGCACTTATGGAAGCTTCTTATACCTTGAAAATTGAGGCATGGGGAGTTTGTGGACTGTTTTATCGTCCATTTTTAAACAATGTATTTGGGCCACCGCAAATTGGTTCAGATGCTGATGTAGCATGCAAAAATGTAGAAGATGCTGCCAAACTTTACGATTGGCTGAAGATACACCACGGCTGGCGACGTTGGGCTGTGAAGTCAATTGAAAGAAAATTCCCATTTGGTAATCAACCTATTACGCTCCGTTTAGGTGCGGTAAGAATGCTGAATATATATGGGGATTTAGAAGTTGTTGTAGATAGTACACAAGTCCTTGATAACCTACAAAAAGGTATTATAACATTTAATGAAAAATCTCGCAGTAGTTATAGAAGTTTTGGTGAATGTATTAGTGCCGTAGTAGGTAGAGCAAATAAATTAATTAATGAATACCCAAATCTTCAATTGGGTAGGGAACTTTTAATAAATGCTTATACAAGGGAGTTTGGGGAACATACTCCTGTTCCTTATGTGGTACCAGGCAGAGTAACTGTTAGTAAACCTGCAAAAACGCCAACATGGTCTGGACTAAATGCAGATGAAATACCTTTGGCTATGGAGGTCGTTAAACACGACAGAAATGCCGTAAGGCAGCCTTCTGCTGTTCTACCTGTTTCTCCTGCAAAGCTTCCTATAGTCCTGCAAGCGCAAGCTGACAGGAAGGTCTATGCAAAAGTTAAAGGGATTAATAAGGCCCCTATTACAGTAATAGACCCACCTGAAGGGTTTGAGTCATGGCTGCACTGGATGTGTTATGAGGCAAAAGACAGCATGTTCCGAGAATGGCTTTTAAATCAAACTCGTTCCAGAAAGCCTTTTGGTGGTAAGGACAGTTATTTGGCATCAGTGCTAGACTATTCTATCTACCAAAATATGTCTCTAAAATACAAGGGGCAGCAAAAAGCTAATCATTGTGGTTGGTTATTGGCGCAGCACAATGTTGCAGCAACACTTTCTTTGCAAACAGATAGTACTTTTAGCTTGCTTCGCAAAGATAATGTAGCTTATGCAAAGCAAGTTCGTGCAGGGTTGCGTTTGGGGGTATTGCACCATGACATTGGCAAGTTAATGTCTATTAATAGGTCTGGGGCTCATAGTGGCGCATCAGTCAAAATGTGGCGTGATACATTACCAACTTGGGTTGATGCAGAAACAGACCATATTACTCGGTTTGTTATTATGGGGCATGACTTTTTTGGTAGATTGGCTAGAGGCATTACCGAGAAACCAAAAATGTCATTATATGCTAGCAATTTTAACCCAAACGCACAACCAAGCTATGATGGTGCAGTTTGCCCTGGTCATATTGTTAAAGTCATCCGGCAGCATGGCATTAAAGGTAAGGAAGAGTTGTCTCTTAAGTTGCTAAGGCTAACTTGGGAGGCTGATGCAAACTCTGTACAATCTCTAAGGTGGGCAGTAACTGTAGCACCACTGTGTGAGAAAATTGTTCGATTAAGGTTAGTTAATAGCTAGTCTTAAAATAATAAAGCCCCCAGCAATGGGGGCTTTATTATTTTAAGAGCTAACCAAATAAATGGCGGAGCGGGTGGGATTTGAACCCACGATGGGCTCGCACCCATGCCAGTTTTCAAGACTGGTGCATTCAACCACTCTGCCACCGCTCCGAAACTCTTAATATGATTTTTAATAGCATTTATAAAAAATATCCATTACTTTTTTACAAATAAGTAATAAAAATGGGGATTTTTTATGCAGCATATTTACAAACAAGCTCTTATTACAGGTGCAAGTAGTGGTATTGGTGAGGCGTTTGCCCGCCATTTGCCTAGGGAAACAGACCTTATTCTAACTGGTCGTAATGCTGAAAAACTGGAACAGCTAAAAAATGAGCTATCTGCTCCAAATCGCAAAATAAATATCATCACTGCCGATTTAGCCACATCAGAAGGTATTGAGACTTTGCTGCTCGCTATCCAAACTGAAAATATAGACTTATTTATTAATAATGCAGGTATTGGGCAATATGGTGCTTTTGCTGACCACACACTGCAATCAGAAATGCAGATGCTTAAATTAAACATACTAGCTGTTACCCACCTTGCCCATGCAATTTGCCCTACAATGGCTACATATGCGCAAGACAATAACTCATCAGCTGCAATGGTTATAGTATCTAGTGTTGCTGCATTTATGCCTTTGCCTTGGTTTACAACCTATTCTGCGACAAAAGCATTTGACCTATACCTTGCAGAAGGGCTAGCTGAAGAATATAAAAACACACCACTAGATGTAATGGCACTATGCCCAGGACCTACTACTACCAATTTTAGCGTGCGGGCAGGAATGAGTGCAGACTCTCCCCCAGACAACAACGCAATGACTGCTCAAGCTGTCGTAAACGAGGCAATCAATAGTCTTGGCAGTAAACGTATAGTTGTTACAGGACTATTTAATAAAATACTGGTACAATTACCACGCCTATTACCACGTAAACTAGTTAATCGCTTAGCAGGGAATGCCGTACGCAAAACAAGAAACATATAGCCTAAGCTTTACAAAAATAGTTAAATAAACTAATAATAATAGAAATAAATAAGGTTAGAAAATAACTCTATGTGTTCTATGAAGTACATCCGTAGCTCTGGTGTTCAACCAGTCACATTCAACATCATCCTAACTAAGGATGGTGATGAGCTAGACTTTGAGTTCCAGCCAGCAGCACCAGAGATGATAGCTGAGTTTGGTTTTATTCTTGCTTCAGACGAGCGCTGTGCTAGTGGGATTGTACAAACAAATGACCATTTACTAGAAAATTTACGCCCAATTTTAGGTGCAACTTTTAGCGGTGAGCTAGCTATGCACCCACGTAAACAAGTTATTATTGCTTTACATGATACTGCTATTTTAGGCTACCAACGCCAGCTTGTTATAGACCCTCGTATTAGTAATGAAATTGGCACATTTTGGCAAATCTACCTAGACCAACGCATATTCCCTCAATCTGAGAATGAAGAGTGGCAACAACTTATGGCTGAAATTATTATTAGCGAAATTACAGACCCTAATGCAGATGAAAAATTAGCCCAAGACATCAAAGACCGCCTGATAAACCAAGCAAAAAACTCTTCTTATTAATATTTATAGTCGTTTAACTTTGTACTTACATGGTTAAACGACTATGGTTGCAAACTGTTTTGCAACCCGCGTAGCGCAGTCTAACTGTGGCTTTGCCACAGTTTAAGCGAAGCTTGGCGACAACTTAAGACCGCACACGGTCTTGAGTTAGATTACTATATTAATCATAATACAGTATACCAACTTATATATATATAAGTGGTACCTATCACGAGGGTGTACACTTATAAAGTGTATTTACACATACAATAATAAGTTGTGAAGAAAGGTAAGTTGAACTTAATTTGGAGGTGTAATATGTCAGTAATTACAATTAATGGGCAAAGTGATAAATACGTATTCAGTATTCTTAATAAAGAACAGTCTTTGCCAGTATGTAGTGGGTTTTATATTTTAGTTGATAGCCCAGATAAGCATGGGATTAGAAATAGAAAAATGTTAGATATTGGTTATAGTGCAAATCTTGCAGAAGATAGACAAAGAATAGTAGATGACTCTATAAACCATACACACGTTTATGTAATGCCAGATTTTGAAAGAGACCAAATATCTGTTATTTCTGATATTTCTAGTAAAATGATACAACAAAAAGAAGATGATGCCGATGACGACAACCAACAAGTAAATGGTTAATTATAAAAGGAGAAAGACCTATCCTAAGACAACTCCCTAAAATTCCTCACACAGGTTTTAGGATAGGTTCTTTCTTAATAATGATTTATTCAGCTTCTATATAAACAGCTGTGCCCTGCACAGCAACAATCAACATATTTTTATCTTTACCAGATATTTCACCATAATCGATATCAATACCAATTACTGCATTGCAGTCTGCATTTCTAGCTTGTTCTTGGATATCAGCAAATATAGCTTCTCTACCCTCACGTAATGCACTTTGAAACGCACCAGAACGCCCACCAACAACATCACGAACTTTAGCAAAATAATCACGAAAAATATTAGTCCCCATAACTGCTTCTGCCGCAACTAGTGGGCCATAACGCTTAATTCGGTATCCTTCTACATAATGAGAGGTAATAAGTAACATAAATTAAATTCCTTCTTAATTAGTAATATAATAGTAGTTTAATTTAATACCGTGTGCGGTCTTAAATTGTTGCTAAGTTCCAAGTACAAAGCTAAATGGCTATATGTGGTGTATTTAGTACGATATTCATCATTAATACGATTATAAGTATATACGTTATAAAATGAAGGCTTTGAT
>JAJFIW010000031.1 GCA_021774615.1 Alphaproteobacteria bacterium | reverse complement strand
CATTTATTATTGTGGGGGTTGTGTTCTTACACCTATGGGCGCTACACACTACAAAATCTAGCAACCCTAAAGGTATTGACCTTAAAAAAGACACTGACTGGGTACCATTCCACCCTTATTACACCATTAAGGACACATTTGGCCTTGCAGTGTACTTTATAGTCTTTATGGCAATGGTATTTTATGCACCAAACTACCTTGGCCATGCCGATAACTACATCCCAGCAAACCCAATGGTTACACCAGCGCACATTGTGCCCGAGTGGTACTTCTTGCCATTTTATGCAATTTTGCGGGCTATCCCTTCTAAAGGGTTAGGGGTATTGATGATGGTTGCATCTATCTTCATCCTGTTTGTACTACCTTGGCTTGATAAAAGCAAAGTTAGGGCTGCTACATTCAGACCAATCTACAAAACAATGTTCTGGATCTTCCTAGTAAACTGTTTCGTACTAGGTTGGGTTGGTGCAAACCCGCCTGAAGGTATGTATGTAGTTATTGGTCGTGCGGCAACGTTTGTTTACTTCGCATTCTTCTTGCTGCTACCATTTGTTAGCCGCTTTGAAAAAACCAAACCAGTACCAACAAGCTTATAAGAGGACAAATTATAATGCTAAAACATATTTACACTCTTGTAACAACAATAGCCTTAGTATTAACGGTTGGTGCCACAACAGCACTTGCTGCTGGTGGGGGTAATATTCCACCCCAACAGGAGTGGAGCTTTAAATCTTCGTCACCACATTGGGACACCGAGCAAATGTTCCGTGGGTACAAAGTGGCAACCCAAGTTTGCTTAAGCTGCCATAGCTTTAAATACATCAAGCACCGCGACATGATGAAGCTTGGCTTTTCTGAAGAGCAAGTAACTAAACTTGCTAAAGAACTTGATATGGGGGTAGATGATTTATTTATATCTCCACTTTCAGCAGAAAATGCCCAAATGGCATACGGTACCGAAGTGCCCGACCTAAGCCTAATGAACCTAGCCCGCCCCCACGGTGCCGACTATACCGCAGCACTTTTAACTGGCTACAACAACCCACCTAAAGGGTTTAGCGTGCCTGCTGGTAAAAGCTATAATGCTTATTTCCCTGGCAATGTTATTGCAATGCCACCACCACTTACCATGGCAGACCAAGTAGAATACCCAGAAAGTGGCCCCCAAGCGTCTGTCGAGCAAATGTCACGTGATATTGCAGCCTTTATCGAGTGGACAGGCGAGCCAACCCAGATCGAGCGCAAAAACCTTGGTGTGTTTGTACTGCTATACTTACTTATTTTCACTATCCTAAGCTACTTCTTAATGAAGAGAATTTGGCTAGGCGTTAAGAAGAAAAAATAGCCTATCTTAAAAAGTAAAAGCCCCCAAGCGGGGGCTTTTACTGCTTTTAGGCTCTCGCTTACACGTTAAACATAAAGTGCATAACGTCTCCGTCTTTTACTAGGTACTCTTTGCCTTCTTGGCGCATTTTGCCAAGCTCTTTTGCGCCTTTTTCGCCTTTACAGGTTACAAAGTCGTTGTAGGCAATGGTTTCGGCTTTAATAAAGCCGCGCTCAAAGTCGGTATGGATGACGCCTGCAGCTTGTGGTGCAGTAGCACCCTTTTCTACTGTCCAAGCGCGGACTTCTTTAACACCTGCGGTAAAGAATGTCATCAAGCCTAGTAAGCGGTAGCCTGCACGGATAACTTTGTTTAGCCCTGCCTCGTCTAGCCCAATATCAGACAAGAACTCCATTTTTTCTTCTACTGTATCAAGGCTTGCGACTTCGGCCTCTATCGCTGCTGAAATAATTGCGATTTCAGCTTTTTGCTCTTTAGCTAGTTCTGCCACCTTTTGCGATAGCTCATTGCCTTCGGCTGCGCTTGCTTCATCTACATTACATACATACAAAAGTGGTTTAGATGTAATTACGTTTACTTGTTTCATTAACTCTTGTTCGGCCATACTAAAGTCCATGCTCCGAACAGGGTTACCTGCATCTAGTGTTTCATGGATACGTTTATACAAAGCAATTCGGTCTTTAGACTCTTGGTCACCTGACTTTGCCTTTTTTTCGGTATTTTTAATCATGTTTTCGATTTGCTGTAGATCTGCAAGCATTAGCTCGGTATCGATAATAGCAATATCAGACAATGGGTCAACCTTGCCCGATACATGGGTAATGTTGCCATCTTCAAAGCAACGCACCACGTGGGCAATTGCGTCAACCTCGCGGATATGGCTTAAAAATTTATTGCCAAGCCCTTCACCTGTTGATGCACCCTCTACAAGCCCTGCAATATCTACAAACTCGATAAAAGTTGGTAATACTTTTTCAGGGGTTACGATACCTGCTAGTGCATCAAGCCGAGAGTCTGGCACTGGAACTACACCCACATTAGGTTCGATGGTACAAAATGGGTAATTGGCAGCCTCTGCTTGCTCGGCTGAGGTAAGCGCATTAAACAATGTTGATTTACCAACATTTGGTAGGCCTACAATTCCACATTTAAATCCCATAATTTTATCCCTTTAAATATTTATTTTCCAGTCGCCAGCAGCCATATTCGGCAAAGCGTCGGCAATAGCGTCACATAATTTTTCTACTTGGGATGTCTCCTCACTACGGAAGTTCCCTAACACATATGGTGTTACTAAATCTTTATTCCCGGGGTGGCCAACCCCAAAACGTATACGTCTAAAATTTGGAGTGCCAAGGTGTTGTATCAGCGAGCGCAAGCCATTGTGCCCAGCATGCCCGCCACCTTGCTTAACCCGAACATCGCCTAGCTCTAGGTCAAGCTCGTCATGGATTACAACCACATCTTCAGGTGCTATCTTAAAAAAGTCAATCGCTGCCCGCACCGACTCGCCCGAGTTATTCATATAAGTTTGGGGCATTAGAATATGTACTTTATGGCCGTTAATGTCGCCAGCAGCATATTCGCCCTTAAATTTCTTTTGTAGTGTTACCGACGAAAAATGACGGCGCAGGATTTCCTGCACCGCCATAAAACCAACATTGTGTCGGTTGCCTGCGTATTGATTACCCGGATTACCGAGCCCAACCAACAACATCAACCGCGACTACTCAGTTTTTTCTTCAGCAGCAGTTTCAGCAGATGCTTCAGCAGCAGCTGCTTCACCCTCAGTAGCTTCTAGTTCTGCAGCATCATCTGCATCATCAGCGTTAGAACGTGTTGAAACAACAGAAGCGATTGTGAAATCTTCTTCAGTTGTAAGCTCAACACCTTCTGGAAGCTCGATGCTAGAGAAGTGAACACTATCGCCTACGTTAAATCCAGCAACAGAAACAATAAATTCTGAAGGGATTTTACTTGCAAGACAGCGAACTTCAACTTCAGTACGAACGTGCTGTACGATACCGCCAGATTTAACACCTGGTGACTCTGCTTCGCCTTCGATATGAATCGGCACGCTAACCAAGATTTTACGTTTCGCATCAAAGCGCAACATGTCTAGGTGCAAGTAAGTACCTTTAACAGGGTGGCGTTGTAGCTCACGTGGTAAAACTTGTTCTTTTTTACCATTAACTTCAACATCTAGAACTGTTGAGTAAAAACCACCTTCTTTAACAATCATCATCAAGTCATGAGCGTTAATAGAAACTGATGTTACGTCTTTTTTAGCGCCATAAATAACGCCAGGAATTAAACCTTGTTCACGTAGACGACGAGCAGCCCCCTTGCCGCTGTCAGTACGAGAATTCAATGTAAGTGTACTTGTCATTTTAAAAAATCCTTTTAATTAAATAATACGTCGACCTCCAAGGGTGTCGAAAGTGCCCCGAACATAAGAGCTTAGCAGATATTTGTCAAACGATTTTAAGTAATTAATTAAGAATTAGTGCTGTATCTCTCAAACAATTCTGACAAAGACTCGCCAGTAATAATCCGATGCATAGCTTCTGCCAATAGTGGAGCCATACTAATAACCCGCAATTTAGGGCAATTAATATTGTTTTTCAGAGGGATAGTGTCGGTTATGATAATTTCATCTAATTTCGAGTTATTTAACCGTTCAATAGCCTCACCCGACAGCACCCCATGAGTAGCGTAAGCGACAACTCGTGTGGCGTTATGGTTTTCTAGCAGTGCGTTAGCAGCATTGGTAAGTGTGCCTGCAGTGTCTACCATATCATCGAACAAAATACATGTTTTACCTTTTACATCGCCAATTACGTGTAGAACAGCTGATTGGTTGGGTGAGTCGCGGCGTTTGTCGATAATTGCAATTGGGCAGTCTAGCGCCTTTGCTAAAATCCGAGCACGACGCACACCGCCAACATCTGGCGACACTACGACTATGTCTTCTTTAGCGTATTTACTATCAACATCTTTTGCTAAAACTGGTAGCGCATATAAATTATCTACTGGGATATTAACAAACCCTTGGATTTGCGGTGCGTGCAGGTCTAAGCTTAAGATACGTTCAACACCTGCAGTAGAGAGCATATCCATTACTAACTTACTAGTAATGGGACTACGAGATGAACTTTTACGGTCTTGCCTTGCATAGCCAAAATACGGTATAACTGCACTTATACTTTTAACCGAAGACCTGCGGCAAGCATCAGCTAGTACTAGTAGCTCCATTAAATTATCGTTAACAGGGGGGCAAGTTGGTTGGATTAAAAAAACATCACAACCACGTAAATTTTCATTAATTTCTACCCTACTTTCACCGTCTGAAAAGTGGCTAACAATGGCTTTTGCTAGTGGCTTACCATATTGGTTTGCAATTGCTTCGGCAAAAGGGCGGTTAGCATTACCTGCTAAAAGAACAACTTGCTCATCTTCTTGTCTAGATTTCATAAAACCACCCTTTTTATTTTTTTTGTAATAGATATAGCCTACCGTCAAGGTTGCCCTTAGCATCAGTCCTAACGACAATTTCTTTATTAACTAATACTTCAAGCCCACATTCTTGAGCTAAACCTAGAATATAGCTGTTTTTCTGCGAATATCGCCCCGAAGTACGAAGCACAAAGTCGGCCTCCTCTTCACTGGCAAGTTCGGTAGAGAAAGCATAGAGCGCACCTTTAGCCATTCGTTGTGTTGTTTCAATAAAAGTTTGTTTTAAATCGCCAATATAAACATATACGTCGGCTGCAAAAACAAGATCAAACTCTTCATTATTTTTACTAAAATAGTTGTCTATGCTTGCACATATTAGTTCATTATAAATGTTGTGTTCTTCGGCACTTTTTAGCATTTTAGCCGATAAATCAACCCCGACCATATACTCTGCATACTGCTTAAATAACACTCCACAAGCACCAGTACCGCAGCCTAGGTCAAGAATGCGCCATGCACCTTGCTTTGTTTGCGGGGTAAATTTACTAGGAATGAGCGCCGCTAACATTTCAGGCACTTGGTACGATAAACTAGCCAAATGGCGGTCAAAGTCGTCGGCATACATGTCGAACAAGCTTGCAACGTATGTATCGGGGGCGGTTTGGGTGTTCTCACCTTTTAAGCCTGCAAGTAAATGTTTGGCGGTTGCCTCTTCAGGGTCAATTTTAAGAACTTGTTCGTAAATTGTGGCGGCCTCTTGCTCTAGATTTTGCATCATCAACACTATGCCAAGGTTTAATAAGTGGCGAACGCTATTGGGCTCGAGCTCTGCAATACGTTTATAGATTTCTGTAGCCTCGGGCAGTTTGCCTGTATCACGCAGAGTGTGGGCGTAATTCACCAGTAACTCTACTTTGTTTGGCAGCAGTTTAATTGCTTTTTCAAAATTCTCTAGGGCTTTATCAGGCATGCCTTTATCAATATAAACAAGCCCCATATTGCATAAAGCTTCGCCAAAATCAGCTTGTAAAGTTAGCGCAATCTGAAAGCTTACTAGAGCACCATCAAACTGACGCATATTGCGCTGCACTAGCCCTAGAGTATTTAAATAACGTGGTTCATGGGGGTCAAGTAAGGCTGCTTTTTCAATTAAAGGCAAAGCCTTTTCGAGTTGCCCTTTCTGGAACAGTAACGCCCCTTTTAAATGGAGTAGCAAATGGTTATTTGGTTGCACCACAAGCAATGCATCATACATAGTTTTTGCTTGGTCAAGCTGGCCTGCCTCGTGGGTTTGGCGCGCAGCCTCAAGCTGCTCATCAAAAGATGTACTATTGGGTAATTGTTTTTCTATTACTTGAGCCACAGACATAAATTCCCTTTATTAGTATAACCGTTCCCTTAAATACTTATATAAATAACTACTATGAATGCAAGGTACCTTGTGCTCCACACACGGGTTTAATGGTGGCTTTGCCACAATTTATAGTTACTTTATATGGATGTCCCAAAGCTTCTGTACCGAGAAATAGGTAAACATTATAGACCACCCTATCAACATTAAGCCATTTAGAACCTCGACGCCTGTAATAAATTGTAATGCCCCATGAGGGAAAATATCACCTATCCCAAGAGAAGAATATGTCGCCGCTGAGAAATATATATACCCAAAAAAGTCATTATTATTTAAACCACTTAGAGCCTCAAACCCCAAAAAGTGGACACATGCCCAGTAAACAATCCCATATATCCAAACAACAATTGTATGTGCTGAGAAGATCACAATAACAAGAAAGAACATCAAAGGTCTTGCGCGCAAACTATGCCTAGATATCACCTTTAATGTAAGCCCTAATATCTCGTAAAATATAAATGTAGTTAGCAGAACTAGGGCAATACTAATAATAATTGCCTCAGGCATATATTCATTCATTAAATACTCTTGGCCAAAGAAAGAATCGTAAAAAGAGGTTGTTTGCTCAGCATCGACCTGCCCATCAAGAGAGGTATTTGGAATAGTTAATTGTTGTTCTATTTCTTGCGCCACAAATGAATTCCCTATAACAGTGCTACCCAATTAGGGTACTCTACACAGAGTGTTTTACAACAGAAATTTGCTATATACTATATACTTAAATACAAAAAAGAAAGTAGCTCATGCCACAAAACAACCTATCTAATTGGTGGGAAAGTTTCTTTACCGACGCATTTGCCGACACCATGCTAGAACACAGCAAGGATGACATTGCTCATAATAAAGCGGTTGATTTCCTTATGGAAGAATTACACCTAAAGCCAAGCTCTATAGTATTTGACCAATGCTGTGGTACTGGCTCTGTAAGTATTGACCTTGCTAAAAAAGGTGTTTATGCAATAGGGGTAGACCAATCTGCCTTATATATTGAGCGAGCAAATAAAAAACTACAAACCAACAATTTAAAGGGCGAGTTTTTTACAGGCGATGCCCTTACATTTAAACCCACAAAGCAATGCGATGCCGCTTTTAATTGGTACACAAGCTTTGGCTACTATAGTGATGACAGCAAAAACCTAGAAATGCTAAAAAGTGCTTACAATGCTATTAAATCTGGGGGTTTTTTTGCTTTAGAGTATGTAAATGTCGCTAATATTCTTGCCTCTAAACCACCCTATAGTAAAGTAATATCTAAGAAAACCCCGCAAAATATGCTTATAACTAATGAGGTTGATATAGATATAAACAAAGATATGCTTAACCAACACTGGACATTTACCACCCCCAACGGCAATAAACAAACCTACCACGGTGCTATAAAAATGTACCACCCCCACCAAATTAAAAAACTACTAGAAAAATGCGGCTTTACCGAAATAAAAACCTACGGTAATACCGCAAAACAAGAACTAACCGCCAATAGCTCCCGCTGTATTTTTGTTTGTCGAAAAGGTGAGTAAATATTGTTTAGAATTAAAAAAAACTCCCACAAGGGGAGTTCTTTTTAATGGCTGGGGTACTAGGATTCGAACCTAGGATCACGATACCAAAAACCGTTGCCTTACCACTTGGCCATACCCCAACATGCACTTAAGCGAAGTCAAAATAAGATGTTTATGGGGTTTTGTCAACTAGCACATACTAGGAAATAGTAAAAAATTTGATTTTCGCCTTTATTTACCGTCTATAAGTTCTTTTAGTCGGGCTTCGTCTTCTTTACTATCAGGGGTTAGTTGCAAGGCTCGCTGCCATTGTATTTTAGCCTCTTTCTTACGGCCCGAGCTGTGGTAAGCGTCACCTAAATGCATATTAATGGTCGAGTCGTCGGGCATCAAGGAAACTGCCCGCTCTAGGTAGTACACTGCGGCATCAAGCTTGCCGCGTTTGAAATATACCCAGCCTAGGCTGTCGACGATGGCGGCGTCATTAGGGCGTAATTGCACTGCTCGTTTAATATATTCGTAGCCTTGGTCTACATTTTGCCCTTGGTCTATCCACATATAGCCAAGATAATTAAGGATTATTGGGTTGTTAGGCTCAAGGTCTAGTGCTTTTTGTAGGTCGTGGGTTGCTTTGTCGTAGTCTTTTAGCCGTTCGTAGGTTGCGCCCCGTGCAAAAAACAAGTTTGCATGATGGCGGCTATAGTTATTTTTTAGGCTATTAATTAAGCTGCTATATTGCCTTGCAGCTTTCTTATAGCTTTTTAGGTCAAAATAGATTTGCGCTAGAGATTCTCTTATTACTGAGGCATCGGGGTTAGATGCCATTAGCTTATTTAACAGCACAATTGCTTCTCTGTGTTTGTCTTGGCTTTGCAGCACCTCTGCCATCCGTACTTGTGCTGCAAGGTACGGTAAAGACTTTGCCGAAAGTTTTTTGTAGTGAGTTAGAGCTTGTTGGTAGTTGTTGTCTTGTTCTTCTATCAGCCCTAGAGTAAATATAGCAAAGCTATGCTCTGGCTGTGCCATTAGTGCTAAATGCAAAAACTGCCGCGCGGTTAAGTTAATTTGTTGCCCCATCATGACTGACGCTAAACCAAACATAACCTCAGCCAAATCATTCTCGAGGTTCTGTGGTTCTAGGGCGACCTTTTTACCGCTTTCAAGGTGTTGTAGTGCGATATCAACCAAAAGGCTATTAGGGTGCAACGCTAAAAACGATTGATATAGATTACGTGCTTGCTCTATTTCATTTTCTGCTTCTAGTAGTTTACCTAGGCGAGTTACGATAAATAATGCATTGGGGTCAAGCATATGGCCTTTTCTGTAGGTTGCAATAGCGGCGGTAATGTCCCCCTTACGCTCGTATAGGCGGCCTAGATGATAATATTTATAAACTATAAGCCCTGCACCTGCTTCGAATGTATCTAACTTGGTGACTATTTCTTCTATTGGCTGCCCTTTAGCAAGGTTTATATAGTGCTCTATCAATTCGAACTGGATTAAATCTGGTGAAACACTACGAATTTTCTTTAAATATTTCAAAGACTCATCGTAGTTACCTGTAATGGCGCTATCAAACGTTAAGAGCATATCTACAAGAGGGATTCTGTCTTCTTGGTCGGCAACAATCTTAGCAACCTCAACAGCGCCAATATAGTCGCCTGTTGCTAATAATAACGAAAATGCTCGGTCACGAACCCATAGGTTGTTAACGTCAGCCCGCATCGCCTTTAAGTACATATTGGCTGCTATACTTATATCGCCACGGCTTTCTGCCAAAATCGCACCAAGGTAACTGCTAAATATTTGCCTTGCTGTTGTGTGGTCAAGTTTAGATATTTTCTCTTCTACTACGTCTGGCGTTGAAAGGGTTGGCTCTACTTTTTTATAGCCTAAAGCACTACAACCAGCCAAAAGGCCTGTAGTTATAAACAATCCTAGCAGCATCTGCCCAGATTTTTTCAGAAAGTTTAGTCTATTAATATTCATTATCACCCACTTGTTGTTTAGGTTTTATTCTTATGTAGTTCGCCACAAATACTAGGTTAGTTCCTTTAATTTATAAATTTAACCCCTAATGACACAATTAAGTACTTAACAAACTCGTTTATTAAAAACCCCAAGCTAGCATTATCCGATAAAACTGGATAAAATTCTACCTCTGCTTGTGGAGTATATGAAGATAATAATACTCGAGAACGTGGGACATGGTAATTAGATGTAACCACTAGTATCCGCTCTAAATTATATTTCTTAACCCAGACTTGAGTTTGCATCACATTGCCGTAAGTTGTTCTTGATTCATAGTCAAGGTCTATGCTGCCAGCAAACCCTTCTACATCTGAAGCTAGAACGTCTTTACGTGGAGATTTAGGGTTAACCCCACTTATTAAAATGTGCTTAACGCTAGGGAATTTTTCTGATAGTTCAAACCCAGTCATGACCCTATTTTGACCACCTGTAAAAACTACAATACCTTGGTGGTTTTGGCTACATACAAATGGCTCGTCCCAAGGTATTTCGCGATAGAAGCCAACGAAACCACCAATAAATACCCCCAAAGCAACAGCTATACCACCCCAGACTACCCCTAAAAATAATCTTGTTGGTTTTGTATTGCGGCGGCCAAAAATACGCTTCTTTTTACCTATGTTCATGATGTAATACCATCAGCTGTTACTTGCCGTTGTGATAGCGTTGTAACAGCTGACCAATAAGCAGATACCATAACCACTACCATCAATGCTAATGGTACAGCAATTATGGCCATCCAAACCTGATATGTTAAATAAGTAGACATACTGTCATAGCTTTCTTGTAGTCCCCATAAGCAGGCTGCACCTAAAATAGCAGCCCCAACAGTACCTATAATAGCACGTTGCAATACTTGTTGCATAACAAGCAGTGTTAAAAACCCATTAGTAGCACCAACATATTGCAAAACAGCCAACGACCGCTGTTGTGCTTGCAAACCAGACCTAACCGTAAGCGACACTAAAAGTGCTAGTACTATAAAAATTACACTTGCTACAGCAAACACAGCTGTTTGCGCAAGCTGAACTCCATCAGCAACAATTTTTAACATTGCACGTGCATCATCTATCTCTGCTAAAGGAAATAACGAGTGGACCTGAGCGTCAAAAGCAGCACGGTCAAGACCTTCAACAACTTTGACATCAAGAATTTTAGGCAATGGTAGTGATGTTCTGTCATCTAAATATGGTTGCACTAGTTGACGGATGCTATCTTGGTCAAGGCGCTTAATATCGCGGACACCGGGGATAATAATTAAAGCCTCCTCGAGTGTTTCTATCTGCCGAGGGGTACTATCGGGCATAAGATACACACTTACATGGCTTTTTTGGTTTAATTGCCATTGGTGGTAAATCTCGTCAAGCCCTAACAAGCCTGCGGCTCCCATACCAGCAAGCCAACCGAGAAATATCATCATCAGCACTAATAAACGGAAAACAGCGTCTTTACCAAGCGACAGGGCTTTTCTAGCAGATAGGTCAAGGCGTAACATTTATTATTATTCTCCTTTAGGCTGCGTGTAATTTAGATATACGACCATTTTCAACTATAATGCTTGGTGCAGGGCAATCTGCCATCAACTCTCGATCGTGGGTTGCTATTAATAAGGTTGTGCCTTGTTTATTTAGTTCTGTAAACAAATGCATAATCCGCCGCCCCATAGAAGCATCAACATTACCAGTTGGTTCGTCTGCAATCAACAGTCTAGGTCTATTAACTACGGCGCGAGCAATCGCCACACGCTGTTTTTCACCGCCAGATAAAAACCCTGGTAAAATGTTTGATTTATGACCAAGCCCAACCCAGTCTATAATTTCGTCAACACAGCTTTCTTGTTGTTGGCTCATCGGGCCTGTTAAAGTAAGCGGTAAAGAAACATTCTCTTTAACCGTTAAATGAGGCAGCAGCCTGAAATCTTGAAAAACAATCCCCATTCTTCGGCGCATAAGAGATATATCGTCTTGGCTCATCGCTGACACATTGCGCCCAAATACTGTCAACCGCCCTTTAGTCGGTGTCATATCCATATACATCATACGAAAAAGAGTAGTTTTACCAGCGCCCGATGGCCCTGTGAGATAATTAAAAGACCCTTCCTCAAGCTCAAAGCTAACCTTTTCTACAGCTGCTTTTTCTGCATTACTGTAGTGGTAAGAAACGTTCTCAAATGTTATCATAGCTAGAATTTAATCCTATATGGCAATTTAACTTAAAACCTACATGGTAAATGACTATATTAACACAACTTATATGAAAAATGCTGTACAAGACATTCTCCTAATGGCATTTTACCCATGTTAGTATATATACAGTTTTAGATAACTAAAAACAATGAGCAGTATACGTTTATTAAAAAAATAGAAAATTTGTGGTAAACTTAGCCGATGATTATCAGCTGTCCCGCGTGTCAAACTAAATATAATGTCCCCATGCAAAGCATTGGGGCTATGGGTCGTATTGTAAAATGTACACGTTGCAGCAACAAATGGCATGCACAAAATACTCAGGCTGAAGTTAAGCAAACAACATCACCTAAGCAGCCAGAAACATCGCAACAAACAGTAAAACAAAGCCCAACAGCAGCATACAGAGCTGCCAATAATAAACAAACCGAAGACAGCCAATTTACTCGACCTAATATTGAACCTGAAAGACCTTATGCATCGTCTCAGGCAGCTTTTGCAGACAACCTCCCAGCGGTAAGAGACCCACAAGAACAAAATATTTCTCTTTTTATGGGAATGTTTATGGGAGCAATTGTAGCCATAGCATTACTAGGGGCAGGGTTTTTACTAAAAGACCCTCTATTTAGAGCTATCCCAGCTATTTTTAGTGCTTTTTCTACAGAGTCTAGCCGTTCCACAGCCACCAATAAAAGCACTGTAGACAGTGCAGGCCTCATAATTGACAAGATCGAGCGTGATATTTTAGAAGAAGAAGGCTTTACCACCTATATTATTAAAGGTGTAGTAACCAATACCAATATGGCCAACAAAGAAGTACCTAACCTAATGGTTCGCTTGCTTGACGAGCACGGCGCAGAGCTGGACTCGTGGAAAGTACAGCCCCAAAAAAGAACTATTCAAGCAGGAGAGTCTACCTCTTGGATTTGTTATTTTTATAACCCACCTTTAGAACGCATTAGCGAGTACCGAGTCGATTATACGGCTGAATAAGCTATTTAACCCTTGAAAAATGTTAAGTGCAGGTCTATATAGACCGTATTGTTTTATCTGTTTTATTCTTTTTCACCTCTTTTTTAGAAGAAATAACTATGTCAAATAAACTTGGAATACTCCCTCTACATTCAGAGGAAATGCCCTATCAAGAAGTAATAATGAATCTAGACGAAGTGATAACAGAAATTATCACTGAAATAGAGGATTTAGATGAACTTGAGATGGTAATACCGCCAGAAATTCATAAAGTACTAGAAAACAAGTACCGCACAAGCTACTTGCCATTCCAGAAGTATTTTTATGCTGCGCTCCTACTAAAGTGCGGATTACAGCAATCCAGCATAAAGTTTGGCAACATATCTGGCACTTATTTTATCCAGATAAGACTATAGTCGTTTCCTTAAACACTACTATGTAAGGTGATGCCATGTCTCTACTATTTATACCCTTAGCAACAATATGCTCTAGTATTCTTATACTAACTTTCCTAACAACTGGCGCCGATGTAAGGACAACAACTCTCCCCAACAAGCCTAAATAGGAAAACTATTCTCGTTCTTGAACAAAAATGCCCCGCTACTGCAGTGGGGTGTTTTTTACTTTTGTTACTTGTATTATAGTACAATTGTTATTATCTTAGCTGTACTTTGATTTATCTATTGTCTGTTTTTCCTTTTTCTTATTATATTTAGAGGTGACGCCATGTCTCCATTATTTGTATTTATACTTATACTACTAGCAAGTATTGCTTTTAGTATATTCGCAGCTTTCAATACACCTATTCTATTTATATGGGTGCTTGCGGCAACAATAATACCTATGTTGGTATTTCTAATATGGGGGATAAACAAAAAACCCCTACCAGCCAAATTCTTGTTTTGGTTGCTAACACCAACCACATGCTTTTTTGGGGTTGGCGCAATCTTTATGTGGACGGCTGACCACAACCTACTATTCACAATACTTCTTGCACTAGCTTTTCTAGGTACTCTAGTACCTACAGTAAAACTTTGTATGCGGATGAAAAGCATGCAAGACCAAAGCTTGCAAAAAATTGATTAATTAAAGCAAATTCACGTAAAAGCCGCTACTTCCATGTAGCGGCTTTTACGTTTGTAAAAAATCATGTTGCGTTTTTGTTAAAAATATCGCATGTTGCTGAGACCAATCATTATGCCGGAGTGGCGGAATTGGTAGACGCGCGAGACTCAAAATCTCGTGATGGTAACATCGTGTGGGTTCGATTCCCTCCTCCGGCACCATTATTATTTTATGTTATTATTTATTTGTACATATCCATCACCTTTAACGACAGTACTAAATATCTCTGATTTACCAGACATAAAGAACACCAGCAATACTCCTAATAACAAAACGCTACCTGCCACCATGCTTCCAAACAAAACACTATGCTTATTAGTTTTTGGCTGTTCTGTTGCTAGTTTCTCTACATGGTCAAATAACAAATTACGGCTATTTTCGAATGAATCCACTATTTATTCCTCTTTATTTTTTCTTTTATAAAATCAATTATTTCGGCTGTTTGTGGTGTTTTGTTCTGTTCGCTACAATCGCTGTAATAGTCGAAAACAGCTAACACTAGGTCTGCTTTATGCTCGGCTTGTAGCTTGGCTTTTAATATCTCCAAAATTTTATCTGCATCTTGGATTGCCATTTTCATTAGTGCTCGCTGGTCAGGTGTGCCCAATAATAACTCGCCTGCTTGTGGCTCTCGGCTGCCATTACCTGTTGCAAGCCAAGTTGGCGATATGTTAGCAGTTCTTGCAATTGCCTCTATTACTTTTGCAGAAGGCTTAACCCCACCACGCAAATAATTACGAATTGCGCCTTCGGTTACACCTGCTAGTTTTGCAAAACTATTAACGCTTTTTTGTTCTGCCATTAGTGTCTGCATCCGCTCCGAGAAGCCCTCAAGATCACACACATTAGAAGAAATCATTCTTTTCTGAGCCATTATATTTTTCTTTCTTGACAAACTCGTATTAATACGAGTTAATTGTTATTGTATTCGTATTAATACGTATTAAGTATAAAAATATTCGTACTAATCCGAATTTAACAAAAACAACAAGAGAAAGAAAGCCCCATGACACATTTAACTCCATCTTCTCTCACTAAAAGTGCTAATACGCATCTTCTGTATCATTATTTTGATATACCGCACTACCACCCTAACCGCCCTATTATTATGCTTTTTCGCACTGTGGTGCTGTCTGCATTTTATGATGCAGCAAAAGGGTGCGCAGATTCCACCGAGTGGCTATTAACCCCATCAGAAGACCTGCTTGAAATAGCTGACTATGCAGAGCTTACCCCCACATGGATATACCACACCACACACAGTATTATCAGCCGCCAAACAAAACTGCCACCATGGCGTATTTGGCGCTATATTTGGGCAGATATATAGACAATGAATACTGTGGCGCATATTTGACATAACATAAAATCCACTTAAGAAAAGTAACCTTGTTATTTAGATGTCTACCTAAAAAGGGTTAGTATATTCACAAAAATAATAGGAGAATAAGAAAATATCGAGAGTAATACATGCAGCGTGTTTTAAGTACAATTATAATAATAATTATCGCAAACCTAGTGTTAGCAGCAATCTCTATTTTAATTATATTAATAACTACACCCGACATCCAAACAAGCCTAACCGTAGCCAGCAACGGGCATGCCACCATTTATAATAATTACTATAGCAGCAATGCCTGCCACTAAAGCTTATACGTTGCTTGTGTATTCTGGTATATTTACATATTAGGCTATGCTTAATTTTGATAAAAGGGCAAAAGTAAAATGAGAGTTATCAAAGCAAAAAAACCAATAAAACTATGGGCAGACTATGTCCCAGTAGACGATAAAGCAGAAGCCCAACTAATCAATATGGCAAATATGCCCTTTATACATAAACACCTTGCAGTAATGCCTGATGTACATGTTGGTATGGGAGCTACGATTGGTTCGGTAGTACCAACATTAAATGCAATTATCCCATCTGCAGTAGGTGTAGACATTGGCTGCGGTATGATGGCGGTAAGAACATCTTTAAAAGCTGAACAATTACCCGATAGTTTAAAACAGCTTCGTTCAGCTATTGAAGCTGTAGTACCAGTAGGGTTCTCTAGCCATAATGATGACCACTCTCGCCCATCAATAGTTGATGAAGCATACCTAAAATTAGATACTAGGCTAACAGCTATCTATCAGAAGCATCCTAAAATTCAATCTGATAAGAAATCAAATGACCTACTACAAATGGGAACTTTAGGTGGTGGCAACCATTTTGTTGAGGTGTGTTTAGACAAAGAGAACTTTGTATGGGTAATGCTTCATTCGGGCTCTCGTGGTGTTGGGAACCGTATTGGGACATACTTTATTGAAAAAGCCAAAGAGGAAATGGAGAAATACTTTGTTGATCTCCCTGACCCCGACCTAGCCTACCTACCCGAAAATACAGGACTTTTTGATGACTACATAGAGGCCATGCAATGGGCGCAAGATTATGCCATGTATAACCGAGAAGTTATGATGGAAAATACACTGAAAGTTATAGAAAAACATATAGGTAAGTTTGAGTCAAAATGTGAGGCCATTAATTGCCATCATAACTATGTTTCAAAAGAGCATCACTTCGGTAAAAATATTTGGGTTACTCGCAAGGGTGCCGTACGAGCAAGAAAAGGTGACATGGGCATTATACCAGGCTCTATGGGTGCTAAGTCTTTTATTGTAGAGGGCAAGGGAAATATTGATAGTTTTTGTTCTTGCTCGCACGGAGCAGGCAGAATTATGTCTAGGAGCAAAGCTAAGGAAATAGTTAACCTAGAGGAACATATTAAAGATACCCTTGGCGTAGAATGCAAAAAAGACATAAGTGTCATTGATGAAACCCCTAGTGCTTATAAAAATATAGATGACGTCATGAAGTCGCAGCAAGATCTAGTTGAGATTAAGCATATTTTAAAACAAGTTCTCTGCGTGAAGGGCTAGTTACCTAGTTTGTGGCTATAAATTTCCGCCCCTTAGTATATACCTATGCCATAAGTATATTGACAAGAGGCTCTTTATCTTACATATAATTAACCATTGCATTTTCTGCTTATTATCTATTTTCCTTTTTCTCTTTTTATGAGGTCAAATATGAACTTCCCATACAAAG
Organism: Alphaproteobacteria bacterium; assembly: GCA_021774615.1. Taxonomy (GTDB): domain Bacteria; phylum Pseudomonadota; class Alphaproteobacteria; order UBA1280; family UBA6503; genus UBA6503. The sequence continues at coordinate 2,941 of JAJFIW010000031.1, read as the reverse complement.
TACTATCGTTTGTAGCAACTAAAGTATCTTTAATTATAGGTGCTGTTTTATCAATGTATATGTACTTAACTGTAAATCTACTATTTGGTGGCGCATCAAGAGATGCAGTAAGCCATACCCTATCAAGTCCGCAGATGACTATGCATATGATAGATGTAAACACGTTTTACATATTTTTTGGTATTTATGCACTATTATTTATTACTATTCTCTTAAGGCTCTTTGGGAATAGTGTATCCAGCACAATATCAGGGCTATTAATGCATACCTCTGGCTATGTGCTTAAGTTATTTTTGTTTGCATGCATATTGACTGTGGTATCAACTTGGTTTCTGGGCTTAGATATAAACCACACGATGTCTGAAGATGAATTAATGGCTTTACTAAGCTCATCAGTAATTGTACTGGTGCTAGTATGGCTAGCACTATTACCCATGCCCGCCAAAGAGTCGCTAATTTCAACAGTGTTTTTAGTGTTGTTTAATGTGCTAGCCACTATCATCCTTGGTATTGGTATTATTACATCTATAATCATACTAATGGCAGGGTTTGCATTTATATGGTTCTACTTCAAAGAAGGCCGCAAGAATAATAATCTAGAAGAAGAATTTAAATTCATCCACAACCTTAATGCTATTATGGCAATAATGTTAGTATTGTTTTACACATTCTATTTAACGTAATTTAAACAGTAAAAGCCGTGGTTACTAACCACGGCTTTTACTGTATCTAGGAACTAGATACTTTTAACTTGTAAAGCATTATATATATAACTATATATTGTTTTGTCTATAACAAGACTTTCTATATCTTTTCCTATTTTTATTGCACCTCCCCACTTGGAGAAAAAACTATGATTAATTATCCTGCAACTGAAGGCTCAGGAAGCCTTCTAGCAATCAATAAAAATATCTTTACTGACTTAATCTTGTTCCATCCGATAATGGCATATGAGGCAGAGCAAACAACAAAAGCCATGAACCTGAACTTAGTTGGAATCCATTCCCATTTTAACCCTGATACAACCATCAGTGATGTAAAGCTAATGTTGGGTGAATACCCCTTACTTAGGTACTATTTGTCAAACAATTCAGAAGATAACATCTACTTTTCTGATGCCTTACTGGGGAAAATACATACCTTATTCATTATTTTAGATGGGAAAAAGAAGAGTATGTCGGACATACTTTCAAATGATAGCAATGAGCATTATACCCATCTTAAAGAAGTGATAAAAGCTTTTACCTCTATCCGTGAAGCATCTGCAGGGGTAGCTAAAGAGCCCGCATCATTAAGCTTTTATTATTCATCTCCATTAGCAGCAAGACAGGATAATGCAAGTCTTATGCTTTATGAACTCTTTAAAGAATTCATGGTGTCTGTTGTGCGCTTGGTTGTTGAACTTTACCCAAGCATGGAGGATCATATGAAGTTTCTAACAAAGTATATAGTTAATGGGATCTACTTAGATCATTCTGATAAATTATATTCTAATACTAACTTAATAGGCATCATTAATATGCTTAGCCATAAAAATGCCTACTCACTAGTCCATTATCACGGGCTAAGCCAAGAGCAGCAAGAAGCTTGCCCATGGCTATTTTGTGAGCACCTCTTGGCAGAAATTTGCCTAGAAATACTTAAACAAGAGCATGGTAAAAGTAATGTGAGGGCTCTAATCTAAAAACGAAACAAGAAAAGAGGCCCTTAGGGCCTCTTTTCTTGTTTCTAGCTAGTTTTATTCTTAATCTTCTCGACAGTGCGCAGGCTACCATAAATCCCTAACACCGCCCCTGTTAGCCACACCATTTGCTCGACTGGCATATCGAACTTACGGTTTGCGTACATTTGGAAGATGGGGTTAACCACAAACTCCATCAGCCAGCCAATGGCGGCTACCCATAAAAGCGCGGGGCGGCCACCTGCAACAAACCAATTAGTATGGCTTGCTGATATTTTGTTGGTTTCGGCTTGTACCATGGCGGCGCTTTGGTCTAGTTTTTCTAGTACTGCCCTTGCGTTGGCTCGTTCTTCGTCGCTAGTAAAAGTTTTATCAATGGCATCACCAAAAGCGGTTATAGTTTTAGCGCCACCACCCAATAAATTGCCTAGCCACCCCATGCTAATAGCTCCATATCGTTGGTTGTTCTCGGTCGTCAAGATGGATAAAACGGCTACCACCACTTTGGCTAACCCCAACCCCTTTTAACCCCACCACATATGCCAAGCCCAATAGCTCGTAGGCGTCAGCACGGCTTACAGCTATATCAACGGCTTTTCCTTTAAGGTGCATACTACTCTTTGCTCCACCAATTTGTTGGTTATAGCTAATAGTGCGGTAACCGCTGGTTATAATTATTGGCTTACGGTACAGATTACGCAGCATATCGAGCTTGCGCACAAACTGTTCGCTCATGTTCTTTTTTCCGCTGCCAGCAACATCGGGGCTATCAAACTCGCTGGGCTTAAAGTTTTTAACTCCTTGCCACCATTTCACGAATGGAACCCTCCCTTTAAAAAGGTCAACGCCGCACTTAAAGCGGTGCTAATGGTTGCTACCATAAAGGCAATCCCTCCTATAAAGCCTTTATACTTTGTAAGCTCGGTTTTAATTGCTACTTGCTCTTTACGCAGCTCTTTAACGTCGCCTTTTATTTCCTCAAGCACTCGGTATACAATTTTATTATCCATTATCTAATCCCCTAGCGGATTTATTGGCCAAACTGTATCGTCAGGGTTTGGGTATGTTTGGGGTAGATCTCGTAGTTCTTGGCGGTAAATTAATATTTCAGGACTATTAGCAGGGCTGTCAGGCAATACCGCCCAATCAGTAGCCGCCAACAGCATATTCCGCTTTGTTCTGACTTCTTCTTGCTTGATTTCTAGTGCAACACTAAAAACTCCGATATTTAATTGTAGTACATCAGCCCATAAAGGGTTT
>JAJFIW010000004.1 GCA_021774615.1 Alphaproteobacteria bacterium | reverse complement strand
TGTTATCAGCACTCCACTTTGTGCCATTATGGGGCTACTCCACGTCAGAGCAACTACACTTACCGCTAGCCCACCTATAAGTAATGAACTACGCCACAGCTTTTTAATTGGATTTTTCAATTTCATATCTCCCCATAACTATAAATGATGCATATTTAATAGTACACACTTGTACTTATAGTACCTAATATTAAGTTTTTATGCCAAAAAAACTGACACACTAATTTTTCCACTTTATCGAGCAGCCCATACTGGGGGTTTGCTTAATTGGGGCAGGATTACCGCTAGCTACTTTAAGCATAGCTTGGCGCAGCTCGGGGGTTGTGGTGCTGTCAGCTGGTTTATGGCCTGCGCTGTCTAGCCTGCCTCGGTATGCAAGTTTTAGGTTTTTATCAAAACCAAAGAAGTCGGGGGTGCAGACTGCGCCATATGCTTTTGCAACTTCTTGGGTTTTATCTAGCAAATATGGAAAAGTAAAGCCGTTTTCTTTGGCAAAAAGTTGCATATTAGCAAAATTATCTTCCGGATATGCATCTACATCATTCGCCATAATCGCTACTACCCCGATACCTGCTTTTTGTAATTGCTCCATTTCTGAAGATAAGCGGTCGACAATACCTTTTACGTAAGGGCAATGGTTACAGATAAACATAACCAAAGCGCCGTTTGTACCTGCGATATCACTTAGGGTATAGGTTTTGTTGTCTGTGCCTATAAGTTCAAAATTTGGTGCGGTAAAGGATGTATCTACTGTAGGGGTTTGTAAGAGTGCCATTTTATATTTCTTTCCTAAAATGATTTACGGCCTTGGAGTGCAAAATTAAGGGTTCCTTCGTCCATGTAGTCAATCTCGGCACCCATTGGCAGGCCTTTAGCAAGTGCGGTTACTTTAATACCTAGTGGCTGTAGCTTTTGCGACAATAAATGTGCTGTGGTTTGCCCATCAACCCCTGCGGAAAGGGCGATGATAACTTCGGCAAAATTGCCATCGGTAACTCGTTTTAGTAAGGTGGGGATGCCAATATCGTCGGGCCCGATACCATCTATCGCCGACAGCAACCCGCCTAGCACATGGTAACGCCCTGAGAATGCGCCGCTACGCTCTATTGCCCATAAATCTGCAATTTCCTCTACCACACACAAGGTGCTGTCGTCACGCTTAGGGTCAGTACAAATATGGCAAGGGTCTTCCATTGCTATATTGCTGCATACTGAACAAGTCTTGGTTTTAAGCTGTACGGTTTGTAAGTCAGCCTGTAATTTACCCAAGTGCTCCTGATGAGTAAGCAAATACAATGCCGCCCGCTGCGCACTGCGCCGCCCCAACCCTGGGACTTTTGCTAATGTTCTAATAAGGTCTTCGAGTGGCTCTGGTATCAAGATATTATCTTTCTAATTGTGTAGGTACATTAACATTTTGGTATAGATTAATTCAACAGTAATTTTACCGTTTAGAATAAGTAAAGACCTAGTGCATTTGCACTAGGTCTTTACTTAATAAATCAGCTATTTTTTATTTATTTTCTCTAGATCCTCCTTTGTATACAGAAATGATCTTAAAACAGAGAAAATTAAATACCTTAACATCCCTACAGCAACGCCTATGGTGCCACCCCACAATGCAAGTGTATGGACATCACCAGCATAGCCAATTAAAGCTAAAAACTCAGAGACTAGCTCTGGGAAAATCCATACTGATAGGTATGAAATTATCCATAATGCCACCGGAGTTACAATAGATACCCCAGCTAAATGTTTAGCTATTTCTTCTCCTGATGAATTTCTATCCTCTTTTTTTACATTTAAGTTAATTCCAAGCATGGAAGCAAACATAAATATTAGGTAAATATTAGTGCCCATAACAGCATCAAATATAACACCTGCTATAAATCCAGTGGCTATATTTGCCAATAGAATCAGAAATCCGAAAAATAGGTTGTTTAGTGTATATGGCATAAATTTCTCCAAAGTGATAAAAAATACCGTATAGAACATCGCTTAAGATTAAAGCGTATAAAACGGTAAGGAACAGGTAAAACGTCTGTTATGCAACAATAGGCATCTTTCTAAAAACTTCAAGTGCTATCAGGTAATTTATAACCGTTTTATTACAAATTTAAACATTTCGCCTGCAAGGAGTAACCCTAGGGCTAGATAAAGCAGTTGTTGCCAGATGGTAAATGTTACAGGAGCTGTGCCAAGTAGCTCTTGCAAGGTTGGTACATACATTGCAAGCAAATGCACCCCTTGTGCTGTAAGCACTGCTACCCATAGCCAAGCATTACGCCATGGGGGTATAGTAAAGGTAGAGCGAGTTTCCGAGCGGGCTACAAATGTATAGGCATTTTCAAACAATACCATAGTTAAGAGGGTTATATTCCGAGCATCAGCCTCGGTTAGTTCCATTACGTTCAGTCCATACCAAAATACAGCCGTACAGCCAATTGCCATCAATGAACCATTAAATAGTATTTGCGCTATCATAGGGCGGTTAAAAATCCCCTCGTTTGCTGGGTGCGGGTTACGGCGCATTATCCCCGGTTCGGCCTTTTCTAGTGCCATTGCTTTATCTTGAATACCGTTTGTTACCACATTTAGCCATAAAAGCTGTACTGCGGTTAAAGGCAAAGGTAGCCCCATTAGTAATGAAAACACAAAAATCATCACTTCAGCAAAGCCTGCAGTTACCAGTAAGTTAACAACTTTGCGCACATTACTGTAAACAATGCGCCCTTCTTCAATCCCACCTACAATTGAGGCAAAATTATCGTCGGTTAATACAAGGTCGGATGCTCCGCGGGCAATGTCGGTCCCGCTTTTGCCCATTGCTACGCCAATATTTGCCATTTTTAATGCAGGGGCATCGTTAACCCCATCACCAGTTACGGCAACAAACGCGCCCGAGCCCATCGCTGCACTAACAATTTGTTGTTTTTGCAATGGCTCTACTCGTGCAAAAACTTTGCTTTTAATAACTAAGTCTTGGAACTCTTTGCTATTAGGTTTAAATGCTGCCAAATCAACACCGCTTACTACTTGGTCGGCGTCTTTAGCAATGCCTATTTGCTGCGAAATTGCCAATGCAGTTGCAGGGTGGTCGCCTGTTACCATCCGCACGTCTACCCCCGCTACTCGGCATTCGGCAATAGCATCAGTTACTTCTGGGCGCACGGGGTCTATCATCGCAACTAGCCCCAAAAATGTTAGCTTATCCAAAGATTTACGATTATCTTTTTTAACCGTACCACCTGCTAGTGCTAAAACTTTATAGCCACCTTCGGCTAGTCTATCGACCTCTTTTAGCCATTTTGCGTTAGGGTCGCCACACAAAGCTGCTACCGCCTCGGGCCCACCTTTTACGGCCACAACTGTTTTTTTGCCAAGCTTGTGGAAACTTGCTGCGTACCTGTAGTTTGCATCAAACGGTAATACGCTTTTTAGTGGCATAAAACGTAAAATGCGCGCACGGTTAATTTCCATCCGCTTTGCAAAACGCATAAAGGCTACATCTACACTGTCGCCAACTGGTTTACCGTTTTGAATAGTAGCATCGTTACATAACAAACCAGCCAACGCCAAACGCCACATTTGTTTGCGTTTTGAAGCATCAAAAGACACTCCTTTTAACAACACATGCCCACCCTCGGGCAACCATACAACTTGGGCGGTTAGGCTATTGATTGTTAGTGTGCCTGTTTTATCGCTAAATACCATTGAACATGCACCAAGCCCCTCAACCGCTGGCAATTGGCGCACAATTACATGCTTTTTAGCCATTCGTAGCACACCTACTGCCATTGCCACTGTTACCGAAATCGGCAACCCCTCGGGGACTGCTGCCACAGCCAATGCCACCGCTAGCATAAACACCGACGCAAATGGCTCACCCTGCCACATTAGCCACCCCGACAGAACAACCATAACACTAATAGCAAGGTAAGTTAGGCGCTTGGCAAAAGTGTCCATCCGTTCGACCAATGGTGGGCGAGCAAAACCTTTACCTGTTAAGGCATCAGCAATATTACCAATAGATGTTCTTGCACCAGTTGCAACCACAACAGCCTTACCTGAGCCATTTTCGATTACAGTGCCTGCGTAAAGCATATTTAGCCGTTCGGCAAGGGGGGTAGGTTTATCTACCTTGGCATTAACATCTTTCAAAATTGGGACAGACTCGCCCGTTAATAGCGACTCGTCTACCCGCACTTCGTTTGCCTCAAGCAGACGCATATCAGCACCTACTTTTTGTCCTGCTTCTAAAATTACAATATCGCCAATAACAAGGTCGCTGGCATCAATTGTTACCTCACTACCGCCACGCAGCACCACAACTTTATGGCTAATGTAACTATCTAGTGCACGGATGCTACTCTCGGCGCGCCACTCTTGAATTGTGCCAATAACCGCATTAAGCAATACTATGCCAAAAATAAAAATAGCATCGAGATGTTCCTCTAAAACTAAAGAAGCAATACCAGCCGCTATTAATAAGTAAATTAGTGGAGACAAGAATTGGCATAAAAACACCTGCCATAGCTTTTTTTGCTTACCTACGGGCAAGATATTACTGCCGTGTTCTTGCAGCCTTGCGCTTGCCTCTGTCTGCGAGAAGCCCTCTAGTTTGCCTTTTGTTGTTTTTAGAACTTCTTCAATAGGCAAATGGTGCCATAAGTCTTGTGGCTTCTTAGTGGCTTTTTTCTTTGGCATAGTGTTTATCTTAACCTGTATTTATTAACTAAAAAGTTTCTCTATTATTTCAGGAGGGCGGCCTACCATCATGCGGCCGTCTGGTGCTATTACTAAAGGTCGTTCTATAACATTTGGATTTTCTATCATGATGCGGGCTAGTTCGTCATCTTGCAGGGATTTTAAATTGGGGCGAATTAACTTGTAGTATTCATCTTCACCTTTACGGAGCAATGCTTCGCGGCCAATAATTTTTAACGCTTTGACTAAAATCTCTTCAGATGGTGGGCTTTCAAGGTATTTAATAATCTCTACCCCCTCTTCTTGGCGGCGCAACATCCGCAATACCAAACGTGACTTTGAGCAACGCGGGTTATGATAAATAATAAAACTGTTTGTCATATTCTTATTCCCTTAAAATGGTAAGTCCATACCACCTGATATTTTTTTCATTTCACCGCTGACATATAACTTCACTTTAGTAAGAGCGTCATTAACTGCAACTGTTATAAGGTCTTCTAAGGTTTCAACATCGGCTGTAGCGCTAGGGTCAATTTGTACTCGCAAAACTCTATTTTCGCCATTAACTATAGCTTTAACCATATCGCCACCAGCGCTACCTTCCATTTCGATAGTAGCAAGTTGTGCTTGCATCTCTTCCATTTTAGATTTCATTTGTTGGGCTTGTTTAACCATGCTCATCATGTCTTTCATGTGGCTATATATCCTCTTATTTAATTAGTTTTAGTTTCTACTGCTACAACCTTTGCATCAGGAAACGAGTCTAAAACTCGTTTTACACTTTTGTGCTGGGTTGCAGCTGTTATAGCATCTGCTTTTTGCCTCTGCTCAGTCTCTATAAAAGTTTCGGTTTTAACTTGCTTATTGCTAGCTGTTACTTGCCAAGGGGTATTATATATTTGCTCTAAGGTAACTGCTAACTCTTTAGCTAATTCATCAGGGGTTTTAAGCCCTGTTTCAGGAAGCCAAATATCTAGGATGCCTTGTTCAACCCGTGCAGGCCGTGCTTTGTTCTTGAGCTGCGAAGCCAAATAGGGCTTATGCTGCTCAAGTGTAGTTAATATTTGCGCCCAGTCGTCACCTTTATTTTCTATAGGTGCGGGCGTGTCGTCTTTGGGGGCTCATCATCCCACGGTGCGTTCGCTATTGGCTCTGTAACAGCAATTGGTGCAGCTTCTACTTTTACAGGCTCATGCTCGCCCATTTGCGCAAGCAAAGTTTGGATTGCAGGGACAGGAGCAAGGTATGCTATTCGCACCAAAGCCATTTCGATAGCTTCAAGCGGTCTAGTCGCCCTTTTTGCTTCCTCTAAACCAGTAAGCAACATTTGGTATGCACGCCCCAGCCCTTCAAGTGGCATTTTATCTGCCAATGGCGCACCCAATATACGCTCAGCCTCAGTAAGGTCTGTAGAATTTATTAAATCAGGTACTATTTTAAAGCGGGTTAATAAATGCAAAGCACGCAACATTTCTTGAGCCATCAAAACTGGGTCATGGCCGTTATGGTAAAGGTCTTGCAAGTCTGCCAACACACCAGCAGCATTACCTGTAAGGAGTTTTTCTAGTAGCTCAAAAATACGGCTACTATTTGCTTGGCCTAGCATTTCGGAAACTAGAGCATCGGTTATTTCCTGCCCTCCAGCAAGTGCAATAGCTTGGTCAAGTAATGACAAGCCATCACGCACCGAGCCGTCAGAGGCTCGTGCAATCAGACCTAAAGCGGTTGAGCTGATAGTAATCTTTTCTTTTTCACAAATATTTTTAAAATGTGTGGTTAGGTCTTCTGTACCAACTCGTTTTAAATCGAACCGTTGGCAACGGCTTAAAACTGTAACTGGGATTTTATTAACTTCGGTAGTAGCAAAAATGAATTTTACATGTGTCGGTGGCTCTTCGAGTGTCTTTAGCAAAGCGTTAAATGCTTGGCGAGAGAGCATATGCACCTCGTCGATGATGTAAATTTTATATTTACCTTGCACAGGCTGGTAACCTACACCTTCAAAAAGGCTGCGTACATCGTCAACACCTGTGTGCGATGCTGCATCAAACTCGAGCACATCAACATGGCGACCAGCGGCAATTGCTGCACATTGTTGGTCGTCATCATCCCACTTTACAGATGGGCCATTTTCACAATTAAGCGCTTTTGCCAAAATCCGGGCAGTACTTGTTTTACCAACCCCACGAATACCAGTTAGCACATAAGCATGGTGGATCTTGTCGGAATTAATTGCATTGGTTAGAGTTTGCACTAGCGCTTGTTGGCCAATTAAGTCGGCAAAATTTTGCGAACGATATGTACGAGCCAATGCCATGTATGGCTTTGCTGTATTGGTGTCGGGGCTATCAAAAAGCTGAGTCACGGTGATTTACTCTTTCTATACGCATTTAAAGACGCTAAAACCATAGCATAATACCGTTTTAAAATCTTCAAAATAACAAGGTTGAAATGTAATCCATTTTCAGCGTATACTCTGCCTCGTCAGAGGTGGACAGCTCTTACGCCAACTCCGTCAGGCCCGAAAGGGAGCAGCGGCAACGTAATCTGGGTCATCTCTGACACTTTCTAATACACCGTCGCACTGGCGAAGCCAGATGCTTGGCGCTGCGTTGCTGCAGACTGTCGATAACCTCTTGGCTTGCGCCAAATCGGGATATCGGGGTGCTTACGCTTGTTTACCCACATTAATTCAGAAAAAATAGGGCACAAATGGATATTTATTTTGTTCAATGGTTAACTTTTATTAGCATTTTCGCAGTTGTGGTAGCCTCTCCAGGACCAGATATGATTATGATTATGCGTAATTCCTTATCTTTCTCGCGTCGTGCTGGGATTTTTACCGCCATAGGGCTTGGTTTAAGTGTAGGCGTACACGTAACTTATACATTACTTGGGATTGCAGCTATTATTTCCCAGTCTATTTTTATATTTACAACCATTAAATTACTAGGAGCTTTATATTTAATTTATATAGGCATACAAGCCTTGTCGTCTAAAGGTATAAGCCAAAAAGCATTTAATGATAGTTTGCAGAATGCCAAGAATAAGAAATACTCGCAAATGTCAGATATAAAAGCACTGTCATCAGGGTTTTTAACCAATATCCTAAACCCTAAAGCAACTTTGTTCTTTTTAGCTGTATTTACACAGTTAATTACCCCAGAAACACCATTATTCTGGGAGATTATTACTGGGGTATCTGCAACAGCCATGGTTATATTATGGTTTGTAGGAGTATCTCTTTTCCTTACCCATAAAAATATACAAAATATATTCTCTAAAATCTCAAAATGGATAGATAAAATCGCGGGGGTTTGTTTAATAGCTTTAGGTATAAAAATAGCTGTTACAACAGAATAGTTTTCTAAGCTACCTCAGTACCCTCTTTTTTCTCTACTTACCTGCATACTCTGGCCACGGGGTATATGCTGGTTTTTCTGCGGGGACTTTATAATTGGGTGGTAAGAGGCCTAATTGTTTTAGTGTCCACACGTCGGTACGAGGCATATTTAATGCTACCATTGTTTTTTGGCTACCAAGCTGAATTGGCACTGCCAAAACATCACGCCTTCCGGTTTTGCCCACAACAAGGCGCTTGATGTCTTTTATCTCTACTGGGGTATAGGCTAATTTGCCTGGTTGGTACCACCATAAATGCCCTAAAGAAGACTCTATTTCTAAACAAGCAATGCCTTCATATATTTTTAACTTTGACATATAGCCCCTCCTCACGGCACTATGATATAAATAAAACTAGAGTTTACTATATATCATGACATCAGCTATAATTTTTTCCCCAAAAAGCACTCTTGTTAAAATCATGCTACCGACTGTAGGGGTTCTCTTTATTTTAGCTATTAGTATGGCTACTTTTAGCTATTGGCAAACCAAAACCATGTATGAAGGTCTTTTGGAAGAAAGGCTTACAAACCTTACCCAGACAAGTCGTAATGTTATAGCAAGTAACATCCCACAAAAAACAGCACTTACAGCCGAGCTATTAGACCGAGCTTTAGCACAAACAAGCCTAACTAATGGAACTGGAATTTTTATTTTTAGTAAAAATGGTAAACTATTATACAACAAAGGTTCTGGGAATGTCTCAGACCTACAAGAACATATGAGTTATTTCTACCGTTTTGGCGATAGCACTCATCATGCTCTGATTAACGATAAAGATGAGTCTATAGTAGCTATGCATATGCCTAGCCGAGATCTTTTTATTGTAACCTACAGCCAAAATACTTTTGCTAGCACCATTCAAAGCCATAATTTAAAAAGATTAATATGGTTTGTATTCCCAATTGCTACAATGGCGGCTATTTTATTCTTATTTATAGTACTAAAGATAAACCTATTAAATCCACTTGTTAACCTTACCCACACCATGAAAAAAACAGTTGCAAAAGGTAGGTTTGACAAAGCGATTAAACTAAAGGGTAGTTTAGAAATTCAACAGCTCCTAAAGCAGTTTAATATAATGCTTTTAGAGCTAAGCGAGCGTGACAAAGCCCTTAAGCACTATTCTAACCACCTTAAGTCCCAAGTGGCTGAACGCACCAAGGAGCTTACCCAAGCTCAAGATAAGCTAGTTCTCAACGAGCGGCTTGCAGCGATTGGAGAGTTCGCATCATCTATTGTCCATGAATTACGCAACCCCCTTTCTGCTATTAAAATGGGGGTAGACCAGCTTGTGTTAAGTGAAACAAACAACGAGAAAAACTCGCGCAGACTTACGCTTGCCCAGCAAGAAATAACCCGCCTTGACGAAATGTTAAGTGGTGTTTTAACTTTTGCGGCTACTCGCCCAACCCAACTAGATAATTTCTCAACCGATGCATTATTACGCAGAATTGAAGATATGCTAGACACCTGCTCCGAAGAGAGAAACATTAAAATAAATTACCAAGGTTTTAGTAAGCCTTTTATGGTCCGTGCTGATAAAAACAAGCTCCAGCAAGCATTGCTAAACATAATAAAAAATGCATGTGATGCAGCACCCGACAACTCTGATATAGAAGTTAAAGTTAGTAAAAAATTAGACAATGTCCATATCGGTGTTACTAACCAAGGTGAACCTATCCCTAAAGATGTCCATTCCCGTATTTTTGAGCCATTCTTTACCACAAAAAAAGGTGGTACAGGGCTAGGATTACCAACAACCAAAAAACTTATAACCGAGATGCATGGCGACCTTATAATAACAAGCAATAAAAAAACAGGTACAACCGCAACTATTATTATTCCAAAGAGCCAAGGGTAGATTATTATGCCAATAGCAGTAGAACTAACTTTTGATGACGACACAGCCCACAGAGTTCGCCATTTATGGGACCTTATCGATAAGCAACATCTGCGTAAACATCACCCCGACCAACAAAGCTACCCACACCTTACACTTGCAGTTTACGATGACTCTACCCAAGGGACATTAACAGAAATAGCAAAGAATTTTGCAGCAGCTCATGGTGCATTCGGGGTTTCATTTAGTAGCCTTGGTATTTTTACAGGGCGCGAGCAAACACTATTTTTAGCACCACGTGTTGACGAACATTTACTAGGTATCCACCGCCATTGGCACTCTTTAAGTGTGGATTTGCCTTTGTCACATCATAGCCATTATAGCCACGACCATTGGGAGCCTCATGTAACCCTTGGGATTGATCTAACCCAAAAACAATTTACTCGTGCTTACCATGCAATAGCAGAACAGCCATTGCCAAGGCATGGTACTATTACTAATATTAAACTAGTTAAGTTCTCACCATCGAAGCTACTGGTTGACATACCACTAGGCGAACAGCTTGTAGAAATAACTAGGAATTAAAAAAGCCCCGCATTGCGGGGCTTTTTTTAGCTATATTACAAGCTTAGGCAGCACTTGTTTTATTTGCGCCATGTTTTTTAGCCAAATAATTACCTGTGCTTTCTGATGTGGTTTGGATTGCTTCCTCACCTTCGTGCCAGTTAGCAGGGCAAACTTCGCCGTTTTCCTCATGGAACCTAAGTGAATCTACCATCCGTAGCATTTCATCAACACTGCGGCCTAGTGGTAGGTCGTTGATAACCATATGGCGCACAATGCCTTTATCATCTATAAGGTAAGAAGCGCGGTAAGTAACTCCACCTGGTGCAATAATACCTAGTTCAGACGAAAGCTTACGCTCTAAATCTGAAATAAGAGGGAAAGATACAGGACCAATACCACCTTTAAGAAGTTCTGTATTACGCCAAGCCATGTGGCTAAAGTGCGAATCCACAGAAGCTCCAACTACTTTACAGCCTCTATTTTCAAATTCTTTAGTAGCTTTATCAAACGCTACGATTTCAGTAGGGCATACAAAAGTAAAGTCTAATGGGTAGAAAAATACTACTGTGTAGCCACCTTTACCATATTCAGTTGCCGAGAAACTATCGTTAATGCTGCCATCTGCCATAACGGCATTAACAGTTGTTGATGGGAATTTATGTCCAATCATAAAAGTCATGGTATGCTCCTTCTGCTGATTTAATTAGGATTAAAACAATACACTACTTCTAAAGCAATTGCATAGTACTTTTATACAAGCTAAAGTGACCCCAATAAATTTAATTGGAGCACAAAATCATGGCAACACAACATCACAAACTTATTATTTTGGGTTCAGGCCCTGCAGGCTGTACAGCGGCTATTTATGCTGCTCGTGCAGGGTTATCACCAGCTATTATCTGCGGAATGCAACCAGGTGGGCAACTTACCATTACTACTGATGTTGAAAATTACCCCGGCTATGCCGAGCCAGTACAAGGCCCATGGATGATGGAGCAAATCCAAAAACAAGCTGAAAACTGCGGCACAAAGTTTGTTTATGACCATATCAACAGTGTAGATTTAAACAAACCTCCATATACTTTAAAAGGTGATGGTGGCACCTATACTTGTGATGCATTAATTATTGCAACTGGAGCATCGGCAAAATGGTTAGGTATTCCTTCCGAGCAAACATTCCAAGGCAAGGGCGTATCTGCTTGTGCTACATGCGATGGCCCATTCTTTAGAAACCAAGAAGTTGTAGTTGTTGGTGGTGGTAACAGTGCAATGGAAGAAGCTTTGTTCTTAGCACAAATTTGCAGCAAAGTAACGGTAGTGCACCGTCGTGACCAATTCCGTGGCGAGAAGATCCTCCAAGAGCGGGTAGCAAAAAATGATAAAATCACTGTACTATGGCATAGCGCAGTAGACGAAATTACTGGCAGCGAAGGCCCTGCTGGCGTAGTCGAAGCTGTTAAAGTAAAAAACACCCAAACTGGCGAAATAACAACTGTGCCCACCCAAGGGGTATTTATTGCAATTGGCCACAAGCCAAATACCGATATTTTTAAAGGTATTTTAACAATGGATGAATACGGCTATTTGACCGTCCCTGCTGGTAGCGTAACTACTGATATTAAAGGTGTTTTTGCCGCTGGTGACGTTATTGACGCCACTTACCGCCAAGCTGTAACCGCAGCAGGTATGGGTTGTATGGCAGCACTAGATACAGCCCGTTATTTTGAAAACATGGAAAATAGTTAATTTTTTATAAAAATATTGCCTACAAGGGGTGTAAATCGCTAATTACCACCCCATACTACTATTATAGGACATTTAATTAAGGGGAAAACCTATGGAACGAGATAGAGATATTGCACAAGACCAGCGTACACTTGGTGATGCACGCACGACCGATGCTCGTGACGAGTCGCTACAATTTACTTTATATGAAGGTGGCATAAATTCTCGTGTTTGTGGTGCGGCTAACGACCTTGCTAACTTAATGCAAGAGAAAAGCTAACTAACCAACCTAAAACATTATTATTCCTTAGATTTTACCGCCATTTGGCGGTAGACTGGTTGTGTAAACAAGTAAAATAACAATCGGCAACTATATAATATGACTAAACAACTATATTACCCCAATGGCATGCCTGTTCCTCTGCGAGATGTGTGGGATGTTATCGACCAATTAGGACTAACCCTAGTACAGTCACACCAACATAAGGCCGAAGCCAAAAAAAATAATTGGGAAGGCTCGTTTGGTTTATCTGCTAGCGAAGAAGAGCTGACTATATCTAACCGTGAGAGACTATTATCATTTTTAATTAGCATCCATGGTGATAAAATCTCCCCTCAAGCAAAATATACGGTAGTTCTTAAAGAAAAGAACGAAGCAAACCGCCACTATCGCCAAGGTGAATTCCGCTTGTTTATTGGCGAATATAGCACTTTTATTGTAGAACTTGGCATTACCGAAGATAAACTTGATATTGACCCCAAGGCATATATAAGAGTTATCCAAGTCCTTGATGATGAGATGTTCCGTAAAGAAAAAAGCATGGACGAGCAGAAAAAATTGCTAAAAGAATATATCAAAAACAATAGTTAACGGCCTTATGAAAAAAAATTTACTACCAATTCTAAAACTTATATTTGGCATAATTATAAAGCCATTTCTTAGTACCAATAACTTTATGGTTTATGGGCTAGGTATTATTGCGGCGTTAACTGTAGAGTACTACACCAAAAACAGTGCATTTATGATTGGCCTTCTTGTTGTGTGGTTCTATATTGCAGACAAAATCACCGCAGAAGAAAAAAGCTACCATAAAACAATCCACCAAACTGAGAAGCTACAGCGTGGTAGCAAATTATTTAGTTTTTTAAAGAAAGCAGGGCAATCCCATGGTAGCGCCTCATTCGCCCACTTTAGTGACCTAAAAAAACAAGGTGCTATTGGCAATAAAGGCTATATTGTTGGTAAGTTTGATGGCAAATTTATTCGCTTTAATTCCCCAGGGCACATGATTACACTTGCGCCTACTCGCTCTGGTAAAGGTGTGGGGCATGTTATACCTAATTTATTGTCGCACCCTGGTAGTGTAGTTGTAAATGACATTAAAGGCGAAAACTATGCGGTTACTCACCGTAAGCGGGCTGAATTCTCAAAAGTTATGACCTTTGCCCCATTCATGAAGGGCAGTAACTGCTATAACCCTATCGACTTTATCCGGACTGGCACCGAAGACGAACTTGATGACGTGCGCCTAATGGCAGATATGATGATTACCATTGACCCCAACTCTAGCGACACATTTTGGCCAACTGAAGCTAAAAACCTAGTGACTGCGCTTGTATTACATGTTGCTAATGCTCGTCCACCAGTTTTACGTAACATTGGTGAAGTTCGCTATTTATTAATGCAATCTAGTGAGGATTTCCAATTTACTATCAAAGAAATGCTTAAATCAAAAAGCGAGCATGTACGGCGAATGGCAGCATCTATATCTGCAACCGAACAAAAAGTTATGGCTAGTATTTTATCTACCGCGAAGTCACAAACAGCGGTGTGGGATTCACCACGTCTAAATGCTATTACTGGCCGTTCTGACTTCCAGTTAAAAGACATTAAAGAAGAGCCAACATCTCTTTATATTATTATCCCGCCCGAGTATTTGGAAACCTACAAACCCGTAGTACGGATTATGATTGGTCTTACCATTGCCGCTATGACCCGTACCCAGAAGAAACCAAAAGACAATGTTTTGTTCCTGATTGATGAGTTCCCTGCCCTTGGCTATATGGAAATTATCGAGACAGGGATTGGTTATTTAGCAGGTTACGGCGTTACTTTGTGGACATTTATCCAAGATTTATCGCAGCTTAAAGCCCTTTATAAAAAATGGGAAACTTTTATATCTAACTGTGCGGTGCGGGTTGCCTTTGGTACTAACGACTTTGACACTGCAAAAGTGCTGTCAGATATGTTGGGGAACACTACCATCCGCATTTCAAGCAGTGGCGACTCTAGCGGCGGGAAAAGCACCAATTATTCTGAAACATCTCGCCTACTAATGACCCCTGACGAAATTATGCGAATGCCTTTTGACTCACAGCTTATCTTCTTCCAAGGGCAAAAGCCTGTTGTCGCTGAAAAAGTAATGTATTTCAGCGAACCAGCATTTAAGGGTAGTTTTGATAAGTGGGAAGATAGTTAAAACTCTAAACCTTAATAAACCAAGTATAGTTTAGACCAACTTCTAGTTTTTGTTGGGTATTTGCAGCAAATTCGTCTACTGCTTTTTTAACACCAAACTGTGGGTATTTAGGGTGGTCATAGTCATGCCCACATAGCCAGCCACCTTTTTTCACTTTTGGTAACCATAGCTCAATATCTGACTTGCAGCCTTCGTAAGAATGGTCAGCATCGATAAACACAAAATCAAGACTGTTATTTTCAAACTGCTCGGCAGCATCACCAGTTCTTTTTTGGATAAGAACCCTGCGAGAGTCGGCAAAGCTTGTTAGGTTTGCTGCATTTTGCTTACATTTGTCCATGTCTTCGGTATCAAGCTTTATCTTCGCGTCACCACTGTCGCCCGCATAAGCTGCACCATGTGCTTCCCAACTGTCTACCATCGACAGATGCATTGTTTTATGGCTTTGCAGAAGTAGCCGTGAAAGTGTACCACGGTAAACACCTAACTCTGCCCCTTTTGCGTTCTCAATTGGCATTACCCGACGCAAAACTTCCCATGCTCTACGATGAGTCTTTGGGTTAACAAAACAATGGCGATAACAAAACAGGCGGCATTTATCAGAGAATTTCATAAGGAGCTAACTTTCCTACACATGTTAATTAATTTATCTTCAACAATTACAATATTTAATAATAGAAATCAAATTATTATATGTCATGGCTATAATTAGGCACAAAAAAACAGCCTCTATATTGCAAGAGGCTATTTCGTTAACAAGGATAGCAGTTATTCTAGGCTGTTGACCCAAATATTTGCTCTGGCTAGAGCAAAGCCACCAGAGAAAGCACCTAAACAGGCTACCACAATCCATATAAGCACAGCTCCTGCACCATTAAATGATGGCATAGATATAAGAGTAAAGAATAAGAGTGACATCGTCCCAGCAACAATAGCCATTACTAGAGCTGCCAAAAGATATGGGTTTACCCACCTTATGAAGCTTGTTAATGCTATCATTACAAGTGCCACTACCAGTAAAAAGAACACTACTGGTATCAACGCTGGAGCAGATACATACAAAACAGGGCCCAGCAAAGCAACAGCTAGTATTTCAGTAAATACAACAGTTTTCAGAATATTTCTTAACATAGGAAAAATTCCTTATAGTAATTAGCTGCAGAACGCAGCTGATAAAAAGAAAAAGCAGATTAGTATTACGCTACTACATGTAAGTTAACCCCTTGGGTTTTACAAGGGGTTATTAAACGTAAGGTATAGTAATTTAACTTAAGACCTACACGGTCTTAAGTTGCACTAAGCTTCGCTTAAACTGCGGTAAACCCGCAGTTAGACTTCGCTAGTGGGGCACAAAACAGTTTGTGCCCATAGTCGTTTAACCATGTAAGTACAAAGTTAAACAACTATAAATTTATTTGGTTAGTGCTACATCTTTACTTGCAAAAGCGGCACTTGGGTTTTGGTGTAGTTTATTAATACCAAGTTTTTTTGCCGAAATCCCCATTGAAACACCAAGTAACTGCTGGATGCTCATTTCTGGCAAGTCAATTTTTTGACCCATTTTCTTTTCAGATAATGCTTGGTATGCGCCTAGTGCCATATCGCACAAAGTACACGGGCTGGTCATCAAGTCGGCACCTTTGGTTTTTGCTTCCAAGCTATGGCCACCTGCCATATTTAAGAAATAATCTTCTTTTGGTAGCATATAGTGGAAGCCGCAGCATTTATCTTTCCCGTTGTAGTTAAGAACTTCTCCACCTGCAGCTTCAATCAGCACGTCTAAATAACCGGGGCGTTCGCCGCCACGGTGGTCGAACACACTTGATGGGCGCAAGCTATGGCAGCCGTAAAAAGGAGCTACTTTTAAACCATTTAGTGGGTTTTTAATAAATTTCTTGATTTCGTCTGTGCCAAGCTCTTCAACTAGTACCCATGTTAGGTGTTTTGGCTCAATCTTATTTTCAAAAGGTTTAACCCCAGCTTTACGCAAAACTTTATTAATTTTAGAGCGCACTTCCTCGTCTTGCAGGCGAGTATAGGCATAACGGAAAGTCTGCAAACAAGTATTACAGATAGTAACAATATCCACCCCCATTTCTTCAGCTTGGGAAAAAATACGAGCATTAATCGCTAATGCTGCGGCCGGGTCTGTTTCTTGCAAGTTACCAGCGCCACAACAAGTAGCTTTGGGCATCTCTTTTAGCTCTATCCCGAGTTCTGTACAAATAGCACGAGCCGACCAGTCAGCCTCTTTCTGGACTTGTTTTGCTGCACAGCCTGGGTAATATGCATAAGCAAGTTTTTTTGCTACCATGGTTTTATGCCAATCTTAATTATTATTGTTCAAAAATAAGGTCTTTCCGAGAAATATAGCCAGCCATACCATTGTGCCTAACTGTAATATACATTTGCCCTGTGTCTTCCTCATCAAGTATTGTTACTTGTTGTTGCGAGTTTACGGTTGCAAATGGCTTACGGCCTTTCTCGCGGAAAATTGTTGTGCCGTTGTTCTTAACCAACGCATACTGTGGTAATTGTTGTGGTGTGCCTGCCTGCTCTTCGTCAGAATTGTCGGAAACTGGGAGGGCAACTTCTTTTACCTTACTGCCTAGGTCAAACTCTGGTGCTTCTAGGCCAAAATGAGCAAAAATTGGAACCCGAAAAACAAATATTACCCCAAAGGTAATGATCCATATCATCGCTTTATGTTTAAAGCCCATCAATCTATGTTCTCCTGTTTAGCCTGCACCAGGGCCACTATCTTCGGCCTTGGTTTCAACATCAATCGGGTTTTTCTCAAGCTCTTCATAAATTTTCTTGATTTCGTCTAGACCGTCAACTTTATGGGGGATAATTGATGGTAATTTAGCTTTTTTCAACAAGTGCATTGCTGTGCCAATGTGGTTTACCACTTCTGAACCAAAAGTTTTAACAAGTAGCATTGGCTCGTTTAAAACGCCCCAATGTGCAATGTCGGCTTTAAAAGCAAGTGCATGGCGTGCGCCTTTATTATTGGTTATGTCGGCTGCAATCGCACGGGTACGAAGCTTAACAATAGCCTCCATCGGGTCAACCCCTTTAGGGCAAGCATCCAAGCACATACCACACCTAGTACAATCCCATACGCCATTGTCTTCCGATAGTTGGCGTAAGCGCTCGGTGCGTTTGCCTTCACGGGGGTCAGCAACAAAGCGGAATGCTTTTGCTAATGCCGCAGGCCCTAGGTAGTCTGGGTTTTCTACTAAAGCGGTACAATCGCTATAGCACAGCCCGCACATAATGCAGTTAGATACTAAATTTACCTGCTCGAACGAATCCTTAGTAACACTTTTAGCTGTCTCTTCACCGCTTTGCACATATGGAGTAATGCTGTGGACTTTGCTATAGAAGCTATCTAGTGCTATAACCAAGTCTTTCTCGACTGGTTGGTTTTTTTGGGGAGAGATAAGAATTACTGGCATACCTTGGTAGTTCTTTTCAGGCATACCTTTAACAAGGTCAACAATTTTGGTTTTGCATGCTAACCGCGAGCGGTTATTAATGAACATACCGCAAGAGCCACAAATACTAGCCCTACACGAGCGACGAAAGGTAAGTGTGCCGTCTTCCCGGCCTTTAATCCACTCTAGCCCTTGTAAAACAGTAGTGCTGTCATCGTAGGGTACTTTAAATTCTTCAAACCATGTTTTTAGTTTTTTAGTTCTAGGGTCTTTCTCGGCACGTTGAATTTTGAATGTTATTTTCTTCTGTATTTCTGAACTAGCTACTTTATGAGACTCCAAAGCCTTAGCGATAGAAAATTGAGTTGGCGTTTTAGGTTCAAAAGCTTTGGCTATGTGTGCAGTGGCTACAGCAGCTTTTTTTGGTGCAGCCTTTATCTTTTTAACTGCAACAGTTTTTTTTGCTGTAACTTTTTTTACTGGTGCTTTTTTTGTGGTCTTCTTTTTATCAGTCATTACCAACACTCTTTTTAAATTTAATACTTACGCTCAACAGGTACATATTTAGGGTTGCCAGTTACACGTACTGGGTCAAAGCCTAGCTCTATGCTTTCTTTGTTACTATTCCAGCTAACAAGGGTATGTTTCATAAATTTTTCATCGTCACGTTTAGGGAAGTCTTCACGGCTATGCGCCCCTCGTGATTCTGTTCGTTGTAATGCTGCTGAAACCGTGCCTTCAGCCAAGTCAATCAGGCTTCGTAGCTCGAATACATAGAGTAGGTCTGTATTAAAAGCGTCTGACTTATCGTCAATATAGACCTTCTTAAACTCGTTACGTACTTGGCGAACAATTTTTAGGCCTTCTTTTAGGCGTTCAGGCGTACGGAACACGCCCACATAGTCTTGCATTGCTTGGGTAAGTTTGTCGCGTAAAAGTGCAGGGCGTTTGCCATTTTCTGCAGGCATCTCTTTTAGCCTTGCAATTTCTTGTTGGATGTCGGTAATGTCGCCCGGTTCTGTTTGCGGGGTTGGCGAGCCTTCTTCTTTTACGTAGCGCACCATTTCTTTACCAGTAATCTTGCCAAAAACAATCCCCTCAATAAGCGAGTTCGCACCAAGGCGGTTACCACCATGGATTGACACACAAGAGGCCTCACCTGCTGTAAACAGCCCTTCAAGGTAAGAGTGGCCAAATTTATTTGCCCGAATACCACCCATTGTATAATGGCAAGTTGGGCGCACTGGGATTGGTTCATCAATTGGGTCAACGCCCTCAAAATCAATAGATAACTGACGGATTTGAGGTAACCGTTCTAGGATTAACTCCCGCCCTAAGTGGCGCACATCAAGAAATACTGTACCATCTACACCATTGCCAGCGATAATCTCGAGTGTTTCAGCACGAGACACAACATCGCGGCTTGCAAGTTCTAGTTTGTTTGGCGCATATTTTTTCATGAAGCGTTTGCCATCTTTACCAATAAGGTAAGCACCTTCCCCGCGCACCCCTTCAGAGATAAGCAACCCGCTATTTTTTAACCCTGTCGGGTGGAATTGTACAAACTCTAAGTCGGCAGCAGGCGCACCCGCCCGCATTGCTAAAGAAATACCGTCACCTGTATTAATCATCGCATTAGTATTATGGGCAAATATTCGGCTATAGCCGCCTGTAGCTACTAAAACCGCGCGACCACGGATAATATGTAAGTCGCCTGTGGCAATTTCGTAAGCGATAACACCTGACGCACGGTTGCGCTGTTTGTCAGTAAGGATTTTAAGTACATGGTATTCGTTATAAACATTTACGCCATTTTTAATGGCTTGCTCCCACAAGGTATGGAGCATTGCGTGCCCTGTGCGGTCAGCAGCGTATGCAGTACGTGGGAAATTTGCACCACCAAAAGCACGTTGAGCGATAGTCCCATTTTCTTCACGAGAGAATGGGCAACCCATGTTATCAAGGTCTAGCACTGCTTGTGGTGCTTCTTGGCACATTAAATCGATAGCGTCTTGGTCACCGATAAAGTCTGCCCCTTTAACCGTATCATAGGCATGGTCTTGCCATTTGTCTTTAGGGTTAATAGCAGCATTTACCCCACCTTGTGCTGCACACGAGTGGGAACGCAATGGGTGTACTTTAGAAATAACAGCTGTGTCCAGCCCTGCGGTAATCCCCTCGAAAGCTGCACGCAGACCAGCAAGCCCAGCGCCAACAATAACAATATCGTGGTGGTGATGATGAATAGTAGGGGATGACATTATCTCTTCGCCTTATTTTTATAATTATCTACACATTAATTTATTGAACCCAATCAGTCAAACCATCAAGCTGCTTTCTCCTTGCTTATTTGCTCAATTAACTCGGGTATAATGGTAAATAAGTCACCAACAAGACCATAATCTGCCACACCAAAAATTGGGGCGTTAGGGTCTTTATTAATAGCAATAATTGTTTTGGCACCTTTAATACCTGCTAAATGCTGTACTGCACCAGAAATGCCAATTGCAAAATAAAGAGCAGGAGCTACAACCTTACCTGTTTGCCCAACTTGCAAATCGTTAGATACATAGCCTGCATCAACCGCAGCTCGTGATGCACCAATAGCAGCACCTAGTGTATCGGCTAGCTTTTCGATTAATGCGAAATTCTCTTTAGAGCCAACGCCGCGCCCACCAGATATAACAACCCGTGCCGAGCCTAGGTCTGGGCGCTCTGAGCTACTTGTTTGTAGGTCTGTACTGCTGTTGGCAACTTTTGCTGCTACTATTGTTTGTTTTTCTATGTCTGCTGCTGCCTGCTCGCTGGCTGCATCAAACGATGAAAAACGCACTGTCATTACAATAGGCTCAGAACCAGGGTTTACTTTAATATCAGCATTTACAGCCCCCGCATAAATAGGACGAGTAAAACTGTCTGCACCATTAATTGCTACAATGTCGGACAGCATTACTGTTTTTAGGCGTGCTGCTAAACGTGCTAAACCACCACGACTATAAGTGCTAGCTGCTGCCATAATGTGGGTCTTACCGCTTGCTAGTGGTGCTAAATTTTCAACCCATAACTCGGCAGTAGGTCGAACAAATGATGTATCATCAAAAACAACAACTTTTGTTACACCAGCTGTTTGGGCAACCTTATTTACAATATCATCAACCCCACTCCCAGCAACAATAGCGGTAACCTCACCACCTAATTTACTAGCAGCACCCATTAACTTTGCAAAAGATGCCGATAAGTTTTTACCATCGTGTTCGGCAATAACTAAAATATTACTCATAGTTGCCCCTCCAATTGTTTAGTTAAGTCACTTACAGTTTCGAGCATTAGTTTTTTACGCTCTTGCTGCGGGGTAAACACCTTATTAATAGTGACTCTAGAAGGTATAAATGCATATTCGATAGTATCAATCTGTTTTGCGCGCGCTTTTATAATGTCGGGCATTTTAACAAATCGGGGGGTATTTAAACGCAAATCAACACTGATAACCGCTGGCAAAGAAAAGCTGAATGTTTCAAGCCCACCATCAATCTCGCAAGTTACTTCGGCTTGTTTGTTTTCTAGCTTAATTGTAAATGCATTTAATGCCTGCGGCCATTCCAACAACTCAGCAAGCATAGATGCTGTTTGCCCGTTGTCAGTATCGATAGCTTGTTTACCAAGTAAAATAAGCTCGCAGCCTTCTTGTTTTGCGATTTCGGTTAATGCTTTTGCAACTTCGAAAGCTTCCAGATCGCCACTATGTGGAATATGGATTGCTCTGTCTGCACCCATTGCCAAAGCTGTACGGAGTGTTTCTGGGGTTTTGTCGTCACCAATTGCAACGGCAATTACTTCGCTAGCGTTGCCAGCGTCGCGAATTTTTAAAGCTTCTTCAAGCGCAATTTCATCAAAAGGGTTAGGAGCCATTTTTACCCCAGCCAAATCTACTGCTGTTCCAGCAGCATTGGGGCGAGCGGTAACGTGGTAGTCTATAACTCGTTTAAACCCGACTAGGATTTTCATGTGGATTCCTTTCAATTATATTGGAATAAGTATATCTTACTTGAGTTTTTAAGCTAAAAATCTTATATATTAGTATAAACAAAAGGATTTTTTAATACAATGGCTTTGCTTAAGATACTAACCGCCCCAGACCCTCGCCTTAAAGAAAAGGCGTTACCAGTTGTAGAAGTAACAGCTGAGATACGACAAATTATGGACGACATGCTCGAAACCATGTATGACGCCCCTGGTGTTGGCCTTGCTGCAACCCAAGTTGGCATCCTTAAACGAATTATTGTTATTGATGTAGCTGATGAGAAAAATGATGAACCCCCTGCACCAGTTAAACTAGCTAACCCCGAGCTTATTGAAACATCAAAAGAGCTACATACTTTTGAAGAAGGGTGCCTATCGGTACCAAGCTACTACGAAGATGTAACCCGCCCTAGCACTTGCACTGTTAAAGGGCTTGATGAAAATAACAAAGAAGTAATCATTAAAGCCGAAGGGCTATTAGCTACTTGCTTACAACACGAAATAGACCACCTTGATGGAATGTTATTTATAGACCATATCTCGCGCTTAAAACGTAATGTTATTATACGTAAACTGAAAAAAGATCAAAAACTAGATCGCGAACGCAGCCATAACCACGCTTTGTAGGTAGAAATAAAATGACAACTCCACTGCGCATTGTCTTTATGGGTACCCCAGATTTTGCTGTACCTGCATTAAAAGAGTTAATAAGCAGCCAACACAATGTTGTAGGTGTATTTAGCCAACCCCCACGCCCAGCAGGCCGTGGCATGAAAATGCAAAAAACACCCGTACATAACATTGCTGAAGAACACAACATACCTGTATTTACACCTGAAAAAATAGATAATGAAGCATTCGCAAGCCTAACTAACCTTAAACCAGACCTTATTATTGTAGCAGCTTACGGGCTTATTTTACGCCGCCGAGTACTAGAACTTGCACCATGTATAAATATTCACCCTAGTGCATTACCTAGGTGGCGAGGTGCAGCCCCACTACAATGGACAATTATTGCAGGCGACAAAACCACCGATATTTGCATCATGGAAATGGTCAAAGCTTTAGATGCAGGTGCGGTTTATAAACGCAAAACTATTGATATTGCCAATGATGAAACCGCAGGCACACTCCACGATAAAACAGCCCAAATTGGTGCCGAGCTATTGCTTGAGGTTTTAAATAATTGGGATAATTATAAGAATAAAGCCATTCCGCAGAGCGAAGATGGGCTTACTTATGCCCCTAAAATAGAAAAACACGACCGCAAGATTGATTTTAGCAAAAAATCTTCCGAGATTATCGGTTATATTCGTGGGCTATCGCCATTCCCAGCGGCAACAACAGTATTAAATGGCGAGAATTACAAAATTCTATTTGCTGAATCAGCCCAAGGCAATGGAACAAGTGGAGAAGTTATTGTTTCCAACTCTACCGATGGGCTTGTGGTTGCATGTGGTGAGGGTGCTATGCGTTTATCTAGACTGCAAAAACAAGGCAAAGCTATAATGGCTGATGTGGATTTATTGCGTGGTAGCTCTATTCCGGAAGGCTCTAGGTTTGAGTAAAAACACATATTTTGCCCCACGAGAAATTATCCCCGATATGCGCCGTATTCGCTTAGTAATCGAGTATGATGGCCGCCCCTACCATGGTTGGCAAACCCAAGAAAACCCACTTGTTCCAACCATCCAGTCTGAGCTAGAAAAAGCTTTTATTAAAATAGCTGGTATTGCCCCAGAAGAAATCATCGCAACAGGCAGAACCGACAAAGGCGTCCACGCCCGTGGTATGGTTTGCCATCTGGATACTTTTAAAGAAATAGCACCTAATAAAATTAAAACTGGGCTAAATCGCTTCCTGCCCGCTAGCATTGCAGTTATTAGCGCAGAAGAAGTAGACCAACACTTCCATGCTCGTTACGAGTGCAAACACCGTGTCTACGAGTATATTATCTTTAATCGCCACTCTCGGAGCCCTTTATGGGACGGGCTTAGCCTGCATGTTAGGCATAAGCTAGATATTAAAGCCATGCAAGAAGCTGCCAATTTTCTAATTGGTAAGCACGATTTTTCGGCCTTCCGTAGTAGCGAGTGCCAAGCAAAGTCGCCAATAACTACATTACATAACATCACAATTAGCCGTAATGAAGATATAATAAGAATAGAGCTATTAGGCGCAACTTTCCTCCATAATATGGTTAGAGTTATTGTAGGCACACTGGTAAAGGTGGGCGAAGGTAAAAAGTCGCCACAAGATATATGCGATATACTCCAACAAAAAAACCGTACCAAAGCAGGCAAAACCGTATCTGCTAATGGGCTTTATTTTATTAGTGCTGAATTTAATAAATAAAAAAATCCCCCGACACACATTGTATGTCGGGGGATTTTTTAACTAGCTAACTAGTGCTAATTACTTCTACCATCCATTTCGACTAAATCGGTAATAACAAAACCTGCTCGCTCGGGGAATTTGTTATAAACTAATGAAATTGCATGCTCAGGAGATGCTGCAACTACAGATTCATAGTGGGCGTCTGCCCAAGAGTCAGACCAAATAGTTTTGTTAGGCTCACCATTTTCCAGCATTGTCCGTACAGATTTATTATAAATACGGGCCTCATATTTAACTGCCTCTCGAGTATTATTCTCTAACTCTCTTTTGCTACGGCCAACAAGTGTTACTTTAACACCTTTAATACGTACTCTCTTTTCTGGCATTAGCCCCATATTTAAATCCTCCAAAAATATTATAAATATAGTTTAATAATTGGAATATCTTTAAAACCTATAATTGTATTATTTGTATAAACTTATGTAAAATGCCATAAATTTACCTAACAAGTAAAATGACACCCCAAAAATGATGAAACCCCTTACCTATATTGGTATATATAAGTAAGGGGCTCTCAACAAAACTAAGTATTTAGTAACAGTAACTTAGAACAACTCTGCCACTGTTTTACCAATATCAGACGGTGTTTTTGCCATATGCACACCAGCATCGGTTAGTGCTTTTATTTTACTTTCGGCAGTACCTTGACCACCAGAAATAATAGCACCAGCATGCCCCATCCGCTTACCTTTTGGTGCAGTTTGCCCCGCAATAAAAGATACAACTGGTTTTGTTACGTTTTTCTTGATGTATGCGGCTGCGTCTTCTTCGGCAGTTCCACCAATTTCACCAATCATAACAATGGCTTCTGTTTCTGGATCTTTTTGGAATGCTTCTAGTACATCAATAAAGTTTGTCCCTGGGATAGGGTCTCCACCGATACCAACACAAGTAGACTGGCCTAGGCCAAGGTCGGTTGTTTGCTTAACAGCTTCGTAAGTAAGTGTACCAGAACGAGACACAATCCCCACTTTACCACGCATATGGATATAGCCTGGCATAATCCCCATTTTACACTCATCAGGAGTAATCACACCTGGGCAGTTAGGCCCAACAAGGCGCATTTTCTGCCCTTTTTCTTGTAAAATATGGGCAACTTTAACCATATCTAATACTGGGATACCTTCGGTAATGCAAATTGCAAGTTCGATACCTGCGTCAGCAGCCTCCAAGATTGCATCTGCCGCAAACGGAGGGGGTACAAAAATCATCGTTGCGTTTGCGCCTGTAGCTTTTACAGCTTCGGCAACTGTGTTAAAAACTGGCTTACCTAAATGTGTTTGTCCACCTTTACCTGGTGTAACCCCACCTACAAAGTTAGTACCGTATTCGATTGCTTGCTCAGAATGGAAAGTTCCGTTACTACCAGTAAAACCTTGGCAAATAACTTTGGTTGATTTGTCTACCCATATAGCCATGGAGATTATCCTTTTTCTTTATTCTTTAATATAATTAATTAAGCTGCATTTGCTTGTTTAACAGCACTAACAATTTTTTCAGCAGCATCTGCCAAACTGTCGGCAGCGGTAATAGCTAGCCCACTTTCTTGGAGGATTTTTTTGCCTTCAGCAACATTAGTACCCTCAAGGCGTACTACTAGTGGCACGCTAATTTCTACTTCACGGGCTGCTGCAACTACACCTTTAGCGATGATATCGCATTTCATGATGCCACCAAAAATGTTAACCAAAATCCCTTTAACATTACTGTCAGACAGAATAATTTTAAATGCTTCGGTAACTTTTTCTTCGGTTGCTCCGCCGCCTACGTCTAAGAAGTTTGCTGGTGCACTACCATAGTGTTTAATAATGTCCATAGTAGCCATTGCAAGCCCTGCACCGTTAACCATACAGCCAATGTTGCCATCTAATGCAATGTAGTTAAGGTCAAACTCGGCAGCGCGAACTTCACGTTCGTCTTCTTGGCTGGGGTCGTGCATTGCTGCGACATCTTTATTACGGTAAAGAGCATTGCTATCAAAATTCATTTTTGCATCTAAACACACTACATCGTTACTTTCGGTAATAACTAGTGGGTTGATCTCGACAATTGCCGCATCGGTTTTTTCGTATGCTTGGTATAATGCCATCATAAACTTAACAGCTTTACCAATTTGCTCGCCTTCAAGCCCAAGTTTAAACGCAACTTCACGTGCTTGGTATGGCATTAGGCCTGTAGTTGGGTTGATTTGCTCTTTAAAGATTTTTTCTGGAGTTTTCTCTGCTACTTCTTCAATCTCAACACCACCCTCGGCTGATGCCATTAGCACCAATTTTGAAGTTGTGCGGTCTAGCAGAACAGATAAGTAAATCTCACGGGCAATGTCCACCCCTTCGGTTACGTAAACCGAGTTTACAGGCTGTCCATTCTCGTCGGTCTGGTGGGTTACAAGGCTTACGCCTAGCATGCCTTCTGCAAGGCTAGCAACTTCGTCTAAACTTTTAGCAAGCTTAACGCCACCCGCTTTACCACGGCCGCCAGCATGGACTTGGGCTTTAACAACCCATAAATCGCCACCTAGCTTTTCGGCTGCTTTTTTAGCTTCCTCAGCAGTAGTTGCTACCATGCCTGCTGGCACTACAACACCAAATTTTGCCAAAATTTCTTTTGCTTGATACTCATGAATATTCATAGTTTTTCCCCTATTTAAGCAGCTTTAGTGCTAATTTCTTCGATTAATTCGCGAACATTTGCAACAGACTCGTCAAACATTGCTTGTTCTTCTGGGTTTAATTCGTACTCGACCACTGTTTCAGCACCGCCTTGACCAATAACACAAGGCACGCCAACATATAGGTCATTAACATTGTATTGCCCTGTTAGGTGCACAGCACAAGGTAGAATACGTTTTAAATCTAACATATAGCTTTCTGCCATGCTAATTGCTGATGAAGCTGGCGCATAAAAAGCAGAACCATTACCAAGCAAACCAACAATCTCACCGCCGCCTTTACGGGTGCGCTCGACGATAGCGTCAAGCTTGGTTTGGCTTAGCCAGCCCATTTTAATTAATTGCGGCAATGGTAAGCCTGCAACTGTAGAATAGCGCACCAATGGCACCATGCTGTCGCCATGGCCACCCATAACGCAAGCGTGGATATTTTCGATAGAAACATTTAGTTCTTCAGCCAAGAAACATGCAAAGCGAGAGCTATCTAGCACCCCTGCCATACCCACAACTTTATTATGAGCAAAGCCTGTAACTTCGCGCATTACCCAAACCATTGCATCAAGCGGGTTGGTAATAACAATAACAAAAGCATTTGGCGCATATTTACGGATATTCTCACCAACTGTGCGCATAACACCAGTGTTGATTTCGATAAGGTCAGAGCGGCTCATCCCAGGTTTACGTGGGATACCTGCGGTTACAATAATAACGTCGGAGTCGGCAATGTCGGCATAGTCGTTTGTGCCCATAATGTCGCTTGCGAAATGCTCTACTGCTGACGCTTGCGCCATATCCAGTGCTTTACCTTGGGGCACACCTTCTGCAATATCAAGCAGGACAACATCGCCCAGTTTTTTCATGCTTGCTAGTAATGCTAGCGTTCCACCAATTTGGCCTGCACCAACCAAAGCAATTTTTTTGCGTGCCATTATTTAATACCCTTTTTATTTATTGTCCCCATTGTGCCGATAAGTTTACCCTTTTTATTACCAAAGGACAAAGAAGAAACCACGAAAATTGTTCTGCAGATATATATTCTGTATAATCCTATTTATAGTCGTTTAACTTTGTACTTACAGGATTAATTTTTATTATTAAATATTTTCTTAACTACCAAACTTAGTTTATTACTAAGGGAATGCAACGTATTATATTAAATAACTTACAAGGTCTACACAAGCATGGCTGATGAAACAGAATTTGCCCAAACAAAACTAAACAGTAAGCTAGGCTCTTTTGGGGTGCTAAAGCCAAGTTCTCTGCGTTATAAGTTTATCCAATATTTAGGCTACCTTTTGTGGGGGCGCAAAATTGGGTCTTTAAGCTGGTGGCCACGAGCTGGGCGTTCTTCTGGTGTATTATTATGCAACAATGGCAAAATACTTATCGGCCAGCGGCGCAACATGACTGACCAAAATAGCAAATTTAGTTGGCCTGCTGGCTATGCCGATAAAGGCGAAAACCTAGCCCAAGGCTTAAGCCGCGAAATATGGGAAGAAACAAGACTAAAAATTGGTGCTGAAAACTTTAACCTCGACACCCTTATTGCTATCCGCGAGTTTTATGGCGACATTGCCGAAATGCACGAAACAGATAGTATTGCCCTTAGTTACTATTATTTCTTACCCGATAGCGAGCTAGCAAACATTGAAGAAACCCACGAAATGCATAATTTTAAATGGGTTGATGAAGCAGAGTTAGACCAAATCTTTAACCGTGGTGAAATGGCCTATACTGGCGAATATAACATCATGAAAAAATCTTTTAAAGATGGCATCCCTGCAAAAACTCTACCGCCAGCTTAGTTTATATTGCACCAGATAAGCGTCGTGGTCAGAGATCTTATCGCCAAAAACACCACCATCGAACATTGCTTGGATACGCACAGGCTCGACAGAAATACGCCTACCGTGGGCAAAACCTTGCAAGTCTTGAGTATGGCGCCATGGCTCTTCACCTTTTAGTTTCATGCGGATATCGCAGGTGTTTACAATTTGGGTACAATAGTGGCGAGACACCATATATGGTTCGTCTACATTTAATGTTTTTAGCGCATGGGCAATACGGTTCTCTTTATTTCTAACATTAAAATCTCCCCCAAAAATTATTGCTTTATCGCCATTCCATATAGTTTTTGCAAACTCTTTAAGTTCGTCTATTTGTAGATTATGCGCTATTAGCGAGCGCCTATACGGCACGTCTGACGCTGCACGCGCATTTAAATGGGTATTAGTAATAACTATTGGTTCTGGTAGCCCCGGAACATATACAGTTACAGCCAAAACACCTTTATTTGCCAAACAGTCCCACCCTGCGCAATACCTAAAAGGTCGTGTTTTTTTAGATGTTACCGGGAAATCGCTAAGAATATACAACCCACTGTGGAGCAGCTTCCCCCAGCCTTCACCAATAAACCAATATTTTTTACGGTCATAGTTTTTAGCAACACCATTTTCTTCTAGTTTTTTATATGATTGTTCCTTAACTGTAGGGCCATGCACAAAATTAGGGTAACCACTACGATTTATAAGGTCCTTCATCTCGTCAATGAACCCTTCTTGGATAAGCACAATATCGGGCTCTATTCCACTTTTACGCATATCTGCTAAAGAATTGCCTATTCTTTCTAAAGCCTTGGCTCTGCCCCATTTAATTGGTAAAGGTAGCCCCTCTACATTGTAGGTAAGTACGCTAATAAGCATACTTTTCTCGCCTGTGTTAGGGTCGATTATTATTTTTGGAGTTTTTGGGGCAGCTTTTTGGGGTAAAGGTTGTTCGGGTGCAGGCCTTGTGTATGCGCTCAATAAAAATGATGCACATATAGCAGTGATACAAAAAACCGCCCGTAATTTTTGTTTTTCTTGTTTCATCAGTTTAAAAAGAGATGCCGTATTTTATTTTACAAAGTAGACGTTTTTCTTGGTATTCGTTATCTGTATTTTCTTCTTCAGCTGGCTTTGCTGTAATTTCAACATTGTCTAACTCTATTTGAGGCTTTGCTGTTTTATTTTCAGGATCTATTTTAAGGCGCACGCCTTGCTCGAGCTTTGCAACAATGTTTTGTTCCTCATTTGGCAAAGTAATGCCGTCTACAGGTGCTAAAGCGGCAGGTGTTGCAGAACCATGCTTGCCAAGTTCGCTTGCTTCAAGCCCTAATGCTATGACACCTACTTGCATCGCATTTTCAGCCATAGTGAAACACTCTTTATATGTAGGGTCAATTGGTGCAGCAATGTCAACCTCAGCATTTTCTTGGGCTGCGGCAATATTAACGGTCAGGAAAAGTGCTAAGCACATCTGTAAAATAATCATACCCACAAGAATACGTGTAGGTTTTAAAACGGTCAATGGTAAAGCTCTTGCACCTATAATAAAGGTCTGTTAAAAGTATTTAATAGTCGTTTAACTTTGTACTTACATAGTTAAACGACTATGGTCGCAAACTGTTTTGCGACCCGCGAGTGTAGTCTAACTGTGGCTTTGCCACAGTTTAAGCGAAACTTAGCGATAACTTAAGACCGTGTACGGTCTTAAGTTGAATTACTATATTAGTGTGGGGCGGTTAGCTCAGTTGGTAGAGCACTTGCTCGACATGCAAGTGGTCACTGGTTCGAGTCCAGTACCGCCCACCATATACTTGATTTGCCCAGATGGCGGAATTGGTAGACGCGCTACCTTGAGGGGGTAGTCTTCGTAAGGAGGTGGGGGTTCGAGTCCCTTTCTGGGCACCATTTTTTCAAAATGGTGTAATCTTAATCCACCGGCGCACTGGCAAAGCCAGATGCTTGGTGCTGCATTGTTGCAGACTGTCGGTAACCTCTTGCCTTACGGCAACTCGGGATACCGTTTAATCCACCAGCGCTATAGTAATTTAATCGTTGACGGAGCAAGGTACATTGCTATTATAAATTGTACTTTTATTATACCCATACCCTAGCAAAAGGACTTCTCATGACACAAGCTGCTCTTAAACCAACCACATCCCCATTACAACAGCGTGCTGTTGCTCATTTTACTGATTTACAAAATCGTATTTGTGAGGCTTTTGAAAGTCTTGATGAGGACAGTCAGTTTATTTGCACCCCGTGGGACAAAGAAAAAACTGACACCTTACAAGGCAGTGGCGAAATGCGCCTGATGCGCGGTAAAGTTTTTGAAAAAGTAGGGGTTAATTTTTCTGAGGTTTATGGCGAGTTCTCTGACAAGTTTGCAGGCGAAATCCCTGGCACAACTGCTGATGACCGTAGCTTTTGGGCAAGTGGTTTATCGTTAGTGGCACACATGGCAAACCCTAAGGCGCCTGCAGTGCACATGAACATCCGCCATATTGTAACAGCTGAAAAAGCATGGTTTGGTGGTGGTGCAGACCTTACCCCTACTTTTGCCTTTGATGAAGACACTGCCATGTTCCATAACCAATTAAAAAGCGCTTGTGACAGCTACAATAAAGATGCTTATACAGAATACAAAAAGTGGTGTGACGAATATTTCTTCCTCCCTCATCGTAATGAAACCCGTGGGGTTGGTGGGATATTTTTTGATTACCTAGAGAAAACACCCGAAGAAACATTTGCCTTTGTCCAAGCGGTGGGTGAAGCATTCTTAAAATCTTACAGCTCTATTATTGAGCGTCGTAAAGATATGCCCTTTACTGAAGAAGACAAAAAAACCCAGCTACTAAAGCGCGGCCGCTATGTAGAATTTAACCTTCTCCAAGACCGTGGCACACGTTTTGGGCTGATGACTGGTGGCAATACCGAAGCTATTTTAATGTCGTTACCGCCTGAAGCGCATTGGTAATTCTTAATCCACCTGCGGTTAGGCAAAGCCTAACCTTGGTGCTGCGTTCCGCAGACTGTCGACAACCTCTCGCCTTTCGGCGACTCGGGATGTCGCTACGCTTTCGCTTGTTTTCTCATTAATACTTCTATCCACCTGCGGTTAGGCAAAGCCTAACCTTGGTGCTGCGTTGGGCAGACTGTCGACAACCTCTTGGCCTTACGGCGACTCGGGATGTCGCTGCTATCTGATTTCTTATAAGAAATAAAAACAGGCACCCGAAGGTGCCTGTTTCGTATTCATAGAACCGTAACGGTTAAATGTCTGGAGCAACTGTAATGTCAATTGTTTCAGAGTAGGTACCATTAGGGTTACCAGTAATCGCAGCTGATGTAGCTGTAAATGCGATTGTGCCATTGTCGGCTGTGTGTGTTACACAGTCATCATCCGCACCAGTTGCAGCATCGTTACCACCAGTAGACTGGGCTACAAGTGCAGTACCAGCTACAACAGGGCTTGCACCAAGACCATCATCGTATGTCATGGTGTATGCAATGTTGTTTGCAACACCGTCAAACATTTCGAATGTACCTGGTACGTCGTTTGAGTCAATTGTAATTCGATAGTTAGCTGTTTGGTTAAAGTATACACAAATAGGTTCTGAACCAGTCAAGTTAGCACCAGCGTATGTACCCAAAGCCACGTCAGCTAAGTTTGATACTTTAAGTTTGTTGTCAATAATCATAGATACAACTAGGTCACCTGATGAGGTAGCACCTGTTGTACCTTGTGTAGCTGCAACCGCAGCTGAAATGCCTGCTGCACCCATCGCAAGAAAGGTAGTAGCAAACAATGCGTTTTTAATTTTAGTCATGGGATATATCCTCACTATTATTGTTTATTGCAATTTGTGCATCTAAGTTTTAAGTTTATTTACTTAATAACCCATCTACACATGACCTGAAACAAATGGCTAATTGCATACCTACAATTTACATCCACCCATCAGGATCTTTAAGCACCCAAACCACAAAGGGTCCAAGACACTTAATTATTTGTGTATACTCATACCAGAAAACACCTGACATAAAATAACACAAACCCGTGGAACATACAGCCAGCCTAGTTTTATTGCATAACACTGCTATAAAAATAAAACTGACAAGGTAAACAATACCTTTGGTCTATATTAAATAGGTTAATAACTTTCTAAGTCTGTGTTTGCATATACCGTGCCAAAACAAGAGTAACCTACAAACATAAAACGTCTCCCACATAACTAAAAATGCCATCTATCACCATTTGCGGGATAGCAGCTGTACATTTATATTGGCGGTTATTAACAAACATTACGTTATTTTCTGCCACTTCTGCTTGGAAATTACCGAGCTGGTCTGTTAACACAGATGATGTAGCCCCTTTGATACGTTGCCATGAAAGTGGTTTGCCGTTGCCATCAATCATTCGGCCAAATACTAATAATACTTTAGAAACATCAAACTCAACAATCTTAACGCCTTTATTAATAAGCTTAAATGGTATCGGAGTGCTGTTATAGCTAACTAAGGAATCTTCGCTCTCTGGCTCTATAGTAAGGTTATAGGTTTTAAATGGTTGAACTGATATTGTTATACGCTCGCCAACTTTACCTTTACCCATAGTCTGGTGGCCATTTTTGACCAACATAACCTCACCTTTAGCAGACCCTTTTAGGTTAACAATAACTGTACCTTTACCTAAAGAAGAACCTACAAAAAGGTTTTCTTTCCCGTCTATTGCAAAAGTAGTATTAGCACTAATACCAAGAGATTTGCTGGTTTCCCCACCCCTGTTTGCATGAGTACCAGTTATTTTAGTAGAAAAGTTTTGTGTTGTATGTGTTAGGCTAACATCATTACCAATAAACACTTCACCATCAGAACTGCTAGTAGTATTAGTAAAAATTACTTCTGTTCCATTATTTTGGACACTCTCTCGGTTATCATATTCAATTTGCGTAACAGCACCTGTTTGTTTAGTGGACCCATCTCTATGGCTTACTCTAGTACTACCCAGCCAGTTAGAGTCTTTAGGGTTATATTGATAAGTTAGGAAAACGCCATAAACATCATTTGCTATATTACTGCGGGTATAGTCGGCTTGTAACTCTACACGTTGTTCAAGCCCTGCAAGGATAGGATAACGAATACTTGGCCCCCAGCTATATGCTGTATTGCCACTATTTTTGCTTTTAGTTCCTCGCAACGTTAGTTGTAACTTACCAAAAGAGCGGTTCCAACTACCAGTAAGGATATCAATCTTACTAGAAAGTGGGTTAAACTCGTCAGAACGTAAATTAGGTACAACACTGTGGCCTCTGATTGTACGGCGCATTTGTGTTGTTAGATTACCAAAATTGTCAGTCAATATTTGTCCAAACAAAGAAGATGCAACATCCCCTTTATCAGTAAAAGAAAGATTCCCTCTAAACTCTAAATTACGCCAGTACATACGTGCTTGTGGCTCGAAAATATTTAGCCCTTTACCACCCAACAATGCCCCTCCTAATTCCCAGTTAGAGTTTACACGTTCACGGTAGACAGCCTCCCAAATTGGTTCAGCTGTGTTTGGATTAAGCTCATCACGAGCAAAACCAAGCTTTACTAGCCAGTCGGGTTTGTCGAACGGCACAAGGCGTGTTGTTTTAGTAAAAAATTGGCTATCGAATGTTGTGCGGCCTGTTGCCTCTTCTATAATCTCAATTTCAAGGTCATAGCTACCTGCTGGAAATGATGATGTGTTAAGGCTTTGTAGCCCAAAGTCGAGGATTTCGGTATAAATCATCCGCCCATCTGCAAATACCTTGATACGCGCACGACTTGGGATAAACACTGTAACGTCATCACCAGTTAGGGTACTATCACCAAACAATGTATCAATATTAGAGCCTACACTCATGGCTAATATATCTTGGCTACTAGCAAATTGTAAGCCGTTAGTTTGCATCATACCAACACGAGAAAGCATCTCATCTTGCTCGTTTGCTATAAGGAAAGATCTAATATCATAGCCACCGTCTTTTGCGTAGCTACCTTGCCATTCAAGGCGGTTGTGACCATAAGATAATGCATGATGGTTAGAAAATGTGCCATCAAAGCCATCGCCATTAAATTGGTTAGTTGCTACAACCCTCAAGTTATTAAGCAATGCTAAGCTAGATGATGGCTCAACATTATCTTTTATTATACTAATTCTCTTAGCATTCAGAACATCTGCCTCAAGGTTCAGCCTAACTTCAAATGTACTAGGATCAATGGTGATATCACCAACAGATTCTATTCTGTTTGACAATGACGGCATTTCACCATTATTAATAAGACCTAACACCGCCTCAATATTATTAGTCTCAGGCAACATTTCTAGCATACCTTCAGGGTCATGAAAGGTTGCGCTATCGTCGGTATAGGTTATGAGAACTTCGCCACGGTGTTCGTCTGCCATGTAAAAGTCAAAAACAATTGTTGTTGGTGGTAAATTTAGTTTTAGTTCTTCATCTGGTATAGTTATAATTGTTTTTGATATTTCCTGCGCCTTCGCAGCATCCACACTAATAAATACCACTCCTAATACAAGCAGCACAACAATGGCAATAGATGCTATTTTATCCATAAGGCGTAACAATATACTAACCCCTTGTTATTCAACAGCCCCAATAATTGCTTTTTCGGCTTTGTTATATATTTTGTAATAATAAATTAGGTCTTTATTACCAGATATTTCAAAACGCCATTTATGCCCTGGGTAAATTCTCTTGTCAGGTAGAGTGGTGCAATCCTTTTTCTTTTTATCAAAGCAATATTCTTTACGTGCCCTCATATCTACAGATACATTCCCCTCGTTATGAAACGTAATGCCTGTGGCGTCTCTTTCCCAAGTTAATTTAGGGTTCATATTTTTAGGGGCGACAGTAATGAAGATCCCCATTCCAGAGATCATCGATACACCAGCATTTATATTATCTTGGTTTATACTTTCAGCAGAGGTTAATGCTAGCTCTTTCATCCGTATAGGGTCAGGAATTTTTGCTTTGAATGATGCTCGGTAATAGCGCTCTTTATCTTCTGAGGCTGGTTTACGCAATACAAGACGAGCTTTTTTACGCTCACCAGGGCGTAAAATCATCATCTTTGGTGCAATTAAAAAGTCATCACTAGGAATGACCTCTTCAGTACCATCAGCTTTTCTAATGGATTCTTCAACAGAGATATCAGCTTGTAAGATTTTATCTTTAGAAAAATTACTAACGTCCACATTCTCGATAGGTTTTTTATGTGGCAACATAGTACGGATAACACTATTAGCAGCAATTTGCGCTTGAGCTATTGGCGCAAAAAATACATATACTGATAGAAATACTATTACGGTAAATAAAATTCTCATAAGATGATATCTTCTTGTTATTACAGCTAATTACTACCCATGGTAACCTACAAGAGAAAACAAAGATAGATAGCCTAACGCAACTATGTGATTTTAATGCTCTATGTTGTGATAATTAAGACACGCCGAGAAACATGTCTTCTTCAAGTTTGGCCTCTACTCTGGCTGTGATATCTCTAAAAGTAATAATATCTCCGTGAATAAGGTCTTGCCTAATTTCTTCTTGGAAATTTCTAACTTCGGGAGATTCTATATACCGCTGCCATAGGCTTATATCTTCTGCTAACAATAGGCGGGCTTGTTGATCAAGAATAGGTATACTCATATTATCAGAGCTTTGGCAGCCAATCCGAATAATGTCAGACAAGGTTGTTATCCTTGCGCCGTTCGCCATAAAACGTGCTAAAAACCCACCAACCCCGCAAATAGTGTATGATATACCATCATCAATAGGTGTGGTATCAAACACGCTACGCCGATAAAGAGCAGCACAAGGGTGTGCATAGGTTGGAAATAAGCGCAACCCTTGGACAAGATCATAAAGTGGTTGGCCGTTACTGTCTAGTGATGGGAAATGCTCAATCATCTGCCCACGGGCAGTGCGAGTTTCGGTTACACCGAAAATAGCGTCGTAAGAGTCACCCTGCATCATCCGCAGCCTTACATCAAGACCTTGTGGCAATGGGTCATCATCATCTTGGAAGTAAACAAATGGGTTTTCACCTTGGGTTAAACCAATCTGGCGCAATGCATTTAAGTTACCAGCAAAATTAGCTGGGGCAAAACATGCTTTTACCTTAGGTAACAGCATATCTCTATGGTCATTCAGCCATTTTCTTAGTTCTTCTGCCACTTGTTCGGCGTAAGAGTCGAACACAAAGCAAAAAGTATGGCCAGACCACTTAGGGTCAGATGCTTCTGTTAATAGTTTTATTAGTGCAGGCATACCTCGACGTGTTGGAATAATTAAGTCAACGTTGTTCGGCAAAGACGACATTTTAGAGGTTTATCCTAACAGTACTTAAGTTTGGGTATAAATGTACGCCATATAGCTAGCATATGTCACAAGAAATACCACACCAACACCAATCCCTGCTATATTCCGCCAGATGAATAGTGGTAATAGTGACACAGAAAATAATACCATTACTATAATATCTCGCTCCATACCTGCTATTTGCAATGGTACTAGCAACCCACCAAGACCAAGAGCAGCAAAGATATTTAGCATATTGCTACCCATAACATTACCGAGAATTAGACCGCAATTAAGCTTACGAGCAGCAGCAATAGTCGCAGCTAGTTCTGGTAAAGATGTACCTATTGCGACCATACTTAAACCAATAACTGATGATGGGACATTAAATGCAGAAGCAATACTAATTGCGCCCCCTACAAGTAGTTCGGCACCTGCCCAAAGGCCGAACAAACCAACGACAGTTTTAAGCGATGCTTCAGCCCAACCTGCGTCCTCATCGTCAATATCAATTTTAGTTTTACGAGCGCGGTGCAATAAAATAGAAAATATAACAACCATTGCTAAAAGTAATAAAGACGCTTGTAATACGCTTATATAGCCCCAGATAACTGCGATAAGGTTTAAAAGTAATGTTGCTATCAACATCATTCCATAATCAAACTTAGCAGCTTCTGTCTTAATTCGATGCTTACCAAATAATACAAATGCAACCCCAAGAATAAGGCCAATATTAGCAATATTAGAACCAATAATATTACCAACCCCTAAGCTAGATTCCCCTTTAGAGGCTGCAATAAACGTAGTTAATATTTCAGGAAGAGATGTACCAAAACCAATAACAACAACGCCTACAAATACTGCAGATATACGTAAAAGCTTCCCGATTTGTACAGCACCCTGCACCAACCACTCGCTACAAAAAGAAAGTAATAACAATCCTGCTAGTACCGCAAGGTACATGTTTAACTCTATCATTCAGCTACCTCTTTCCCTCTGTCAAAATAGTTATAGTAATATGGTTATACGTTACCTATATATACTATATACAGAATAATAATAACATTATTGTGGCGGGCATATAATTATGAAAACCAAGCAACAAAATATACAACTAGTATTTAGTTCTGCTGTTATCATAATACCGTTGTGCTTACTAATATATTACGTACTTTCTACCGCGTATAACGAAATAAAATTTTCACAAAAAGAGCTATACGGCCTTGAGTACAACTCAGAGCTCTTTTCTCTTATGACTAATCTACAGATATATCGCAACCACAATCATTTAGCAAAAAATGCCGAATCAATACAGAGTATGAATAAGATTCAAGCCCAGTTAAATAACAATATTACTGTCATTTCTAATAATACTAAACGGCTTGGGAACATACTAGATATAAGCTCAAGGTGGCAGTTTTTAGAATCAGAGATTGCAGAAATTTTAGCTAATACTCAACACACTAATAAATCCAAAGAATATACTAATGTAACAGCAATTATTGAAGAGATAAATCTATTAATCCGCCATGTGGGAGATAAATCTAACCTTATACTAGACCCATTTCTAGACAGATATTATATGATGAATATTCTTATTAACACTATTCCTGATATGACAGAATATATATCCCAGTCTAATATACAAATAACAACACCTGCATTTGGCGTGTATAATCGAAGGTTAGATGGTAGCCAGCTTATAAAGCTATATCAGACCAAAATAAATTCGGACCAATTACAATTCCATAGATCTGTTCAGATTTTATTTGAAGAAAAGCCTCAAATAAAAGAAAAGCTTTTAGACAATTATAATAATATCCGTTACTTACATGATGAGTTCTCTCAGTCCTTAAAAGATAGTTTATTAAAAGAAAAACAAAAAGAAGGATTAATTAACTTAGAGAAAAGTACAGACCTGATTAATGCCTATGCTAATTTTTATAGAGATATAAATAAGCTATTATCTTCTACAATCACATCCTATATAACTGCACAGAAAATAAGTGAATTCTCTACACTTGCCTTTGCTATATTAGCGCTATTTGCTATATCTTTTATCCTTTTCCGATTTCGGATCAACTTAATCGAAAAAGAAAAAACCGATAAAAAAATAGAAGATCAAAATATGGAATTAAACAATGCGGTTGCAATGCTGAATGCTTCACTTGAAGAGGCTAAACAAGCAACTATCGCAAAATCAGAATTCCTCGCTAGCATGAGCCACGAAATACGAACCCCAATGAATGGCATACTAGGCATGGCAGAGCTTATATTAAATAGCGATCTAAATGATAAACAAACTAAACATATTAATATACTTATGAACTCAGCAGAATCTCTACTTGTATTAATTGATGATATTCTTGATTTTTCAAAAATTGAGGCAGGTAAACTAGATATAACTCCTATCCCTATGAATCTAGAAAATTTAGTAGATGACATTACAAATTTATTTGCCCTTAAAGCTGAAGAGAACAATATAGAAATACTAATGCGCTATGCACCTAATACACCAGAAAATGTCATAGCAGACCCAGTACGAATAAGGCAAATCATTGTAAACCTAATAGGTAATGCGGTTAAGTTTACTGAAAAAGGTAGTGTAACCATTGAAGTTGAAGAGGTAAAAGATACTGCAATTCCTAATAATAAAGTAAAAATTAAGGTTTCTGTTAAAGATACAGGTATAGGCATCCCTGAGGATGTCCACAAAAAGATATTTGCCAAGTTTTCACAAGCAGATAGCTCTACCACAAGGGAGTACGGTGGTACAGGGCTAGGACTAGCAATTTGTGAGCAATTATCTTGTATAATGGGTGGGGAGATTGGTGTTGAAAGTATTCTAGGAGAAGGCTCTACATTTTGGTTTACTATGATTCTAGAGCTTGGAGAGAATACACATAAAGAGATTCAAGATATATCTGAATTAAAAGGGATGCGTGCTCTAATTATAGATTCCTCAGAGAGGAATAATCTAATATTAACCGAGATACTAGAAGATATCGGCATAGATTGCACCGTATGCCAAAGTGCAAGAAGTGCTCTACTAACTTTTGGTGATGCGAGTATAGATAAAAACCATTACCAGTTCTGTATAATTGATTACATGCTACCCGAAATAATGGGGCACACTCTAGGGAAAATATTCCACAATGATAGTAATATCAATAATACTGTATTTATAATAATGTCTAACCTAAACAATCTAGGAAGCACAGAGGAGCTACGTGACTCTGGGTTCTCCGCTTTTTTACCGAAACCAATTAAAAGAAATTATCTAGAACGCATACTTATAAGAACAAGAAAACAACTCATTAAAAATAATAATTTAGATCATGATAAAAATATAGTAGAAGCATCATTCAATGGCACAAATATATTAGTCGCAGAAGACAACAGAATAAATCAAGAATTCATCAAAGAGATATTAAGAAGTATTGGTTGTAATGTCACAATTGCTGCGAATGGTGAAGAGCTAGTAAGATTAGCCCATATTGATAAATATGATCTTATATTCATGGACTGCCAAATGCCAATTATGGATGGTTTTGAAGCAAGTAGAATATTATCTAAAGAAAAACAAGAGCAAAAATTAGACAATATCCCCATTATAGCTTTAACTGCTAATGCTATGAAGGGTGACCGTGACAGGTGTATTGATGCTGGCATGCAAGACTATATTGCAAAACCAGTCAGGAAAAAAGAGCTTGTTAACATGCTCCAGAAATGGCTCCCAACAAAACCTGTAACTTTAAGTATAGAAAATAATGTTAAGCCTAGGAAGAAAATAGAAACCTCCGCATCTGCATATGAAGGTGTAAGGGTTCTTGTGGTTGAAGACAATCGTATAAACATAGAGTTTATGAAAACATCACTCCATAATATTGGCTGCCATGTTATTACCGCTGAAAATGGCGAAATAGCTGTTAATAAAGCAAAAGAGCATAGCTTTGATATTATACTTATGGACTGCCAAATGCCCGTAATGGATGGCTATGAAGCATCCAGAAAAATTAAAAGGCTAATTAAACAGAATAAAATTAAAGCTACTCCAATTGTAGCTATTACTGCTAATGCATTTAAAGAAGACAGAGAAAGATGTCTAAAAGCTGGTATGGATGATTATTTCACCAAACCCATACGGAATGAGACCATAGTAAAAATAATAGATAAATGGGTAAAGAATAAGGCTGATACCAAAATCGAAATTAATAATGACAAATATATCTATAAAAGTAATAGTAAGCTATTCGATAAGAAATCTTATGAATCCGCTAAAAATTTGATGGATGATAAATTCTCTATTATGGTTGGGTATTATATCTCAGACACCCAGCAATATATTAATGACATTAAACGTGCTATAGACAACA
The DNA here is from genome assembly GCA_021774615.1 of Alphaproteobacteria bacterium. GTDB lineage: Bacteria > Pseudomonadota > Alphaproteobacteria > UBA1280 > UBA6503 > UBA6503. The sequence continues at coordinate 98,832 of JAJFIW010000004.1, read as the reverse complement.
AAGATGTAAAAGCAATTATACAGCCAGCACATACAATTAAATCAAGCAGCTTCCAGATTGGTGCTATAAAAGTCTCTATCCTAGCAAAAGAAATGGAAGAGCTATGCTACGATAACAAATTTAATAAAGAAAAATTAACTAAGATATGTCGTGACATAGTCTCTGTCTTTGAAAAAACAAAAGATTTCCTTAGAGATGCTATAACTTAGGCTTGCTTACTTTTATTGTCATCACTATCAACAGGGATAAGGGTAGTTTCTTCTTGTTGGCGCAAACTTTCTATTTTCTGTAGTGGCTTCTCGAGTTGGTTGCGGCGGGTAGTAACCAGGTGGGTAAAAGAATTATGCGTTTCAACAAATTTTTTCTCAACTTTCTCTAGTTGTTCGGTAAATTTGCCCCATTCTTTTTTAAATACACCAAGTAAGTTTAACATTTGCCCTGCAGTTTTCTCGAGCTGGAAATTATCAACAGCTTGGCGAATAACAGCCAGTACCGCGTAAAGAGTCATCGGAGAGCACAAAATAACCTTTTGCCGCATAGCTTCGTCTAAAATTGAAGAGTCATGCTCGTGGATAAAAGCATATACTTGCTCATTAGGGATAAACACTAGCACATAATCAAGCGTACCTTTAGTAGTATCGGCATATCCACGTTCGGTAGCTTCTTTGACCCTGCGGCGGGTATCGGCAAGAAATTGCTTCTCAAAACTTACTTTTTCGACCTCACTCGTCGCATTTAAATAATTAAGATAGTTATCTAACGGGAATTTAACATCCATATGCACCATCTGCCCTTGAGGCAGCATAAATGTATAGTCGGGGCGGCTATTACCTGTGCCAATATCAATAGACATTTGCTTGTGGTAGTTAATATTCTCAACAAAACCTGCCATTCGTAGTACATCTTCGGCCATCCGCTCGCCCCATTGCCCACGGGACTTGGTATTAGCTAGTGCACTTTGTAGCTTATTTGTAGTTTGCTGGAGTTTTTCGGTTTCTGTTGCTGCTCTTTTTAGCTCTTGGGTAAGTTCGCCAAATTTTTGGTGGCGGTCTTTCTCAAGGTTAGTCATTAACGACTGTACTTTTTCTAGGTCAGATTTTAGCCCCTTAACAGTTTCGTCAATAAGGTTCTTTTTCCCGTCCATTTGTTGGTTGTTGGCTTCGGTCTGGTTTTTTATTTTTTCATCGGCTAGGCGCAAAAATTCTTCACTGTTACGGCTTAAAGCGTCAAAAGACAAACTAGTGAACGTTTCTTTTAAACTTTCAACAGATTTGTCGCTCTGTTTTTTAACCCATACCATCGCTAAAAGCCCCACACCAAGCCCAAGCAAAAAACCACCTACAAATAATAATACTGAAGTTAACAACCTAAATCTCCTTTTGCTGTAGCCATGCTTTAGCTATGGTTTGTGGTAGTAAATGCCACTTGTCGGCATAATGGTTACCGCTTGCAATTGTTATTGCATATAAATCAACAAAGCCCATACCATATTTTTGAGTTTGTTTATGTAAACTATTATTTACCATAATAACGACCTGTGCCGCTAGTTCTTCTTCTGCAGATGGGTTATTACTATTTGCAAAAAGTATTGCTGGCACACCTATAATAGTAATAGGCCTACTGCCTGCAGCTACACGAACAAAACTTATATAGTCTTTAACTACTTTATTAATAAACTGTTCTTTAGTGGTAGTATCCATTTTATTCTTAATAAAGAATGGCACAAACCCTTCGGTAGTACGGCAATCAATCTCACCTACACTTATAGCAACAGGTGCTTTTTTAGGGACTGATTCCAACAACCGCTTAAAAACACTACTGTAAGGCTGAATTCCATTCGCCAAATGAAACATCTTCGTACCCATTGCTAGAAGTGGGCGTAACACATACGACCTTACAGCCTGATGCCCATGACCAAGAATATGGCTATCACCAATTAAATACATCGGAGAAAGGCTTGCATCTAAAGGTTGGCGTAGATCTTGTTGTTGGTAAGAGTCAGCAATTGAAGCCAAGTACTTACGGTAGCTTTCTAAATTATTAATATGACTAATAACCGATAATAAATCAGGCGCATTATCGGGGTGCGGCAAACTAAAATCTTTGGCACTTCCTAGCGAGTAGTTAGGGTCAAAAAGTGCTCCAAATAAACATTGGTAAAGTTTATATAAACAAAGCAATAATTCATCAGCTACTTTCGGTGGGGCATAAGCCTTAAACCCCGAGTAATCCGCAGTGTCTAAGAAATAATTCCATTTATAAATCCATCCAACCCTCATGTCTGGCGCAAGTGCTAGAGCTTTATCCACTAAAAAATGGGCAAGGACTGTATCTTCCTTATAACCATGCGCAAGTGTGCTTTGCACTAGTAATGCCGATAAGTTATTAGAGTCAACTTGTAATAGTTTATCAAAAATTTCCCATGCTTTGCCTAGTTTACCTTGTTCTTGTAGAAAAGCACCGTACTGCAACAGAGTAGAGCTGTCCTCGGGGGCAATAGAGATAGCATGTTTAAACAATTGTTCTGCTTTATCTTGGTCTTTACGCTTATGTGCAATAAAACCACTATATGTTAAGGCGTCAACATTATTGGGGGATACAAGCAATGCTTTTTCTAACATCGACCAAGCAAGGTCTAGCTCACCACGGCGCAACATAACTTCGGCATAGCTAATATATGGTTTAATGTTTTTAGGGTTTGCTAGAATGCTTTCTTCAAGCGGTGCAAGCTCGGGGTCGAAATGTTGCTGAGCAGGCTCTTGCTGCTCGTTAAACGAGAACCCCCTTGGGGCATATAATTGTGGTTTCTTTTTCTCAAACATAGTAATAACTATACACCCTTATAAACTTTTTATTAAGGCTGTTATTTTAATATACTTCTAGACAGCTTCTCTATGACTATGCTATTAAAAATGTTGAATTTATAAAGGAATTAATAATGCACGTAGGTTTTCTATTTAACCATTACGCTGGGCACCAAGTATACCATACTGCACCTGTAGCTTTTGCATTGTCTGAAAAGTACCCTGAGGTTAAAGTAACCATCCTTGTTGCTGATAAAGGGCAGATGAATGTTGTTAAAACCATAAGCAAACACTGGCCTAATCATAATTGCGAAATTATTGAAGCAAAAGTACCTCTTTATGCCAAAATCATAGACAAATTAATAAGTAAAATTGTATTTGTCCGTAAAAAAGCCGTACTCGCAAAGAACAAGCATTATTTTAAAGATATGGATGTTCTTGTTATCCCCGAGCAAAATTCCCTTACCCTTAAAGATGACCCAGAGTTAGGTCATATAAAGCTAGTATTCATCCGCCATGGCGCAGGCGACAGAGCAGTTGGCTTTGACGCCCAACAAAAACTATTCGACCTGCAGTTAGCATCAGGGCAAAAAGTATACGACCGTTTGGTTAATGACTGTGACGTATTACCAGAAAAAATTGTTGTTACAGGTTACCCAAAATTTGATGTTTTAGGGGTTAAAAAAGAAAAGCCTAAGTCATTGTTTAATAACGATAACCCTGTAGTTCTATACAACCCACATTACGCTATCAAAGAGACTTCTTTTCGCCTCTGGGGTAAAGAAATACTCGACTATTTCAAAGAACATACCGAGTACAACCTTATTTTTGCACCACACGTACTAATGTATTTGCGCAAATGGCGCCCTGTTGCGATGAATTTAGATGCATATAAAAACTGCCCTAATATCCACATTGATACTGGCAGCGAGAGATTATTCGACATGACCTACACTCGCTCGGCAGACATGTACATTGGCGACGTTAGCAGCCAAGTTTACGAGTTTTTTGAAGAGCCGCGCCCATGCTTATTCTTTAACCCACACCATTTTAAATGGCAGAATAATAAAATTTACAAATACTGGCTAGCAGGCCCTGTTATAGACGATATTGCAGATTTCCCTGCTGCTATGGGTTCAGCATTTGAAGACCATAAAAACCATTATGCCGCCACGCAAGTAAAACTATTTAACGATACTTTTACCCTTACCGATGTACCATCATCAGAGCGCTCGGCAGATGCAATTATGCAAACGTTTTTCCCTAAAGCATTATAGTAATTTCAATTTCAAATGCTACACATTTGAAATTACATTGCATTCGCTTAAACTGTGGCAAAGCCACAGTTAGACTCACTAATGGACTACAAGACAGCTTGTAGTCATAGCCAATTCAAGTTCAAACTGAACTTGAATTGGCTATAAAACAAAAGGCTCAAGCATAAAGCGATTGATAAGTCACAATCGCGCAGCTTTGGGCAATGTTTAGCGAACGCTCGCCTTTTTGCATGGGGATAATTACTCTTTCATCGCATTGCTGATGAACGCTGTCGGGCAAACCTGCTGACTCGCGCCCAAATAGTAAATAATCATCATCTGCAAAGGTAAAGTTTGGTAAAGGCGTACTGCCCTTTGTGGTAAGTGCTACAAGCCGCCCCTCGCCTTTATTATCCATAAAATGTTGCCAGCTATTATGGCGGGTAATGTTTGCTCTATCGATATAGTCCATCCCCGAGCGCTTAAACTTAGAGTCGTCCCACACAAAACCCATGGGTTCGATAAGATGCACTGGCACCCCAAAACAAACCGCCATTCTAAGAATACTCCCCACATTTTGAGCAATGTCTGTTTGGTACAAAACTATTTGTGGCATGGTGTGTTTCCTGTAAATTATGGTAGAATGTTCGCAATCATAAAATAATAAGGGCATTTACGCAATGGCTACTCCACTATTAAACCCCAAAGACCCAATGCTGATTGACAGTCTCCTTACTGACGAAGAGCGTGCGGTGCAAAGTGCTGCTCATGATTTTGTATCAGCAGAATTAATGCCACGGATTACCGCTGCGAACCGTGCCCAAAAATTCCCCCGAGAAGTAGCAACCCTAATGGGCGAGATGGGCTTACTTGGCGTAACCATAAAAGGCTACGGCTGCGCTGGGATGAGCTACGTCCAGTACGGGTTGATTAATCGTGAGGTTGAATATTGCGACTCGGCGTTTAGATCCTTTATGTCGGTACAGTCATCATTAGTAATGCACCCTATTTATGCTTATGGTAGCGAGGAACAAAAGCAAAAATACCTACCCAAACTAGCTACTGGCGAGTGGATTGGCTGCTTTGGCTTAACCGAGCCTGACGGCGGCTCTGACCCAAATGCAATGCGTACTCGTGCGAAAAAAGTAGATGGTGGCTACATTCTAAACGGTGAAAAAACCTGGATTACCAACAGCCCCATTGCTGACGTATTTGTAGTATGGGCAAAGGATGATAACGACGACATCCGTGGTTTTGTTTTTGACCGTGACACCAAAGGCCTCTCTACCCCAAAGATTGAAGGTAAGATGAGCCTCCTTGCATCTGACACTGGTATGGTGGTTCTTGAAGATGCATTTGTCCCCGAAGAAAGCATATTTGCTGACGTTAAAGGCCTAAAAGGCCCATTCGGCTGCTTAAATAGTGCTAGATACGGTATATCATGGGGGGCAATGGGCGCAGCACAGTATTGTTTTGATACAGCGTTATCATACAGCCAAGACCGAGTGCTGTTTGGCAAACCTTTGGCTGCTCGCCAACTAGTGCAGCTAAAGCTGGCCGATATTTCGACCGAAATCATTAAAGGAACCCTTCTTGCCTTACAACTTGGGCGCTTGAAAGATGGCGGGCAACCAATAAACGAAATAACCAGCTATGCTAAACGCAATAATGTTGGCTATGCACTAGATATCGCAAGGAAATGCCGTGATATGCTCGGTGGTAATGGTGTGTCCGACGAATATGGCATTATCCGCCATGTGATGAACTTAGAGTCGGTAAATACTTACGAAGGTACCGCCGATATTCATGCTCTAATTATTGGTAGAGCTTTAACTGGCCAGCAAGCATTTGCATAAGGAAAAATTATGACAACAGCCCTTAATGGTATAAAAGTTCTCGACCTATCCCGAGTATTGGCAGGCCCATGGTGCACCATGACGCTAGCAGACTTAGGTGCTGATGTTATTAAAGTAGAAAGCCTAAAAGGTGACGACACTCGAGCATGGGGCCCGCCCTTTATTGGTGAAGGCGAGAAAAAGATTAGCGCCTATTTTGCTTGCTGCAATCGCAACAAACGCTCGCTCGCAATTGATATTAGCACCCCACAAGGGCTAGAAATAATCCATAAACTAGTAAAAACTGCTGATGTTGTAGTAGAAAATTATAAAACTGGTGGTGCTGAAAAACTTGGGGTGGGCTATACGACTTTATCAGCCATAAACCCACAACTAATTTATTGCTCTATTTCTGGCTACGGCAGAACAGGCAGCCACAAAGACCATGCAGGCTACGACTTTATCATCCAAGCTGAAGCAGGATTGATGAGCATTACCGGCGAAGAGCATGGTGAGCCCACTAAAGTAGGCGTCGCCATTACCGACATTATGACAGGGCAAAACGCCACCACTGCAATTTTGGCCGCACTAATAAACCGTTCCAACACAGGCAAAGGGCAGCGTATTGATATTTCGCTGTTCGAGACCCAAATCCAAGCACTAGCAAATGTGGCAAGTAACGTTTTATTTACCAACCAAGATGCCCCCCGTTTTGGTAATGGTCACCCCAATATTGTACCTTACCAAGCATTTAAGGCTAAAGATAACTGGTTTGCAGTTGCAATTGGTAACGATAAACAATGGCAAAACCTAACCAACCTTATAGGTAAACCAGAGTGGGCAGAAGAGAACACCCCCTACGCAACCAACCCCAACCGAGTAAAAAATAGAGCAGAGCTTATCCCCCAGCTGGCAGCTATCTTTGTAGAAAAAACAGTTACTTACTGGCTAGAAGCAATGGCAGAGCTGGTTATTCCCTGTGGGCGGATTAATAGTGTTGCCGAAGCATTAGACCACCCTGCTGCTAATAATCTAATTATCAATAAAGGTGTGCCTATGCTTGGCTCGCCGCTGCATTTGTCTGCTACCCCTGTAAGCTATAATAGGCCACCGCCACTATGTGGCGAGCATAATGCCGAAATATTAGCAGAAATTAAATAGCACTGATGAGCTGGGCAGTATTCGCATTTCTAATGGCTATTACAGGTGCGATAATCTCGCTAACTATGCAAAAAACTAAAGCAAGTGGCGAGTTATTAGTTTTTTGGCGGGGGCTAATACCTGCAATTGCTATAACACCTATTATATTTCTTTATGATGTGGCATTCCCTAGCCATTGGCTTTTTTATGCTGCAACAGTTACAACGTCTATGCTTGTTGTTTATACCGATAGAATTAAACTAACCGCACCCCAAAAATATGGTGCAGGTCCGTATTCTAGGCTTATCCCTATAACTATATGGCTGGCATTTATTGGTTGGGTAATTGTCGACAGCGAATATAGACACAGTATACTAAATAACCCAACAGAATTAGTATTTGTTATTAGTGCCCTGTCTCTAGGGTTCTGGGGGACATTGCGTTTAAAAAGGAATTGCTCTATCTCTACCCAAGCATTCATTTTTATAGCACCTACCATTCTATTATCTGCTGTTACGGCAATTCTAAATAAAACTGCTATGGATAGCTCGGGGGCATTTTGGTCGGGAGTATTAATTTATGCTTGGATACAATCGCTAATAATACCTAGCGTGCGGATACTAATTAACTACTATAAAAATGGCACTACCATTAAAGAATATTTTGCTAAAGATATCCTAGCCGTAGGGGTATGGATAGGGTTCTTATTTTTACTACTAGTTATATTTAAAAATAGTGCCATGTCGTTAGTAGAGAACCCCGCATATGTACTACTAATTGGCTTTACCCAACCATTTATTATTGTATTAACAAATGTAATAACAGGCCACAACGACAGTACAGACAAACTAGGTGGGTTTGCTATTATTTGCAGTGTATTGCTTATAATAGTAGGCACAAGGATATAATTATGTATACACACACTTGACACAACCCATTAGCAGTACTACCTTTATAGGGAAGTTAAATTTTTCGTTTCCTTTTTTATTTCCTTCTTTAGGAGAAACAACCATGAAATTAGATACAACACTAGAATCTACAAGAAATGAAATTTCTAGAATTCTGCGTGAGGCTGAGTCCTATTTTGAACTATGGCAATTTACTCTTGCCAAGCAAGAAATAGAGTCACTAATGTCACCTGATGTGTCAGAGTGTGTGATCAATAATGCAATTAATGATTTACATGCCATACAGAGACACCAAGTTGCTGCCTAACCGCAGCAACGTATTAGCGACATAACAAGCCCCTACCTAGTAGGGGCTTGTTCGTTTATGGCCCGTTCTTGACACGAGCTATAAATATGGGATATATAGTCATTCCCCTAAACACTTTTACAAAACAGGTCATCGATAACAGTTCCTTCAGGTGCAAATTGCAGCCTCTTTTTCATGGTTCCAAAGGTTTGTTCTATCGGATTAAAGTCGGGGCTATATGGCGGTAAGAAAAGCAACTCGTGTCCAGATTCTTCTAATAGCTCTCTAGTTCTCTTACTCTTATGGATGGCCGCATTATCCATAATAATGGTCTGATTTATTGACAATTCGGGCAGTAGAAATCTTTCCAACCACACATTAAATACATTTGTATTACATGTTCCGCTAAAAAGAAAAGGAGCTAACCATTTTTTGCCTGTCTGAGCCATCAAAAGGCTTGTTCTAAGCCAACGTTTACCGCTTCTTTCTCCGTAAATCTTCCGACCTTTTAACGCCCAGCCACTGTCACGGTATGCCTTCCCGTCAAACCCACTCTCGTCCAAATATACTACGTTTCTAGCCCCTTTACGGGCAACATGGCTTCTTAACTCTCGAAGAAACTTAATCCTGTGTATACAATTTCTTTCCTTGTAGCGCATCGTTTTTTTTACGAAAACCTAAACGGCAGAGGGCTACCCACATGCCATTAATGCTCAAATTAAATACCGCTGCACGCTCTCGCAAGATCATATCAGGATATTTATTAACGTGAGCGACTACAGCATCATTATTTACTTTTAGAGGGAGTTTTCTGCCAGATTTAAGGGCTAAATCTGTGTTTGATAGCCAGTTATACACAGATTTACGGCTAACGCCGTAAATCTTAGCAGCTTCTGAAATACTGCCTCCGCTGCCAACATATTTTCTGACCCGTTGGCGTAGGTCTTCACTACATATACTCATAAATTAACTATAACACGTATAAGTGTTTGGGGGAATGACTATACATCAAGAACTAATTCTATACCTTCTTTCCTTTTTCTACGGAGAACATACCCCATGAACAAAACAAACTTCTTTATCCAAGTTTTTGGTGAAAGTATTATTATTAGTGCAATAGCTGCACTAGTTGGTATTGGTATTGGTTACCTAGTACTTGCAACAGGAGAGATATACCCCTATCAATCTTCATATTTAGCTGTGCTAATTATTGCGGTAATCGCTATCAATCTAATAAAAGATCATCGAGCACTCTATGTATTTCCGGTTATTATAGCGATGACAACAATAAATTATGAACATAACTATCTTATTATTTTTAGTCTGTTTGCTTCAATAGTAATTCATACAATGCTAAGAATAAGGATTGCTCTCTCTATTTCTACACAAGCATTTACTATTGAGAAAGAGTACAAGAATTGCGATGTAGTCGCAGACCTAAAAATAGCTAGAGATAAACTAAGAGCCCTAAAAAAGCTTAGCCCTTTCGGGCATGAAATGATTAATTTTAAAATTGAAGCTCTTGCCAAACGAAGAAATAAATTAGCTTAAAAAGCTATAAGCGGAGCCCCCTATTTAATAGGGGGCTCCGCTTATTTGGATGTGCCTAAAATAATATAGCGTTGTTTGAATGCGGCTAAGATTTGTTTAGTTATTTTGGGCGAGTATGGTTGTGAGGCTGTTTGGGCTGCAAGTTCGGCTGCTTTATTGCCTGTTATGCCCTTGTTTTGGCGCAAAGTTTCGAGAAGCATTGCTGAGAGTGGCTCCATTTCCATAAAGCGTATTTTATGGTCAGGAGTGCGGTAAATAGCTAGTAGAGTTGGGGTATCGGGGGCAGTACTAGGCTTATTACTAGGGCTAATAGTATGAACAGGGAAGCGGTAAGCAGCCATGTCAAAAAATGGGGAGAGTACGATAGGTTCTGCTAATACATCGCCATTGGGGTTAGCTTCTGGAGTTTCAGCGTCTAACGTACCTACGTATAGATCTAGCCATTCATAGTGGAGTAACTCAGCAAACCATGGGGGCAAAGTTCCTAGAACAGTGGGGGTTTCTGTAAGCCATGCCATAAATTCCTCAGGGATTTCACGAAAATATGGGGTAGTGGAAAGGTGCTCGGCAAAGAATTGCTCGACTAATGGCTGCCAAGTATCTAAGCCAATGGTTTCTTTAGCGACAGGGAATGCATTTTCTAAAAACCCTGCAACATTATTTAAAAAGAGCTCTCGGTAGATCTTCATCCGTCGTAATTCTATATTTTGTGGGGTGTTCGTAAGGTCTGGCTTACGGATCCATGCAGCAAACTCGTACTGCATTTGTTTAAACTCGGGCATATTACTAGGCTGTTTTTTGGCCATGACCTTGCCCCGCATTTTTCTGCTGTAGTTTACGTACATATTCTACCTCTGCCACCATTTCTGAAAGTGGAGGGAAGTTAAAATCTCGTTCGAGCAGGGTTGGTACTGCACCAAATTTTTGGTAGGCATCTTCTAGTATTCCCCACACAGGGGCAACAACAGCAGCACCATGGGTATCTACGATTAGGTCTTCAGCTTCGCGATAGTGGCCAGCTACGTGCATCATTTTTACTCGTTCTTTTGGCATTGCTGCCAAGAATTGCTCGGGGGTATAGGCTTTATGGTTGGTGGCATTTACATAAATGTTATTTACGTCTAGTAGTAGCCCGCAGTCGGCCTCAGCCAATACTGCATTTAAAAATTCTATTTCGCTAAGCTCGTTAGTTTGCATAGCGTAAAATGACACATTCTCTATAACCATCGGACGCTCTAAAATATCTTGTACTTGGCGAATACGTGCTGCCACATAACGTACAGCTTCCTCGGTAAAGGGGATTGGCATTAGATCGTACAAGTGCCCATCGTCAGAGCAAGCTGACAAATGCTCGCTGTAAATGGGGATATTAAATCGGTCGAGGAACTCTTTAACGTCTTTTACAAAATCAACATCAATCGGTGTTATCCCACCTAGAGATAAAGAAAGGCCATGGGCACTTACCGGATAGTCTGCAGCTACTGCTTCAAACTTCTCGCGGAATGAGCCACCCATGGCAATCCAATTTTCAGGTGCGACTTCTATAAAGTCTACTTCTGTGGGTTTGGCCTGCAGGAAAGAGTCTATAAACCCTCGCCGCAAGCCTAAACCTGCACCAGATACAATATTATGTGTATCAGGCTGTTTTGGCATTATTATTTCTTACCGCCACATTTACCTTCGCCACATTTACCTTCTTTGTCAGCTTTGTCGCCGCCACATTTGCCTTCGCCGCACTTGCCTTCTTTACCAGCTTTGTCGCCGCCACATTTGCCTTCGCCGCACTTGCCTTCTTTACCAGCTTTGTCGCCGCCACATTTGCCTTCGCCGCATTTGCCTTCTTTACCAGCTTTATCGCCGCCGCATTTGCCTTCGCCGCATTTGCCTTCTTTACCAGCTTTATCGCCGCCGCATTTACCTTCGCCACATTTGCCTTCTTTAGAAGCAACTTGGTAACCTTCTTGTAAATCAGCAACGCCTGCACCTGCATTAAGAGCAGCATTTGCAGTACCCGCAGTTGCTGTTACTACAGCTGCGGCCATTGTTAGAGTCAATAATTTTTTGGTTGATGCTTTCATTGCAATTTTTCCTTAGTTTATAATATTTTCTGTTTGCGTATAAATTTCATTGTTGGTGGTCTGTATTCCACCTGTAGATAAGTTCGTGCATAAGAAATAATAAGTTACATCAAAATAAAATGCAAATCATAGTAAATTACCTATAAATAAAACTCCATGTTCTATACCAACCAACCCCAGACCCACGATAATAATAATCAGTAAAGATAGTATTGGTACTGCATATAACCTATAAATTAAAATACGCCAATTGCCTTTAGAGTGCGCAGTGCAGCGCCAAAGAATATAATGCATCCAGCCAGCCAGAATAACACCAAAAGCAATTGCCCCCCAACTCCACCAAGGAGTGCCAGACCTAACAACAGCTAATAATAATCCAAATAAAATAACAAGACTAAGGACACTTAAAGCCATAGTTAAACGAATATTCCACCGCCCTTGGATGGCCATATACCAAAATAGCCCCTTATTCCCCATCAGCCGCCATAGACGTTTTAATGCTTTAAGCTCTCGTGCTGGCCAAAGTAGCGACTCTTTAATACTGCAAATTCTCTTCTCTAGAAAAGAGTCTTTACCCATAATTATGCAGCACCTTTAATTAAGCCTACTTCACGGCCAACTTCAGCGAAAACGTCTAAGGCTTTTTGTAAGTCTTCCATTTCAAGAGCGTCTGATATTTGAACTCTGATCCGAGCTGCTCCTTCTGGTACAACAGGGAAGCCAAAGCCCGTTACATAGATGCCTTTTTCTAGCATTTTCTCGGATATTTTAATCGCAAATGCTGTTTCACCAACAATAATCGGGATAATTGCGCTTTCTCCATCAAGCGGGTTATACCCTATGTTCTTCAGCTCTTTACGGAAAAAGGCAACTTTGCTATGCAAGCTTTTCACACGGTGTGGCTCTTCTTTTATAACCTCTAGTGCTGCAATCCCACTACCAGCCGTTGCAGGAGATATGCTGTTAGAGAAAATATGCGGGCGAGATGCTTGTATTAGCATATCGATAACATCTTTATCTGCTGCCACATAGCCGCCAGCAGCACCACCTAAAGATTTACCTAGAGTACTAGTAAGAATGTCTATTTTATCTTCTAAGCCAAAATGCTCTGCAGTACCTCTACCATTTTTACCCATAACCCCAACTCCATGAGAGTCATCAACAATAAGAACTGCATCGTATTTCTCGGCTAGCTCTACCAAAGCAGGCAAATTAGCAATGTCACCCTCCATCGAGAACACACCATCGGTTACAATAAATCGCACTGGGGCGTCTTTATGCTCTTTTAGAACTTTTTCTAGGTGTTCCATGTCGCTATGGCGATAAACTGTACGGATAACATTTTTGTTAACCAAACGGCAGCCGTCAATAATACTTGCATGGTTTAATGAGTCGGAGATCAGCACATCTCCTGGTTGGCAAATAACTGCAAATAACCCTGTATTAGCAGACCAGCAGCTAGAATAAGTAAGGGCAGCTGGTTGGGAATGAAACTCTGCAATTTTTCTTTCTAGCTCTTCATGGATAGTCATCGTGCCACAAATAAAACGTACAGATGCTGTACCAGCACCATATTTATGTAAAGCTTTCTCAGCAGCATTTATAACTTTAGGGTGGTTAGCAAGACCTAGGTAATTATTTGAAGACATAACAATAACATCCCCACCAGCACCGTCAGCAGCCTCACACATTTTACTATGTGCATCCATTGGTGTATCGAGGTGCTTATATTGTTTATAAGTACCAGCTTTTTTTAGAGATTTTATATTACCTTTGCTGCGGGTTAGAAACGTATTATTACTCATAAGTTATATTCTCTTTCTAATTATTTAAATGACAGTACAGCTTTAATAGCCTTACCTTGTTCTAGAAAATTAAATGCTTCTTGGAATTCTGTAGCTGGCAAAGTATGGGTTACGATATGGTCAATTGCATCTGGATTATGACAAACAAAATTGTCTACCTGATACCAAGTCTCGAACATTTTACGGCCAATAACTCCACTAAGCGTAAGCCCTTTAAATATTACTAACTCTGCTAAATCTAGAGATACTGGCTTTGATGGTATTCCGAGTAAAGCAGCTTTACCACCCTTCTCTAAGGCATTAAGACCTGTGATAAGAGCTTGCTCATTACCACTCATCTCTAATAAAACTGTTGGTATATGTGATTTAACAGCAGCTACAACGTCATCTTTTGTTGGGTCAAGAGTTAAATCTGCGCCTAGAGTGTCTGCAATTTCTCGTTTATAGGCATTAGGCTCTACTACTGTAACAGTTAATGCGCCATTTGCTTTAGCCATTGCTACAGCGGCTAAACCAATTGCACCAGCACCGCTTATTAGCACGTTTTGCCCTGCCACAGGGTGCGTTGTTACGGTATGCATTGCGTTGCCAAGGGGGTCAAAAATAGCGGCGTGGCTGTCGGCGATTTTGGAATTTATCGGCCAAAGATTTCTTGCTGGTATTACCAACTCCTCGCAAAATGCACCTTGTCTATCTACACCAACAATATTGGTATTGTCACACAAATGCGCACGCCCTGTACGGCATAGTGTACAAACACCACATACAATATGACATTCCGCAGAAACTCTCTGGCCGATACTGTATTCGGTTACACTACTGCCAACTTCGATAATTTCTCCTACAAACTCATGGCCAATAACTAGTGGTGGTTTAATCCGCCCCTTCGCCCAGTCATCCCACTGGTAGATATGCATGTCTGTGCCACAGATGCCCGCATGGGTAACCCCAATCCGTACTTCATCTGTTCGAACTGTAACTTGGCTAACATCTGTCGCAACAAGCCCTTTAGCCGGCTCGGGCTTAGCAATAGCAAACATGGTTTTAATACCTCCCATAAACAATACATCAGTCTAAACCTTTAGTAAAAAGGCGTAAATAAAATAACAAAAAGTCCCCACATAAATAGTGGGGACTTTTTGTTGCGCTAAAATGCCAATTAAATAACCTGTGAAGGAAGCTTAACCGTAATATTTATTTCCTCCCCCATATTGAGAGATTTTTTCCATGCTCGATCTGCTTGAAAAGCAAACTCACGGTTTTGCTTGGTTAAATCTAGAAGGCATAATATCGCGCCTACCTCTTCATTAAACAGCCCCACCTGAATTTCTCCCTGTGGGCGAGCCCCAGGAGTTTCAAGTATGGTTGGAGCATCTATAAGAATAAACTCGCCGCCTTCAGAGGGTGGGTTGTCAATAATATGTGTGCCTTGGTTAATTGGTGCCAATTTATAGTTAACGTCTGGTTGTGTGCCAAGTTGAAAGAATTTCTCCCAATCTTCTTCATGTACGGGTGTTCTGTTTACTATGAAATAAGAAACAAACCCAACACAACAGATAACAATGGCAAGTAAAATAATAATAAGCATTACACCTTCATTAATAATCTGATCCATACAGAACCTCACTTTATAAATAAGAAATAGCTACTTACTATTCTTGGGGGGGGAATTGTTATGATAATTGCTTTATACAGATGGCGTGCATCAACAGCACTTTTTACCTCTTGGTAAAACTCTGCATTAGCTGCCGAGTTTTCTAGTGAACACATGTAATTACCTGAATGGTTCATTACCAATAACCTAATTATAGAGCCCTCTTCTGTTACACTAGCAAATTCGTACTGGTCTAACGTAAGGTATTCACTTTTAGGATAAGGATGACCTTCAATTTCTTCATCAGAAGATAAAAGCCAGTATACCCCTTGGGGTGGGGTATCGATATAACGGTATTTAGGCTCTTTTATAGAGTGCAATAAACGCCGTATCCAAACAATACACCCAAGGGTAATAATAATTACTGTAGTTAATAAAACTAAAGCTGTAGCGGTACTAGACATAGTAACCTCGCTAAAAAAAGAAAAGAAAATATAAAAACTATTTAACCTGTATACATGGATTACGGAGCAAGTTCAATAGGTTTTGGCAAACAAACAACCCCCACCATTACGGCGGGGGTTGTTCGCTAAAGGAAATTAGTCGTACCTTTCCTGATGACCTATAATAAGAATCCTTAAGGTTTTGATTGTCTCAAGATCGTCTTTGTTATCCATAGCTTGGAAGTCTTCCCAAGCTGTTGTTAATAGCCTAGCGAACTCGAGGTTTTTCTCGGTGCGGGGCAGACGTAACAGTATTGGCAAGCCAGTAACGTTACGCTTGTAGTCATCAAAAGAGATAACTCTGATAATTATTTCCCCATTGCCATGAGGTCCATCATCAAAAATAAGTGGAGCGCACAAAACTGGGTAGCCTCCCTCAGGGTAATACAACCCACCTTGTACTGCAGCGTTTACATAATCAACTCTACCGCATTGACCCCAATGAAATTCATCAGTCCAGTGGAACCATAGGGTTACATTTTTGCAGTTTTCGTCCATCACCCCTTTTGACTCGGCATGGGTCTGTGCATGTAGGGTTTTGGATTTTTGTTCGACAAGGCACATGTATATATAAGCTGCCACTAATACTAACAAAAAGCAGACACCCATTAAAACCTCAATAAAAGTTACTAGGTTAAGGCCAAACATAGCTAACATGTTATTAATCATAACAGTCCTTATTAAGTTGGAAAAATGATGAAGATTGCAGATATTGCTTAGTAGTATATAAGTACCAATATTTCATATTCAAAGCAATATATAAAGAAACCCCGCCGCAATGGCGGGGTTTCTTTAGTGACGCTAAAGTTATTGCTTGATATTAACAATAACTACTGGGCTTGGGGTAGAGAGCTTAGATGCTTCCCACCATGCAACGGCTTCTCTGATAAAATCAAGGTTATCCTCCTCGAACTCGACAAGGCACTTAAAAGAGCCTTTGTGGGTGAGCAAATCAAAGACTAGATGATCGCCATTATGAACAAGATCGTACAACCGATACTGGTTCTCTCGAAGATAGCTGCCGCTTGTAGAATCCGTAACATTAGGTTCATCTGCACAAACAAAAGCAGATGGTACTAATTCTGTAGTTACATAAATAAACTCGGTACTTGCTCTTGTTGATTTGCGGTGCGCCTTCCTACTAGGGAGCAACAACCATAAAATTACTAGAAACACAGTGCCGAACACAATTATTGCAACAATAGTCATATTCATAATTAACCTCGTTAGAAAATAAAAAGAAATGAAGAAAATAGAATTACTTGCCTAGTATGGGGTGAGATATCTTAGATTCAAGGCATTGCGTCTAAAAAAACAATCCCTTACTATAATAGTAAGGGAGAGTAAGCGTAAAAAATGGATTAAGCACTTGTTTGAGGTGGTAAAGTAAAGGTTATATGCGAATTATGGCCATCTACAATTTTACCCAAAGGCTCGCCTTGCATTAAAGCATTTTGAGCTCTTATTTGATTATTTACAGCATCTATAAATTTTATATTTTGCTCGGTGCTGTATAACTTCAACAAGTACTCTTTTTCTGTGGCAACATTAATAATATTAAACTTTGTACCAGAATGAGCTGCTGTAGGCATGCTAACAACCAAGTATAACTCATCTGTAATGTGGGCTTCGGATTGAGACAGAGCTCCCGAGTCACCATACAGCTCAAGACAATAGCCACTGTCTGGTTGCAGGTTAATATGGTAATAAGGGCTTTTTACAACATCAAGCTTATTGAAGATACCAAACTTATTTCTCAACAAATGGTGCAAACCCACTATAAATGCCAAAAAAAGTGCTAGCCAAATATCATCATAGTCCATGAGGACCTCCTGATAAGATGATTTAGAAAAAATAGAAGATAATAATTTATTATTCTAACATAAAGGGATAATTACCTTAATTCAACATAATTAATAACAAAACAGGCCTTTATCAAAATGATAAAGACCTGTTTTTACTCGTTAAAATTGATATACCCTCAGCTTACCACTACACTTGGTGGTGCTGGTTGGTAGTCGTCCCTGCTCTTGATAGGATTGTGGTAGTTATCCCAAGCGGTTGCTACGTCATTAGCAAACCTAATATTCTCATCTGTCAGCGGCAGGCTGCACAAAATATGATTAATATTTGGAGAAGAAGTACAAAGTTCATTGCTTAGTTCTAGTAATTTAAACTGAATTACCCTCTCTATAATAATTGGGCGGCTAATAACTGTATAGTTGCGCTCTACGGCTAATTCTTTACCATTAGTAAATACAGCTTTTGCAATATCACCACTAGCGCTTATATGTAACAACCCATATTGGTAGCTAGGTTGGGCAAGAGCTTTGGTTTGTATAGGTTCTGGCCATTTCCCTCTGATATGCACCAACCATATAAAAAACATAAATAATACTGAGAATATGGTTAAAACTGCCATACCTAGAACTACATACCCCATGTAATCTACATTGTTAAAGATAAACATCTCTCTTGTCATACGGTCTCCTGTGTTGGAAGTAAGCAGACCCCCTTGCATAAAGGGGGTCTGCTTCGTTTTGATACAAAAAAACTACCGAGGAGGGAACTTCAAAACTGCAACTGCAACTGCAGTAATTTGTTTGTATAGTTCGGCATTGCCTTGCTGGTTTTCAACCTCGCAGCGAAAACAATCATCATTATTTAGCATGATGATGGTTAAGCTACCATTATCATTCTTGGTGACGGCTTCAACCTCATACTCGCCAGAGCCAAACGTAAGCCCTAAAGTTGACACTTTTTCGCAAGCGCCATTCACGATCATGTACGAGCCTGCGTTGCCTTCAAACTTGATAATTTCGGGCATGTGCCCATTAGCTTTTCTTAGTTTGCTCCGATAAACTCGGAAAAACAAAAAAAGCCCAATTGCCAAAATGATGAATGTTATACCAAAGCCGAACTCAGCTTGGGTTAACCCCATAACTGTTTCCGGTGCATTAAGCGTTCCCATAGTAGGGGTATCGGGTTTGTCAAACATGGTATTCTCCTGTCAGGAAAAAGTAGAAAAGATAACAAAGTACAAAGGTAATGTATAAAGCATATACATTACCTTTGC
This sequence comes from Alphaproteobacteria bacterium, assembly GCA_021774615.1. Lineage (GTDB taxonomy): Bacteria > Pseudomonadota > Alphaproteobacteria > UBA1280 > UBA6503 > UBA6503. Next base: position 79,996 of record JAJFIW010000004.1, on the reverse strand, counting down.
AAGTTTTGTTACAGAAACGGACAAAACCTATGCCGCATTGGCTAGGAGTTGTGGGTTATTGGTTAACTGCGGGCTCATACTATTCCATAGCTCCACAGCTGTTTCAAAAAATAAAATGTTGTTACCTTCTTGTGCCAGTAGTTGGCACGATGGGTAACCCAAGCTTGATTTAAGGGTTAAAATGAAGTTATCTCCATCAACTTCAGGCTTAGAGAACAATTCGTACTTGCCTTCTATTTTGCCTTTTTTATATAAAGTTTTAGATACAACCTCTCCATTATCAAACAATCTTAATATCGTTACCTCTGTAGAACTAGTGGTAACCATAGTTGTTGCAATTAGTGTTGGTTTATAAAAAAACATAAACACCTCGCATAAAAAATGAAACATTAGAAAAGATTACTTAAGAAAGTATATTTATTGTAAGCATCTATTTTATATATTCAAGGGTATTAAACAAAAAACCGCTCTTAAGTTAAGAGCGGTTTTTTTAGAATAAAGCTAGCTTAGCCAGCCAATGCCTTAGGTGGCAGAGCTACTTTAACATTTAGCTCGCGTAGTTGCTCGATGTTAACTTCAGCTGGGGCGTTCATCATTAAGTCTTGCGCCCGTTGGTTCATCGGGAATGCGATGATTTCGCGCAGGTTTGGTACGTCTGCTAGTAGCATTACCATGCGGTCTATCCCTGGAGCAATCCCACCGTGTGGAGGTGCGCCATATTTAAATGCGGTAATCATGCCTGCAAAGTCGTTATCTACTTGCGAGCGGCTGTAGCCTGCAATTTCGAACGCTTTATACATAATGTCAGGGCGGTGGTTACGGATAGCACCTGACGACAACTCAAAACCATTACAAACAACGTCGTACTGGAATGCTTTAATCTCCAATGGGTCTTTATTATCTAGGTCTTCCATTCCGCCTTGTGGCATCGAGAATGGATTGTGGGAAAAGTCCACTTTTTTACGCTCTTCATCGTATTCAAACATTGGGAAGTCGATAATCCAGCAGAATTTAAATACGCTCGGGTCAATCAGTTCTAAGTCTTCACCAATCCTTGTCCGTACTGGGCCTACAAATTTATGCACATCGTGCTTGTTGCATGCCATAAAGAATACAACATCACCCTTGCCTGCTTTTGCAGTGTCAAAAATAGTTTGGATTTGCTCTGGAGTTAAAAACTTAGCAATTGGGCCTTTAAACTCGCCATTTTCATCTTGAGTAATGTAACCTAAGCCACCTGCACCAAGCTCGCCAGTTGCCCAGCCTACTAGTTTATCGAACCAGCTCCGAGGTTGTTTTGATGCTTGTGGTGCAGGGATTGCACGGACGCAACCGCCACGCTCTACCACACCTTTAAATGCTTTAAACTCGCTTGCTAAAAATACGTCTGAAACGTCCGAAACCTCGATAGGGTTACGTAAGTCTGGTTTGTCTGAGCCATATTTTAGCATTGCATCGTCAAATGTAATTCGGACAAACTTATCGCTGTCGGTACCTGTGATAACTTCCTTGCCATTTGCAAACTCGCGGAATAACCCACCGATAACATTCTCGGTTACTTCGAATACGTCTTCTTGGCTTACAAAGCTCATTTCCATATCCAGCTGGTAGAACTCGCCCGGGCTACGGTCGGCGCGGGGGTCTTCGTCCCTAAAGCATGGTGCAATTTGGAAGTATTTGTCGAACCCTGAAACCATCAACAATTGTTTAAACTGTTGTGGAGCTTGTGGTAGTGCGTAAAATTTACCAGGGTGCAAACGGCTTGGCACCAAAAAGTCGCGTGCGCCTTCAGGAGAGCTTGCAGTTAGAATTGGGGTCTGGAATTCGCGAAAATCCATAGCCCACATCCGTTTACGGATAGAAGCGATAATGTCGCTGCGGAGGTTAATGTTTGCGTGTAGTTTCTCGCGGCGCAAGTCTAGGTAGCGGTATTGCAAACGTAGCTCTTCGGGGATGCTGTCGTCTGCGATTGCCCATGGTAATTGCTCTACTTTACTTAGAACTTCAACCGTGTCTACGTGTACTTCGATAGCACCAGTAGGGATTTTAGTGTTTATTTGCGCATCATCACGCTTTAGAACTTTACCTGTAATTTTTATTACACTCTCGAGAGATAGGTGCGACACAGTGTCGATGCAACCACTTTCAGGGTGGAACACAATTTGGGTTACACCATGGTGGTCACGCATATCAATAAACAAAACACCACCATGATCGCGGCGGCGGTATATCCAACCTGATAAATTTACCTCTTGGCCGATTTGTTCCTCGTTTAATTGACCACAAGTATGACTACGGTATTGAGTATGCATATTAAACCACTCTCTCTTTAATAAAATTAACTGGGTCATGTTATCAGTAAAGTGTATTTTTTCAAGCAATAGTTAGTACTTATGGTGTAAAATAGCCTCTGAATTAATAAGGAATAAGCATGTTCGAACAACTTGGTCGCCTTTTAGGGCGTTATTTACAAAAAACAGTTAAAACACACACCCCTAAAGAGCACACATCTTTTGAGGGGCTAAAAAAGACCTTACAAACTGGTGACATACTGCTTATAGAGGGCAACCAGCGGATTAGCACTGCTATTAAATACTTAACCCAGTCTACTTGGTCACACGCAGCATTTTATGTAGGCGATGCTATTGATGACAATACAGATGCCCCCAAGTGCCTAATTGAGGCTGATTTATCCGCAGGAGTGCGGGCAGTACCGCTATCAAACTATGCTCATTTATCAACTCGGATTTGCCGCCCACATGGCTTAAGCGCGGCTGACACTAAAAAAATAGTAGATTATATGGTCGGTAGTATTGGTAAACAATATGACCTTAAAAACATTTTTGACCTTGTACGCTACCTTATTAGCGAACCACCAGTACCAACGGGATGGCGGCGAAAAATGCTTGCTTTAGGCAGTGGCGACCCAACCCAAGCTATCTGTTCGAGCCTTATTGCCCAAGCATTTCAAAGCATAAAATACCCTATTTTACCAGAAATGAGAGGGCACGCAGGCGGTGGAGAGAGCCAAGGAAATATGGAGGAAATCCTCCATATTCGCCACCACAGCCTATTTACACCACGAGATTTTGACCTATCACCATATTTTAGTGTTATAAAACCAACTATAGAACAAGGTTTTAACTACAAAGAACTTAAATGGGGCTAATTTATGCTACGGATAGTAATTAATTATATTCTGCCAATTGTTGCATTAACAATTCTTTCTAAGGAAGAATACTTAGGGGTTATTTATGCTGTTATAGTGGCGCTTTCTTTGCCTTTGCTTTATGCGGTATATACTTTATTGAGCAAGCAAGATGGTTTTATCCATTCGGCGCTTGGCTCGTTAATGGTGGCAATCAACGGGGTATTGCTGCTACTGGGTGGTACTAAGTCGTTATTTATTGCTAAAGAAGTGGGCATCCCCGCCCTTTTGGCAACAGCATTACTAGTATTAATTATTTTAAGACACCCTCTTGCTGATTTTTTCTGGAACAAAATATTTAAAGCTGACGCCTTGTTACAAGGGTTTACAGAACGAGGAAAAATAAAGCACTACCATCGTTACCGTGTTTCGGCGCAGTTGGTCTTTCTTGTAAGCCTAGCTTGCTCGGCGTTACTTAACCTTATATTAGGGGTTATGCTTATTTCAGGTGCACCAGAAAGCCCAGAGCTTGTACATTCGGTAGGAGTATTCCAAGGGGTATCTACACCCATTATTATTGCAACTAACTTTGCTATTTTACTTGGTGGTTACTTCTTTCTTGCTCTTAAAATGGCAAGGTCGCTAACATGGCGTTTTGCTGAGGTTTTTAATAGCCAGTAAAAAAACAGAGATTATTCTTCTACGCCTAAACTATCAACAATACTCTGGATTTTATCAATAGTTGTATTGTAAATGCCATTTAATATGTTGATGTCTACAGGGTTTTCTTTTGCTAAGCTACAAATATTTGCTAACTTATTAGCACCTACATTAATAGCTAATTTTTTCATGTTGAGTAGTGCTTTTTCGTATACATCGGCACTATCAGGCTCTCTTATATTATTAATATAGGCTTGGCTCTTATCTAGAAATGATTTATATATCATTGCTTCCATCTCAGAGTCATTAAAGCTAATAGACTGCACAACATTACGGTCGATAAGGTCAGTATTGTAGACCTCATCATTTCTAGTGTACTTACCGAAGATTTGCTTCATGCTGTTTTTGGTAAAAGGCTTTGCAATAAACCCATCTGCACCAAAAACAGTAGCCTTCTTAACATTTATAGAAGTTGCATTAGCTGTAAGCATTACAACATAAGAGTTAGGATCATGTTTTTTTATAACTTTCAGAATATCTAAGCCAGAACCATCGGGGAGTTGAATATCAAGAAATGTTATGTCTGGAGCATGACCGAAATAACTTTTGAGCCCATCTTTACTATTCTCAGCAACAATTAGGTCATAGGTTGGCTGTAATGATGCTGCTGTCATCCGCAGCAAAGTTTGTGTAGCTTCATCATCCTCTATAAAAAGCACACATATCTTCTCTCTCTCCATACGTTTATTGCGCACTGCTGCAATATTTTTCTTATCTAAAAATTTCTCTAGAGAGTTGATTTCCAAGACTTGCTCTTTCTATAATCATATTATTAATCTAATTAAACTCTGACCTATCAATTACTTTTTTCATTTCTTCGCAAGTAACTACATATGTCTCATTAAAGATTATAATATCTAAAGAGCCATTTTCGGCTAAATAACATAAGTTAGCCAACCTATTGGCACCTAGCTCTGATGCCAATTTATTTAAAGAACTCAATGCATTAATATATTCAATAGCATCATCAGGTTCTTCTATTTGTGATACATATTTCTTACTAACATTCAAAAATGACTCGTACATCATAGCTTCCATAGAAATATTGCCATTAAGTGTTTTCTGCAAATTACTACGGTCAAGAATATCGGTATTAATAGATTTATCCATTTTAGTGTAATTAATGAACGCTTCTTCTAGCTTGCTCCGAGTAAATGGTTTTACAATAAAGCCGTTCACCCCAATAGCTACAGCTTGCTTAACATTTACTGAGGTAGCATAAGAAGTAAGCATAACTAGGTACGCTTCAGCATCATGCTTTCTAATAACTTTCATCAACTCTAGGCCATTGCCATCAGGTAAATTAATATCGAAAAATATAATGTCGGGTGCATATTCAAAATATGCTTCTACCCCTTCTGCGCTTGTTTCTGCTACTTCAATATCATAGGCTGGATATAGAGACATGGCAGTAGTTTTTAATAATACTCGTGTTGAGCGGTCATCTTCAATAAATAGCACACAAGTTTTATCACGCTTTAAGCGCCTAGTGCATAAAGCTGCAACTTTTTTCTTATCTGATAGATCTTCTACAATATTATTTCTCAAGTTACTTACTCTTATTTTTTTATATAAGAAACACAGTATTAGTTGTTAATCTTCTACAGTATCAATAATTCGTTGCATTTGTTCGCACACAGCTACATAAGCAGCATCAAATGTAGCAGCATCATAAGAACCACTTTCAGCAATCCTACATATATCGCCAAGTTGTTCTGCACCCATATTAAGTGCTAACCCCTTTAGAGAGTGCAGCGCTCTTGCAACTTCTTCAGAGCTACTACTAGGGTTATTTATTACTTCTATATACTCTTTACTACCCTTAAAAAATGACTGATATAGCATTGCTTCCATAGAAGTATCACCATCGGTAGCATCTTGTAGGTTCTCTCGATTAAGGATATTCATAGGGCTATTATTTCCTAGGTTGTTTATTTACATATTTATCGAAAATATCTTGTATTTTCTTTTTAGTGAATGGTTTTGCAATAAAAGCATCTGCACCTGCTGTAATAGCAATATTAACATTTGCAGGTGTTGTATTAGCTGTAATCATAACAACATAAGCGTCAGGGTCATTAGCTTTTATAAGCTTTAAAATATCAAGACCGCTACCATCAGGGAGCTGGATGTCAAGAAATGCAATATTAGGGACATTTTCTAAGTAACGAGCAGCCCCATCTTTCATGGTTTCTGCTAGAGTTACTTCACAGTTTTTCTCTAATGATGTGGCAGTCATCCCTAAAAGGGTGCGAGTGGCTTCATCGTCTTCAACAAACAAAACATTCAATTTCTGCCGTTGTGCACGCTTATTACACATAACAGAAATGTTGTCTTTATTAGTAAATCTCTCTAGGATATTTTCCCCTAATATTTCTTCCAAAACAAAAAACCTTTTTTTTAAATGAATTATTAATTAATTATGCTGCCATAGCTTGTATTTGTCTACAACTCTATATTTATTCTGTAAAATTAAATCAAAAAGCACAGCCCATATAGGCTGTGCTTTTTGATTTAATTCATTCACCGTAATTATGGTCTGCAGCTTCATTTTTTATAATAAAACATGTTTGGGATGCGGCAGTAATTTTATTCATTACAGCACCAATATCTTCATCAGCACCACCAATACCAAAGAAGTGGCACGAAACTTTATTGCTACATTCTCCTTTAGCTTCAACTTTGATAGAAATAAATAATTCTCTACCATCCTTCTGGTATTTTATGGAAAAATGTGCGCCTATAACAAAAGCTTTATTCCATGTATTTTGCCTAATTTCAGCCAGAGTACTAACTCTGTAATCTGGGGCAGTATTGTCTTTGTCAACAGTAGACATTCTCCCTGGATTCCAATAAAAACCAATTATTGGCGTATGCGTATGGTCAAAATATAAATTTAATGTGTCCTTAATGGTATTCATAGCGGTTATAAAGTCGATAAGTTTGACTATTCCATCGTCTTTATTATGTAGGCTACAACTTCCCATAGGTTTTAAAAGTTCTCTAGGCATACGATACCTCCTAAGTAGTGAGGAAAAAGAAAAGAAGTTCTTAAAAAGTGTGATTTTGGTATAGTCCTATATAAAAACAAAATCAAGAGATAATAACAATTTTGTATTATCTTTTTATTACACATATAAATACTGCTAGTATATTACCCATGACAACACAAACAACCATTACATCTATCCGTAGCTTGCTAGCAAAAATTGCTGAGATACAACAGCAAAACAGTGCGGGCAACGGTTTTATTTATCGAGGGCAAAACCACGATTTCGACCCATTGCCAACCATTTATCGCCCCAATATGATGCGTATAACAAATGGAGAATTACATTCTTATAACCCTGAAACAGACAAAGTAGACGAACAACGCCTCCTCGAACGTTTTAAGTCGCAAGCGTTACCATACCTTGACCACATCCCCCAAACTGATATTGAGTGGCTATGCATGGCACGCCACCATGGCCTGCCAACTCGGCTACTTGATTGGAGCAGCAGCCCTCTAACCGCAGCACTATTTTCGTTACGAAAAATGGGGATTATGAACCCTGATGAAAACCGTAAATCTGTTATTCTAATGTTAGAAAGACCTAAAGAAATCTCAACCCGCCAAGCGTCAAACCCGTTTGAGGTTAAGGAATTTAGACTTTACCACCCACCTGCTTTTAGCCCTCGGATACCAGCGCAAAACAGCGTTTTCACCTTGCAGCCATACGGCTACAAGTTTACACCTAATAAAATCCATAAAATATTTTTTGATGTTAGTCGTGAGATTGACCTAATGCGAGAGCTATACGACCTTGGTGTTACTGATCACACCGTATTCCCCGATATCGACGGGCTATGCGCCGCTTTAAAATTCCAGTGGCGATTTAATGACTATTAACGCTCAAAGTCTAGTTCTTCACCATCATCTAATTCTAAGTTAAAGTCTTGCTCTGGCTCGTCACCATCTAGCCTAGATGGAGCAATCCCAAGTTCTGCTGCAATATGAGGTTCTTGTTGCCTTTTAATAAGAGCAATATCCCTCTCATCAATCTCGGTAAGGTCAATTTCATGTGCATTATTCATCTTTATATCTCCTTATTAGTCATTCTCTAGTAGTACTATTGAACCATCATCAAAACCATAGAATGTTCCGGGAGGGTCAAAACTTTCTTCTTCGTTCATTAAATATAAAACTGCAGGGTCAATGCCGTAGTCTGGCAACTCTTCGCGCTTTAAGGCAATCCCACCAGCTTCTACGATATATTTAGTAACATCTAGCTCTTCACTATTACTAAGGGTTGCTTCTAAGGTTAGCTTATCAACATTTGCCATGACTCTGCCTGCCATGGTCATCTCTCCACGGGCTGCCATATCTAGCATTAGCTTACGGTGGGCATCTCGCGCTCGTTTTGACTTTGCCATAACCTGTTCTACAGTCATCTTTTCTTATTCCTTTTATTCAATACTAAAGATTATGTGGTATTTGTTTTGCCAATATTCAAGTAGACAGAGTCAGAAAACTGACAATATATAGGTATAAAAATTAGAACTGTCAGCTTTATATAGTCAATTCAGGTTCAATCTGAAATTGATATTATTATAAAAAAAGGCACAACTAATAAGCTGTGCCTTTTTAAAGTGGTTATTAATTCTATTCCATAAAGCGCCACCAAATATAGATATGAGAAATTATAATACTCATAATCATTAGTGGGAAAGCCATAATCATAAACTTAACAAAGCTAATACCATGGCCGTCTTTCTCAGCCAATCCTGCAACCACAAGGTTAGCGCTAGCACCAATCAATGAGCCATTACCACCTAAGCATGCGCCCAAAGATAATGACCACCACAAAGGTTCAAGCGCAACACCACTACCAAAGGTGCTTTCCATAGACTGAATCATCGGAATCATGGTTGCTACAAACGGGATGTTATCTATCAATGCCGACAGAATTGCTGAGCTCCAAAGAATAGCAACCATAGTGTAGTTTTTGTCGCCACCTGTTAAGTCAAGCATATATCTAGCCATATGGTCGATAATACCTACATACTCAACCGCATGGACGATAATAAATAGCCCTGCGAAGAAAAATAAGGTTACCCACTCTGACTCGGCAATTGCACGATGTATTTTCTCGTGCTGTTTTTCCGAGTGATGGTGGATATTATCAAGTAATAGCAATATCCCTGCACCAGTTAGAGCAACAGTAGCTGGCGCAATACCATGGCCATGCCCAACTGTGAAGCCAACAAGAACTAATACAACAGAAAATAGAGATTTAATTAATAGCTCCACGTCTGTAATACACTTTTTCTCGTCTATCTTCATGATGCGAGCGCGGTTTTCTTGGTTTGTAACAAGGTCTTTACGCCAAAACCATACAATAGGGATAATAGTTAAGAACATTACAACCACACTAACTGGGCCTACATTATTAACAAATTGCATAAAGCTAAGGTCAGCGGCAGAGCCAATCATAATGTTTGGAGGGTCACCAATCAAAGTGGCAGAACCACCAATGTTTGACGCTAAAATACTTGTAAATAAGTAAGGGTAAGGCTGGACTCTAAGTTCTCTTGTAATTTGTAAAATAACAGGAGTAGTTAGCAATACAGTTGTAACGTTATCGAGCAATGCCGAGAAAATAGCCGTTACAAAAGCTAAAACAACTAGTGTTCCCAAGGGGCTAGCGTCAACAACTTTAGCCGACTTAATCGCTACATACTGGAATACGCCAGACTCTTTCATAACTGCAACAATAATCATCATCCCTAATAAAAGCCCGATGGTGTTGCCGTCGATACTGGCAAAGGCTTGTTCTTGGGTTACGATACCAAGTAAAATCATCAACCCTGAGCCAAGCAGTGCGATAATTGCACGATTAACTCGTTCAGTTAAAATAAGGCCGTAAGTTGCTAGGAAAATAGCACCTGCTGTCCACATTTGTTCTGGGGTTATATCTGCTATATGGTTTATTGCTGTCATTCCAGTTGCCACGATAAAGTCTACCTTCTATTTTTTTACGGGTAATTAATTAAAGTTATTTTTACAAATCGTCAAGATTAAAAATTTATGATGCAATTGCTCTTTTTAACCGTTTACGGGTATGGCTATCAAGCCCTTTTTTACGAAGACGGATATGTTCTGGGGTAATTTCCACCAGTTCGTCATCTTCAATATAAGTTAGAGCTGTTTCAAGGGTAATTTCCCGTGGTGGGGTCAAAGAAATAGCATCATCCTTACCAGAAGCACGAACATTACTTAGTTTTTTACCTTTAACAGGGTTCACTTCCATATCTTCATTACGGGCACTTTCGCCAATAATCATCCCGTCATAAACTTCCTGACCAGGGTTAATGAAAATAATACCGCGCTCTTCCAAGTTCCATAAAGCAAATGCTGTTGATTTACCATTTTCCATTGAAACAAGCACACCTTGACGGCGGCCAACTGGCTGGCTACGAACAGCACCATAATGTTTGAAAATTCTAGTAAGTACTCCTGTACCACGTGTGTCCATCAAAAATTCACTACGGTAGCCAATCATCCCACGGCTTGGTGCTTCAAAGATAAGACGCTGCTTACCATGGTGGTCTGCTACCATGTCGGTCATCTCAGCGCGGCGTAAGCCCATTTTTTCCATAACTACGCCAGCGTAGTCGTCATCAACATCAATAACTACTTCTTCGTATGGCTCAGAGCGTGTACCGTCAGCTTCTTCACGGATAATAACCTCAGGACGGCCAACCGATAATTCGAAACCTTCACGGCGCATGGTTTCGATCAAAACTGCCAATTGCAATTCACCACGACCCATCACACGGAATGTCTCAGGTGTAGAACCTTCTTCAACTCGTAAACCTACGTTAATTTCAGCTTCTTTCTCGAGGCGGTCACCAATCTCACGGCTGGTAAGTTTGCTACCATCTTTACCAACTAAAGGTGAATTATTAATACCAAATGACATTGCCAAGGTTGGTGGGTCAATTGCTAGTGCTTCTAGTGCAGTTTGCACTGAAGGGTCGCACACAGTGTGCGAAACAAAAACGTCGCTTGCTCCAGCAATAGATACAATGTCACCTGCAACAGCTTCGTCAATTGCAGTACGAGAAACACCACGGAATGCCACAATTTTACTGATTTTAGTATTTTCAACAAGTTTGCCATCGCGGTCTAGAACCTTAATGGTTTGCCCAACTTTAACAGTACCTGTGTAGATACGTCCTGTAATCATGCGGCCGACGTACTCGTCTTTTTCCATCAGAGTCGCAAGCATCGAGAAAGGAGCTTTAGCGTCAGACACTGGTGCTGGCACATGTGTAAGTACCAAATCCATCAATGGCTTACAATCGTCGCCTTTAACATCTGCTTTTTCACTTACCCAACCATCACGACCAACAGCGTATAAAACTGGGAAATCCAGCTGATCTTCGGTAGCACCTAAACTATCGAACAGGTCAAAAACTTCGTTTACAACTTCTTCAGGGCGGGCGTCGCCACGGTCAATCTTGTTAATAACCACAATTGGTTTTAGCCCTAAGCGCAAAGCTTTACCTAATACAAATTTAGTTTGTGGCATTGGCCCTTCGGCAGCATCTACCAATAAAACGGCACCATCTACCATACCTAGAACACGCTCTACCTCACTACCGAAATCGGCGTGACCTGGAGTGTCTACAATGTTGATACGGTGCTGTTTATACTCGATAGAAGTATTTTTAGCTAAAATAGTAATGCCGCGCTCTTTTTCAATATCGCCACTATCCATAATGCGTTCATCTACTTTTTGATGACTTGCAAAAGAACCAGATTGATGCAACAAAGCATCAACAAGTGTTGTTTTACCGTGGTCAACGTGAGCAATAATCGCAATATTGCGGATATTCTCTGGCTTAATTTGGGCTGCGCACATAAAAAAATCTTTCACTAAAATATAAAAATTGATTGGTATCAAGCGCTTTGTTTACACGTCTCTTAACAAAAAATCCAGTATAAACATGTCATTGCGATAATTTTGTCATACATTATTATAAAAAGCCTGTATAAAGACCTTCTAATATTTAGCAGTTATCGACCTACATGCTAAAGTTAATTAATAAATCATAACAGAAAGCAGAATACCTCTTCCATGTCTAAAAATAAGCAACACCGCAAAAAAACTAAACGCACCCCCCCTAAAGAGGCGTTGAAAGATATTGTATTAGCTCGTATCTACGAAAGCTCGGGGTTATTTTTGGGTTTTATTAGCCTATTTATCTTTATTTCATTGTCTACTTTCTCGTTGCAAGACCCTTCGTTTAATCGTGCTATTGCTTATATTACTATTAATAATAGTGGCGGGATTATAGGCGCATACATGGCCGACAGTATGCTTACGTTTTTTGGAGCAGCATCTTACATTTTACCAATTGTACTTACTTTTTGGGCAATAAACCTTGTGGCACATCGCCCTGTTACCCATCTTTCATTACGGATACCAACTATCCCTATTATTATGCTATCGCTTGCGGCACTATTCCACCTGGCGCAACCAATAGAAAGCTGGCCCCAAGGTATGGGAACAGGCAACGGTGGCCTTGTTGGCGTATTAATTGGTAATGTGATGATGCACTGGCTTGGTGCATTTGGTGCGTTTTTCTTGCCCTCATTGCTAACTTTACTAAGTTTACTATGGCTAACTAATTTATCTGTACATGATTTGTACCGCTTTTCGAAGCTTATTAATGTATATGCTACCGAGTTTGCGCGGCTTTGCCGGCGGATTGCTAAAAGCATCCACGAGCGTGAACAACAAATGGAGTTTGGTTTATCTATCCCCATTCCTCCGCGGCGCAAATTATTACCAAAAGTAGAGCGTAGCACCCCCGATATAACCCCAGCTAGCCGTGAAGAGGAAGAGCGACAAACAGACCTACCCCTTAATTTAAACGACAGCTACCAACTACCGCAATTGCACCTGCTCGACAAAAACGAGAATGCTATTAAACCCGAGAGCGAGTCTTCTCTCACCCAGAATGCACGCCTCATAGAGGCAAACCTAGCTAACTTTAATGTTATTGGTCAGGTTACTAAAATTTGCCCTGGGCCAGTTATTACTATTTACGAGTTTGAACCAGCAGCAGGCGTAAAAACTGCACAAGTAGTTGGGCTAGCTGGCGACTTAGCCCGCTCTATGGCAGCGGTTTCAATTCGGGTTGCAGCTATCCCCGGTAAAAATGTTATTGGTATCGAAATGCCAAATGCTGAGCGACGCACAGTTACACTGCGCGAGCTACTTGCAACCGAAGCATTCGAAACCCACCCCGGCAAACTTACAGTAGCACTAGGGGTAGATACCAGCGGCCACCCTGTTTATACCGATATTTCTAAAATGCCCCATTGCTTAATTGCTGGTACTACAGGTTCTGGTAAATCTGTAGCGATGAATGCTTTTATTTTAAGCCTTATTTATCGCCTTTCGCCCGAGCAACTACGCTTTGTAATGATTGACCCTAAAATGCTAGAACTAAGCATTTATAACGACATTCCCCATCTACTTACCCCAGTTGTAACCGACCCTAACAAAGCAGCAACCGCACTTAAATGGGCAGTTAAAGAAATGGAACGCCGCTACAAAGTGATGAGCGAGATGGGCGTTAAAAACATCCAAAGCTTTAATAGTAAATTTGCCGAACTAGCCGCCAAAGGCGAAGTACCAACCAGACCCGTACAAACAGGCTTTGACCCCTCAACAGGGCAACCAATTATGGAGCAACAGCCCCTTGCTACCGAAGCATTCCCCTATATTGTAGTAGTGATTGACGAGCTTGCCGATTTGATGATGGTAGCAGGAAAAGAGGTAGAGGTTTCTATAGCACGCTTAGCGCAAATGGCACGTGCCGCAGGCCTACACCTACTTGTAGCAACCCAACGCCCCAGTGTAGACGTTGTAACAGGGCTTATTAAAGCTAATATCCCAACTAGGTTCTCGTTTAATGTTACTTCCCGAATAGACTCGCGCACAGTGCTCGACCAAATGGGCGCAGAACAACTCCTTGGTAAAGGCGACATGCTGTATATGGCAAATGGCTCGGGCAACTTACAGCGCTTACATGGTGCCTTTGTTAGCGAAGACGAGTGCATCCACGTGGCAGAACACACCAAAACCCAAGGGCAGCCATCGTATATTGCTAGCATTACTAAAGAAGATGGCAATGGTGGCGGCAGTAACTTATCGGGTGATAACTCTGACTCTGACCCATTATACTCCAACGCTATCGAGCTTGTAGCCCGCGAGCAAAAAGCATCTACCAGTTTTATCCAACGCCATTTGCAAATTGGCTATAACCGTGCCGCACGGATTATAGAGCAAATGGAAGTAGACGGCATAGTCGGCCCCCCAAACCACGTCGGCAAGCGTGAGATTATCATCAGGCAAACTCCATAATAAACAACCAGAAAACAGCAGAGCCGCCGTTCCCTAAATAATATAGGGGACGGCGGCTTTTTGTGCGGATTAATTAACTATCAAATCGGTAATTATTATCGATACATTTGGATATATCACTAGCCAACTTAGCTATAGACCATATTGCTAGGAATACAAGAGACACGGTAATAATACCCCAAACAATCGTACCTAAAATAACGACTTTGTTTTCGAACCCACCATCATCAAATAAGACAATAGCTGAGAAAGTTGCTGCCACAGAGATTACCGATATGATAGAACTCATAAATACAGTAAATCCCCAATTATTTGCGAGGTCCCATATGGGACCTCTATCTACAACTGATGTAACAATTATAGATATAACCATGCAGACTATTAACCCTACAGGAATAACCCACCAATATTCAAACGCAACTAGCATTACAAATACTGCTGCAAAGGCAGGGTAAGCCAGTAGAAACATGACTAGCCCCTTCTGCACATCTTTACGGGCAAGATGGTCGGCAATATCTTTAAAAGATATTTCCTCAAAGGCCATAACAGCCATAACAAATAAAGCTAGCCCCATGTAAAAGGATAATCCTGTTGACCATTGCTCTATAACCGAAGTAATTACGAGCACAAACAACCCAAACACCATAAATGCTAATTTCTCATTTATCTGCTTCGCCGCTAGTTCCTTAATTCTATAGATAATCTCTGATACAACCATAACTTGGTTTAAATCACGCATAGTTTTACGCCACTTTATTTCTAAAGTAGCCCCTTTTTAAAGAGTAAATAAGAAAAATTAAACAAGATGCCAAAACTATACGGTACTTATATATAGTAATAACCGTACTTTCAAGATTAATCTTACAAACAGCAGAAAACCGCCATTCCCTGGGTTCAAGGAATGGCGGTTTTCTGCTTATCGCTTAGGTTGTTTGCCAGCGGATTAATGCACTCGCCCATGTAAACCCTGCACCAAATGCACAAATTGCTAGTATGTCACCTTGTTTAAATAAGCCCCTACGGTTTGCTATATCCAAAGCAAGTGGTATAGATGCCGCAGAAGTATTTGCATGGTCTTGCACTGTTAAAATAGCTTTGTCTTTGGGTATTTGCATTTTTTTGGCAACTGCCTCAATAATACGTAAATTAGCTTGGTGTGGCACAAGCCAATCCACATCAGAAACCTTCACACTATGTTCTTTAAGTAGATCAGCAGTAACGCTTGCCATATATTCGACAGCATTGCGAAATACCTCTTTGCCATCCATTGCGATATTACCTATAGTGCCTGTTAATGATGGCCCGCCAGTGCTTTTTAAAAACCCTGCCTTGCTACCATCAGCACATGTTTTAGTACCGATAACACCATAATTAGTATTACTAGAAGCCTCAATAATTACCGCACCAGCACCATCCCCAAAAAGAACAGCCGTGCTACGATCTTCCCAGTCTATGTAACTAGACATCTTTTCAGCTCCAATAATTAAGGCTCGTTTAACGATACCTAACTTTATTTGGGTGTCGGCTAAATGCAGCGCATAGATAAAACCACTACATGCAGCTTGTATGTCAAAAGCAGAACCTTTATTAACCATGCCAATTTCTTTTTGAACAAAACATGCAACACTTGGAAAAGACAAATCCCCAGAAACAGTACCTACTATTACTAGGTCAATATCATCTCCTGTTAACCCTGCCATTTCTAATGCTTTATTAGCAGCCATAGTTGCCATTACAGCGGGAGTTTCTTGATCGTTAGCGATATGACGCTGGCTAACCCCCGTACGGCTTAATATCCAACCTTCGGAAGTATCCATTCTTTCAACCAAATTGGCATTGGTTACTAAATTACTTGGTAAATAGGACCCTGTTCCAACAATAACAGATTTAATATTTGATTTTATCATTTCTAGATCTGCCATAACTTATTAGGTCAGGCATTCCTTTAAAAAAGAAAAAGAAGAATAAAGATAATGAACATTTAACATAACTATAATAATAGTCAATATGCAACCTTATGTCTAAGCTTTAAGCTATTTTATAGATTACCTTCGATAAAACTTGCGGCTAGCCTTATACCCCGCTCGTCGATACCGT
This sequence comes from Alphaproteobacteria bacterium, assembly GCA_021774615.1. Classification (GTDB taxonomy): domain Bacteria; phylum Pseudomonadota; class Alphaproteobacteria; order UBA1280; family UBA6503; genus UBA6503. Next base: position 63,610 of record JAJFIW010000004.1, on the reverse strand, counting down.
GGGCGAGACCATCAAGGAGTTGTAGCTGCACGTTATAACCATTGGCTTCTAAGTCTTTAGTTGCTTGTTGCGAACCAAAATATGGCACTACGTCGTCTTCCATACCGTGGACAAGTAAAACTGGCATGGTTTGTTTGTATTCTATATCTTTTAAACTATCGGCGAACATCATCATCCCCGAAAAGCCAACTACACAAGCTATGCCACCCGTAAGCCGAGGGGCAGCATGTAAAGCTGCCATCGTTCCCATGGAAAAGCCAACCAAAGCCACTTGTTTGGGGGTTAGGCCATGGGGAGTATAAACTTCTTTTTCTAAAAATTCTTCGAGTAGTTTTGTTGCGTTGTCAATCCCTGCACGGTCAATAAATGTGCCACCAGCGTCGGAAAACCACTGCCAGCCAACACCCATTACCGTAGGTTGCGGGGCATTTGGGGCAAAAAATGCAGTAGTTGGTAATTTGTCTTCAAGCATAGGTGCTAAGCCAAGTAAATCTTCCCCGTTAGAGCCATAACCATGTAAAAAAACTACTGCCGAGGTTACATCACCATTTGGTAGTTTGCTTGGGCCTTGGAGCATGATTAATTTACCTTATTAATTATTCAGATATTAAAGGGGCTTTCGATACAACAGTTTGTCCTACGTGTTTTACGTCTTCTAAGCCTTTAGCAAAAGAACCTTCGTCCATTAGAGATGATATCCCCACAAAAGAGCTAACCACTAGTAAATAAACAGCTAGTTTAAAGATTATTCTTGCGCGTGGAGGCATATAAAGACGGTCGTGGTAGTAGTTGTCCATTAGTAGGCTCTTATCTCTTTTTAGTTAGGTAGGGTATAATACCCGCCATCATACCTAGATGTAAAGAGGATGAAGTAAATAAAATTAGAAATCACTATACCACTTGAAATACCCACCTTTAATTCCTAAAACATATCCACAAGTTATCTATCTTGCTTAATAAGCACTTATTTTTTCACTACTATCTTTAGGAATAATTATGACTAATAAACAATTTGCATTTACATTATTAATGATGTCACTTGTAGCAATTATCATGACTCTTGGTTTTGTAGCAATGACCCAAACTACCGCTCTCGTAGCAGTAGAAAGTAAACAGGAAATTGGTGATAATTTTAATATAACAATAAAATTAGCAACAGGTGAAACAAGGTTCTGCTTTCCTACTAAATCTCAATATGAAGATATTCAAATTGATGATTTAATTAAAGCATCAAACATCCCATGGTGGCTATCTGGTGGCAGAATTACTTGTAGGCTATAAAATAACTAATTAGCATTAAGCGAGAGCCCCTTATTATAAGGGGTTTTTCTTTTAAATAAGTATTGAAACTAGAACTTATAATTACCATAACAGCTTTGTATATAAATTATCGCCTACCTTATGGTAGGTCTTCCGTTTTATTTTTTTAAGGATTATTCCTATGAATTTCGCTATTGCAGAAAAAGGCGCAGCAAACACCATTTTAAAGAAATTCCTGCCATTTTGGGGTTTTCTTTTTTATCTGGTGGTTATAGTAATATCCACCAATTCTGAACCACGTACTCACGAGTTTGTGGCGACAGTGGACAGTATTGCTGCGCTTGAGCGTGATAAATATGAAATGGTTGTGTTCGATGCTAAAGGCATGATTACATGCGCCATTAGTAAAGAGCTTTTCCAAGCTGTATCGCCTGGCGACATGTTAGAAATAAGAATGTCGAGCCACGACTTCTTGCGAGGTCAAGGTGGTTGCGAAGAAGTTATTAACGAGTAGCGCTATTGCGCTACGGAAAAGCCCTCGTGTTTAAAACACGAGGGCTTTTTCTATTTAACAGCTGCTTTCAATAACCCCTCATAGCTGCCATCAAGTTGCGGAATAAAGCCTTTAAGCTTAGGGCTATGCAGCACCATATTATCCCGCCGCCACAGGGGAATGTAGATAATATCTTGGTGCTGCAGTATTTGGATTGCTTGGGCAGTTTCTGCTAATTTTTCTGGTGCTGACCATAGTTTATCAATAAATCTATCCATAATTGGGTTTTGGTACCTACCGCGGTTTGCGCCATTAGGTGGCATAGACTTACTGTGGAAAACACTGCGGTAAATGTCGGCATCGTACTTACCAACCCAAGTTAATAAATACATCTGGAAATTACCCTTTTTAATATTGCCGTAAAATGTGCCCCACTCGGAAATATTAATATCTAGCTCTATCCCCACCTCTTTTAGCTGATGCTGGATTGCCTGCACCAATAGTAATGTTGAAGGGTTATTAGTGGTAGAGAACCTTAAATGTAGCCTTATTCCATTTTGGTCTGCCTTAAGCCCTGCCTTGTCTAAAATATTAATTGCTTTCTTAATATTATGCTTGCGCAAGGGTGCATCCCAAAAAGCGGGGTGGCTATTAGGCAATAAACTTGGTGCAGGGCGAGCTAAGCCATAAAGAAGGGTATCCATTATTAGTTTACGGTCAATAGCGTAGGCAATAGCCTCACGCACAGCTTTATTGCCCGTAAATTCGTCGTCAAAATTAAACCCTAAATAAGTGTAGTTGGAGGATTGCGCAGTTTGATGCTTTAACTCGCCCTTTTCTTTGGCATCAGCAAAAAATACAGTTGGCATATCGTTTTGCATAATATGTGCCTCACCCCGTTGTACTTTTAATAGGCGCACTAGTGGGTCTTTAACTACTTTAAAAGTTATGCGTTCTGAAGCGGGAAGCTCCCCTGCCCAATAAGAGCTAAGTTTAAGGGATAGTTGCACCGGCGTGCTCCCTTCTTCGACCATATATGGGCCTAGGCCTACAGGTCTAATCGCAGCATTGTCGTTACCTAAGCCAACATCAGGCAGCATTAAAGGGCGGGTAAAAAGTGTCCACACAAAGGGGTCGGGGTTTATTAGGTTAAAAACAATAACTTTGTTATCTTCTACCACTATTTCGCTAACATTACGTAGTAGCCACGAAAATGGCGAGCCTGTTTTAGGGTTGCGCAAATTCTCGTAATAATCTTTTACATGCTGTGCTGTTAACGCTGTGCCATTAACAAATGTATAGTCGCCTAGAACAAACCTAACCGATAGCGCTGTGGGTTGGCTAAAAGAAATAGCTGCCGCTGCTTTAGGGGTAAAATCATCACCAATTTTTACCAATGGCAAGCTTAGTAATTGGGTAATCCTGCTTGCACTTGCACCTGTTGAAAAACGAGAGTCTAAAGTTACAGGGACATCTGCCAATGCCATTACTACTGGTGTTTTTGACGACTGCCCATAAGCATTTAAAGGAAAGCCCCCTAAAAGCAACATATTTGCAACAATGGTTAAAATAAATAATCGATACAGCATGGCTTGTTCCCGCTTAGGTTTTGCGACACATTGTAAAGTAGGGCATACTAAAAACACAACAACCTTATTCTAAAAATAGAAAAAGAACTGATGCTAAAACAAAAATACCAAAAGAAACAAATACTTACTTTGCTGTTTATTATAACTGCAGTATTTGCTATTGTGCCACAACAGGCGCAAGCAGGTATTTTTGGTTGGCTAGACGAGGCGACAACCTACCACGAGGACCAAAAACGTCCCTTTAAACAAGAAATTATCCCATCTGGCCCCCCAGCACCATTGATGTATGACTCCCAAGACGCTGACAGCTGGACACGCTATTATACTCGTGATGACCTTGTGCCAGTTGCTTATATGAATGGTTCTGGCTCTATGGTTATGCGCCCGCACCAAGCGCAGCCTAGCATGCAACAAGACATGCTCCACGGTTATGTACTCGACCGCAATGGTAACCCAATTATTGGCCCTGACGGGCAACCTATTACTGGTTATGACGTTATGGCTCGCCGTGCTGCCCTTAATAAAGCGCAACAAGGCGGCAGACTATTTATCGGCAACCCAGACGACAACAACATGCCACAATATGGTGATAGAGACCTTGGGGTAAAAACTCGGATTGGCTCTCCTCGCCAAGACTGGCGTGACACTGGCCAAGGTCGCCATTTCAACCCACAAAGGGGCGACTATGACTACGTAGAGAACCAACGTGGTAACGAACTTGACATTTACACATCTCCGCCAGCAGGTGGCAGCACGATAGCTCGTAACGGTGGGGTAGGTATGGCACCTAACAGACGTAGCGGAGACAATGCTTTCCCTGATAATTACACAGTTGTAGATGGCGACACACTTTCAGAGATATCGGAACAAGACCGCATTTATGGCGATTGGAAACTATGGCCTCTTATTTATGACGCTAACCGCAGCCAAATTAGCAACCCTGACTTAATCTACCCTGACCAAAACTTAGGTATCCCTCGGGATTACACATTTGACCAAGCAGATAGCGCTCGCAGTCGTTCGCTACCTCCTTATGACAGATAGTATTTAGTTAATAAAAAAACTATGTTACATTCTGATGATAAAATAAGGTGTTTTTTTGATGCGGTTACTATTTTTACTGTCCATTTTCATAATTATTAATACAAGTGTGGTTGCAGCCCAAAACCACAACTATCGTGCAATCGAGGGGCAGCAACTTACGGAAAAAACTGCCGAGATAGAAAAATACCTCAACAGCCTTAAAACCTTCCAAGCAAATTTCGAGCAAGGTGTTGGTGGTATGCAACCTTCTAGTGGTATGTTTTATTTTAAACGCCCTGGGCGTTTTTTGTGGCAATACCAAACACCAGACCCGATTAAGCTGGTATCTAGTGGTGGGCTTATTTATTTTTACGACGAAACCTCAAAACAGGTTAATCAAATCCCTCGAGAGGGCATTGCCGACTTCCTAACCAGACCAGAAATTAAACTAAACAACGACAATTTTGTAGTTGAAGAATTAGCCCACATTGGTGGCTTGCTCCACCTGCGTATTCGCCTTAAAGATAGTGAAGTTGGCGACATTGGCAGCACCTTAAGCCTTACTTTTTTAGAGAACCCAATCCAACTGCGGCAAATAACCACCACTAACCAGTTTGACCAACCTGTAGAAGTGTTGCTGTATAATATCCGCGAAAATAAACCCCTTAATAACAAAGTGTTTGCCTTTATCCCACCCCAATACCAAGAGAGGTAAATATGCTTAGAACAATCCATTGGTTCACCTTAGCACTTGTCCCTGCGGGTTTATTATTTGCAGTTATAAATTATGTAACTGCGCACGTAGGATCGACCTTGTCCACATGGGGTGTCCCGTTAGTTCTATATTTATTTTCGCTTATTGTGGCTTTCCCGATTAAAGAGATTATTAAGCCAGCCACAACCCGTGCGCTGGCAGCAATTGGTTTTATTGGGGTATTCTTCTTTGCTTCTAGCCCAACGTTATCTTCATCAACAATTGCGCTTATTTGGCATGTGGGGGCATTTTTCTTTATTGCATCTGCATTGCACCAAATTTTGGCATTAACAAAACCAAATAAAGGAAGTTTAGTTCCGTTTTATTTTGTAATGCTACTGGGCATGACTATTGGTGGAAATATTAGCGTTATTATAGCACCCTTATTTTTTAATAACCTTTACGAGTACTCACTACTGCTTATTAGCGCAGGTGTATTATTATTACCGTACCAAACTCTTATTTTTAGAACTGTCTACCAATCAAAATGGCTTGCACAAGCTACCGCTACCATTGCTGACATAACATTACCAATTTTGGCAGTAGGGTTAATATGGATTGCGGGTAAGTCTGTAACTATTAAAGGTTATGTTATTGATTTTTCTGGATATACTAACACTTTTCTTTGGCTAGTAATTATACTTATCCTTGCGATGATCTCGTTCAATCGCCCCTTTAGGCTGGCATTACTAGCAGGGTTGGCTGTTTTAAGTAACCCTGTATTAGCCACATTCGAAGAAAACCACATCCTGACTGACCGCAGCCTTTATGGTGCTTACAGTATAGTTTTCAGCCAAGAAGAGCTTGCCCATAAACTAATAAATCTAACTAATAATACGGTCGAAGGCAGCCAAAGCATAGAGCCTGATAAAACGTTATCGGTGCCAAAAAACCTCAACGGTATTGCTACCCATTTGCCAAACTCTATTTACACTGCCCCTTGGGTAGTTGTTGGGCTTAGGGTTGGGGAGATGGCGTGTTTATCGCCCCAAGAAAACAGCCTAGTTTTTATCGAAAAAGACCCCCTAATTATTAATATTGCCCAAGATAGCAACTACTTTACTTATTTAAAAAACTGCAAAGGTAATAACACCGTTATAAATGAAAATTGGCGCAAGCACCTAGCAAACTATTTTGATGATAAAAGCTTGGGGATGATAATCGTTAATAAGTTTACAGATGCCGATACATCAGAACTTTATAAGAACCTAGCAAAACTAAAAGACGATGGAATTATACTAATTAATATCGCCAATCCGCATCGTGATTTATTAAAAGAAGTGTCGGAACAGGCTTTAGCTATTGGGTTAGTGGGAGTACACAATTCTAGTTATGTAGCTCTAGCCCGGAACCAACAACACCTAGGCAATCTAGAGCAGCATAATAGTTGGCAACCACTGCCATAAACAAAAAACCCAGCCATTTGGCTGGGCTTTTTGTTTAAATATCGTTAATCAGATTTTATATAACCCATAGTTTCTGGATTTGTGCAAAATTTGAGCAGGTCACGTGGCAGTTCATCAGAATAGAGCAATGCTACTTTTCTGCAAGAATGTACCATATATTCCAATTTTGCAGCATCCCAATTATTGGGAGTGTCGTGGATTGTGTCATATCCATTTACAGCCTTGTCTGATATTTTAATCATACGAATTTCTGGCTTGTCTTCCAATTGCTGCGCTTGCCAAATAGGCTTGTTTTCTTTGGTAAGACCTTCTGGATTAGTTAAGTACCAAGCTAGGTCTGAGATTGCACGTCCAAACTTACCTTGGATTAAATTAAAAGCAGCAGTACGGTCTATTTCAGGGTGCGATTTATGGATATCTTCAATAACATCATGCAGCAATGCTGCAATTTGCTCATCCACAGTACCGCCGCACATCCTTACCAGAATAAAGACCATAAATGGATGTTGCGCATAAGGGCGGTTCTTAGGGCCTTTACGGAGCTGTTTCTCATGTGCCCATTTCATAAACTCGTAGGCTTCGGCGATTTTTTCTTCAGGGTATGGGAAAAAATCTAAAAGTTCCGCACCTTTGTAAACTTGTTCGAACATAGCAAGTATAGCCTGCATGTTTTCAGTAACTACAGGGTTCTGTTGTGTAGGCATAGTCGTTCCTTGGAGGAAAGTAGAAAAAGAAAAAAGGGAAAAGGAAAGAAATATTACGTTAAGGAATAAGCCTATAACGGCTGAACTATTGTTTCAAGCAAAATATCACTTTAAGATACCTTTTGCAGAGGCTTCTATAGTTATGTTATGTTCCTGAAATTATGAGAGCACAAAAACACATAAAGCCTGAGATAAAAACCGATACTGCACGCCAAGCTGCGCTTGACTGTTTGCGCGACGTTTTTAATAAAAAAGTTATTCTGGATGTAGCCTTCACCCAGCATGGTGCAGACCTTAACCCTCGGGACAAAGCATTTGCATATACCCTTACTATGGGCGTTATTCGTTTTGCTTTGGGGCTAGACAAGCAAATTGCCCCGATGATGCAAACCCCCTTTCCTAACAATAGCGACCAGCAAAATATTTTGCGGATGGGGTTATACCAGCTCTTTATGATGGACGGGGTAAAAGACCATGCGGCAATTTCCGCTACGGTTGACTTAACCCGAGCAAATAAGCTACCCCATTTAAGTGGGGTAATTAATGGGGTGCTACGCAATGCCCAACGTAATTTAAAAGACCAAGCAATTTTAGCGGAAGATTGTTTGCCAAATTGGCTTAGGCAAAAATTAAGCTCTGACTATGGCAAAGAGTCTACCCATGCTTTAGCAAGTGGCATGCTGTCGCAAGCTTGTCTTGATTTCCGCCAGCGCAATGGCGATGCTCCACAAGACGCCACCCCTCTAGAAGGTTTAACTGACGGTTGGAGGTTACCAGCCGACACCACCGCTACAACCCTTGAAGGCATACAAACAGGTGATGTTTATATCCAAGATATGGCAGCACAGTGGCCTGCAACATTGCTATTAAACAACCTAAAAACAGATGGTGTAGTTCTTGATATGTGTGCGGCCCCTGGTGGCAAAACATTGCAATTGCTAGATGGCGATAAATCTGTAGTTGCAGCCGACCGCGGTTTTAAACGCTTGCGTAGGCTCAAAGAAAACCTTAGTAAAACTGGCAAAACCGCAATGCTTTTAGCAGCAGACGGGCTTAAGCCATCTTTTGCTGACGGAAGCTTTGCTGGTATTTTACTAGATGCGCCATGTTCAGCCACAGGCACAACCCGTCGCCACCCTGAGGTTATGCACCTGCGTACGACCCAAGACGTTATTGCACTACAAAAACTACAGCAAGAAATGCTAACTAAAAGCGCAGCCCTTCTTAAAAAAGGTGGGGTTCTGGTTTATGCTGTTTGCTCGCTTTTACATGATGAGGGTGAAAAGCAAGATTTATGGGCACTAGAAAACCTGCCTCTAAAACCAGTTGCGCTTAATAACTTACCCGCCGATATAGAGCCTGCAAAAATAGCTTCTCATTGCCTGCGCCTAACTCCAACTATGGGCTGTGATGGTTTCTTTATTGCTATATATAGCAAATCATAGTTAAAATAACCTCTATGGATATAAAAATTGCCCCATCTATTTTATCTGCCGACTTTTCCCGCTTAGGCGGAGAGCTTATGGCTATTGAAAAAGCAGGTGCCGACTGGTTACACCTTGATGTAATGGACGGCAACTTTGTACCTAACCTAACCTTTGGTGCACCGATCATTAAAAGCTTGCGCCCTCATAGTAAATTGCCTTTTGATGTCCACCTTATGGTAAATAATCCTGACCGTTTACTTGAAGACTATGTTAATGCAGGTGCAGACCACATCACCTTCCATATCGAAAACGAGGTTGACACCATAACTTTGCTCGAAACAATCCGTTCGCTTGGGTGTAAAGCAGGTATTAGCATTAAGCCTAGCACTATGCCAGACAGCATTAAACCACTATTACCACACCTAGACTTAGTCTTGGTCATGACTGTAGAACCTGGCTTTGGTGGGCAAGCATATATGCCAACTATGGAGCAAAAAATCAGAGATATTCGCTCTATGGTTAATAACCAAGAAAAGCCAATTCATTTAGTTATTGATGGTGGGATTACACCACAAACAGCCCCCCACGCCATTGCAGCAGGAGCAGATGTGTTAGTTGCAGGCAATGCTATATTTAATCATAACGACAACTACCAAGCAGCTATTGACGCACTGCGTAATCAATAGTACCAAATATGCTCCACATCACGCAAAAAGCCTTGCACTTTGCATGTGCTGTGCCATACTCGACAATGGTAATTTTTATTAAAATTTAGTGTAGATGAAAAATAAGAAACAACTAATCAATGGCAAGCTCTATTTTACCCTACCAAAGGTAGGTAGATGGCTGCGTACTATACGGCATGTCTCTCCGGTACAGCTTGTGCAGCGCCTTGATTATTGGGTTCGTACATTTTATTACCGCAGTATATTTTACCCGTTTGTTGAATACGACACCGAAGTCCCAGATGCACCAATCCATACTGCCCCTGACCTATGGTCGGGCAATGTTGAGCATGGGAACGCAATCATGAAACATACATTTTCCTTTGTTTCTCGTACTATTAACATGGGGGCAGCAATGCAGTGGACCCCTCAAGGGGCGAGCAAGCAATGGCTATACGAGCTACATAGCTTTGAGTGGCTAGCTGATCTGCGCGCAACCCACAACCAAGAGGCTAAAACAGCCGCACGAGACATTATCTCTGACTGGATTGACGTTTGTGGCACATTTAACCCAAACCGTTGGCACCCTTACCCATTGTCATGCCGGCTGACCCATTGGCTGACCCATAGCGGTTGGCTACTAGACGGCGCTGACATTGGCTGGCGAGAAAAATTTATGCGTAATCTTATCCGCCAAGCAAACCACCTCCCTAAAGTTATAGAATGGGATATGGGTGGGCATTGGCTTATCAAAAACCTAAAAGCACAAATATTTACCAGCCTTTGTTTACCTAGCAGACAGAGCGCATTCCTTGAGGCTGAGGCTTTACTTAAGCAGCAAATCCAAATCCAAATCCTACCTGATGGCATGCACCACGAGCGCAGCCCCTACTACCATGCACAAGTCTTAAAAGACTTATTAGACATCCACGCGATGATTATTAAAGCAGGGCAAACACCAGCAGAACTAATTGGCGACACTATCGACAGAATGTCGGTTGCACTTGCTTTCTTCCGCCATCCTGACGGTGGATTAGCTCTATTTAATGATGGTGATATTGGTGATATTGACCTTCTTGATGATATCCAAGAACGTTGCGGCCTAGCAGAAAATATCCCCGCTGAATTGCCTTATGCTGGCTATATCCGCCTTGATAATGGCCATATGACTTTCCTTTTTGATGCTGGGCTTTGTGCGCCAGTAGAAGGCACACACCATGCCCATGCTGATACTCTATCTTTTGAGCTTTCTTACGAAGGGCAAAGGCTGTTTGTTAATAGTGGTACTGGTAATTTCCAAGACTCAACAAGAAATACTATGCGGGGTACAGCTGCACATAACACCGTATCTGTAGGCGAGCAAAACAGTGCCGAAGTTTGGGGAGATGGGCTTTTAGGAAGAAGACCAAACAAAATAAAATCACAAGTACGGCAAGAAGCAGGAATTGGGATTGGCGTTGAAGCAAGCCATGATGGATACCGCCATCTAGGTATTAAACATACTCGCAGAGTATTCATGAATGCTGATGGTACAGATTTACGTGGTGAAGATAACCTTGAGCTACGCAAGAAAAAAGAATTACCAATACAAGGGCACTTCCACCTGCACCCTGCTATTAAATATAAATTAATAAATAATACCGAAGCTGAGCTAACCCTACCAGACAATACGGTGCTATCGTTCAGGATTAAAGGTGGGCAATTACTGGATATCAGCTCTGAATACAGCCCTTGTTTTGGGCAAATGGTTACAACCAACAAACTAGTGATACGCGGAGCTTGGCAAAAAGGAAAGTGCGTACTTAACTGGGGACTACGCGTTAAAAAATAACGCATACTAACAAAAACACATAAATAGGTAGTTAGATTATGGTTAAGAACAAAGAAAAAAAGATAGCGGAAGATCAACCTGCACCAAAAAGTAAGAAAAAGGTTAAAAACCCTGCTACTATACGCCATTTGTTTACACTATTAGCTGCAGTTGTGCTTTTTAGCATTGTTTTTATTTTGCTACCAATACCAACAAAAAACCCACCAGAAAATGCTTTGAAAACTGCTTGGCATGCTCTTGAAACTAACGATACCAACACATTTAAAAGTGTGGTTGACATGCAGCAGTTTATCCAAAGTTTAATCGAGCAAGTTGTTACATACGAGCAAGCAGACGAAACCACAACAGCACCTTTGCAGCAGATCCGTAAAATGATGCACCAAGGGATGATTGGGGTGTTCCGTAAAGACTTAGCAAAAATGTATAGTATGCAGCTAGAAAACCTAGTTGATACAGGCAACTTAGAGCAAAACCAAGGTGGTTTATTATGGCAATTATGGCAACATACAGGTGCTCGCCCACAGGACTATACAGGTTTAAAAGTCCTCGACTCTAACGAGACTAATGCCCTTGTTACTGTTAATTTTTCGCGTAGTGACCTTGGTAATGCAGACTTAAGCCTAAACTTTCTACTAGAAAAAGTTGGAACTGACCCCAACACTGGCTGGATGATTACGGATGTACCAAACTTAGCTAACTTCCTTTCTAATATAAAAACTAAGCAATCCGAAATGTTGGTGGATTTGAATAAACCCATCAAGAAAAAACTTGAAGATATAATGAGTTTTATTGACATCCAAAAATCTCCAGGGATTGACAGCAACAGCACTGGCGTAATGTGGCGCCTTGCCTACCGCAATACTGGTGGTAGGGATATCAGCAAATTTACAGCAACTCTGCATATTTATAATGCTGACGACGTATTGCTACACGAAGAACACCTCGAAGACCATGACTACCTTGCAGCAGGGGCTACCGCAGAAAAAGCATGGCCAATGCCATTAACACCAGCAAACAGTGCCGACAACGAGATTTTAAATGGTTCTCTTAGAACTTTGCGTACCGAAATTAAAATTGTATCGGTAGAGTTTACTGATGGCGAACGCCTCGAACTACTAACAAAGCTACCAAAACATAATGCAATACCACTAGAGGGGCCTGCACAATAATGCGTATCTGGGTAATATCCCAAGCTTTTAAGCCTGAGCCATGCACACCATCGGTGCGATTAGCTAGCCTTGCAAAGCAATGGCAAAAATCTGATATTGATGTATCAGTGCTTACTGCTATGCCTAGTTACCCTAATAATCACTTATACGAGCCTTACCAGAATAAGTCTTCTTTCATGACGGAAGAAATAGATGGAGTGCATGTTTACCGACATTGGCTGCACCTTTCCCCAGAAAAAACAACTAAATCAAGACTTATTAGGCAAGCAACCTTTGCACTAAGCTTATTGAAAAATATAATTTTGCCATCTGGCGGCAGCCCTGATGTGATTATTGCAAGCTCGCCATCATTTATACCTACTATTAGTGCATGGGTGCTATCGCTTAGGTTTGGTGCAAAATTTATATTTGAAGTACGCGAGCTTTGGCCAAGCTCATTTATTGAACTTGGTTTACTAAAAGATGGCAAAATTCTAGATTTCTTAATAAAAGTGGAAATGTTCCTTTATAAGCGAGCTGACGCAATTATTACAGTAACCGATAAACTAGCAGAAAGCCTAGTTAGCAGAGGTATCCCTAGAAGAAAAATCCATGTTATTAGTAATGGTGCTGACGATGATGAGATAATAAAAACCGAGCAAGCTTTAAAAGATGGTTCGGTAGAGCGCCTACGCACCGAACTACAAATTAGCCCGATGACTAAAGTTGTTATGTATATGGGTGAGCACGAAAACGCACAAGCATTGGGCCAAGTTATAGATGCCGCTAAAATGCTATTATCACGTAGCGATATCTTATTCCTATTGGTGGGTGATGGTAGCGACAAACAAAGGTTAAAGTCTATTTCGCGTGGTCTGCCTAATATGCAATTTATACATACTCAAGACTTGCAGCGTAATAGTACATTTTACGGCTTAGCAGATATATGTCTTATTCCACTTAAAGATATTGAAGGTCTAAAAAGTATTATCCCCCCAAAATTGTTTGAGTCTATGAGCAGTGGAAAGCCATGTATTGCCTCTGCAGCGGGCGAAACTGCAGAAGCCATTAACAAATCACGGACTGCACTAATAGTTCCCCCAGAAAATAGCGAAAAGATTGCCTATGCTATTTTAAAACTGATAGACAACCCCGATAAAGCAAAGCTACTTGGCCTAAAAGGGCAAAAATGGGTTAGCGATAATTTCCTTTATAGTAAATTAGCAAACGACTATCTAAATGTATTAAAGAATACACTAGGGATAAGCTAGCATGACAACTAATATCCTCGTTATTGGTGATGACTATGCCGTTACTCGTAACGTGCTTAATTACCTTATTAAAAATAATGACGATTGCTCTTACTCTCTACTCCACCCTCAAGCTGAAGAAATGCTTGTTCATATTCATGGTGTAAAACCAATTGAGGCACCCTTTACCGATGAGGGTAGCCTATCTAGTGCCCTTAAAACTGCAGATGGTCTTATATGTCTTAATCCAATTGAAGATGGCAATACTAAGTACATAGTAAACCTGTGTGAAAAAAATGGAGTTAAAAGAGTACTATTTTTCTCAATGGCTACAAACTATATGCCAGGCAATATGCGGCTTAGAGCAGTTGTTGAAGAAGCTGAAGCAACTTTACACAAATCTTTCTTAGATTGGACCTTATTAAACTCTTCTTTGTTGTGTGGGCTTAAAAATGACCCACTTACAAAATTAATAAATAAGCTAAAAAAGAGAAAATCTAGCTTTATTTTTGTCCCTAACAATACCTTACGTAAACACCTGCGCCCTATCCACGTGAGTGACATAGCAAGAGCAATTGCTACAGCATTTTTTAGTGACCATACTTTTTGTCGTAAATACAATATATGCGGGCAAAAACCTTTAACAATCCACGCGATGCTTAGTGTTTTCTGTAAAAAAATGGGTAAACACAAGGTAGTGCCTATACCAAATATACTTGCATCATTATTCTTTATCCATAATATACACCACCACTTCCCTTATAGTAAACCAGCGCCGCTTTCTATATTAAAAGTAAGAAAAGACAGTATATTTACCCAAGAAAATGCGCTCCATGACTTTGGGTTTAACCCCCAACCATTCGATATAATTTTAGATGAGTTAGTACCGCCCCATGCTTGATTCTATAGCCATTGTTTTACCATTTATTTTAACCAGTGCTCTTTTACCAAGAACGCTTAGTTTTTGTAAAAAAAGAAGTACTCTTGCTGGTGGTGGTCTAGTAGTATTGGTTGCCACAACTAGCCTTTTACTTGCAGTTGCAGCGTCTTTTAAATTCCCTATACCGCAATTACCTATAATTACGACTGTGTCATTGCTTGTATTTGGACTGATGATTGCCCACAGCGGCTGGCAACAAGACACTAAAAACCGTGCCCCTTGGCGTTATATGGCTATTAATATTTTGGCGGTTGGTGGTTCTTTAATATTTTTGCCGCAAATTATAAACGATGTCCCACTATGGGTTGACCGCATGGTGCTAGCTGGGCTTTGGCTTACACTAATCCAAACCTACCGCCTAATGGACAAAGTAGATGGTTATATCCCTGTAACTACTATTATAATAGCTATAGGTTTATCGATTATAGCAAAAGTGGTTGTGTTACCAGCGTTAGTTATTGCTGGTTGTTGCATTGGTTTTATTCGTTTTAACCGCCCTAAGGCTCTTTTAGAAGTTGGTTATGTAGGTAGCTCGTGGATAGGGTTTATGCTAGGTGGGTTATTTATTTTAGCAATTGCTAGTGGTACTAACACATGGTCTTTAATTACCTTAGCTCTATTACCCATTGCAGACATAATAACAACCCTTATTATTACTATATTAAAAACTGGGAAAGTTAATATAACTGCCAATAATCTTTGGTACCACCGCGCACTTGACTTAGGTATGACTCATGCTCAAGTTTTATGGCGGGTTAGTAAAATTAATTTTTTACTATTCTTACTAGCGATTTTCGGTTATGTTGCCCATACAAGTTTGTATACACTCCTGTTTGCTAGCTTTATATTAGCAGTAGTAGCAGGTAGAATAAAATGGCTCGAGGGCTAAAAATTTAAAGGACTACTACTATTATGCATAAACCTATTCGTAAAGCTGTATTACCTGTTGCTGGCCTTGGAACAAGATTTTTACCTGCAACAAAAGCAATGCCAAAAGAAATGCTAACCGTGGTAGATAAACCTATTATCCAATATGCTGTAGAAGAAGCTATTGCCGCTGGTATTACCGAAATTATCTTTGTTACTGGCCGCGAGAAATCCGCAATCGAAAACCATTTCGACATTTCTTACGAACTTATCGAGACTCTTAAAAAACGTGGTAAAAATGAAGAAGTTAGCTTACTTCAAAACATTATCCCCGATGGTATCCGCGTTTATTACACCCGCCAAGGTGAGCCAAAAGGGCTTGGGCATGCGGTTTGGTGTGCAAAAGAAATTATCGGTGACGAACCATTTGCTCTACTTTTGCCAGACGACATGAATTGGCACAAAAAAGGCACTGGCCATTGCCTTAAAGAAATGTGCAATCTTTATAATGAAACTGGTAAATCTGTAGTTCTGTCTTCATCTGTTCCTCGCCAACACATCAGTAAATACGGTGTTTTGGACGTTAACGGCAGTAGCATGGTAAACAACCACGCACCAGTACAAGGTTTTGTAGAGAAACCATCCCCTGAGAAAGCACCATCTAACTATGCAATTACAGGTCGCTATGTTTTGACTCCACGTATTCTTGATATTCTAGAAAATACCGAGCCAGGGCATGGTGGTGAAATCCAAATTACTGATGCTATGCATCAAATCGCTAAAGAAGAAGGCTTCTACGGCTACCTTAACGATGGCAAGCGCTTTGACTGTGGCGACAAAGTTGGCTTCCAGATAGCAAACTTATTCTTTGCAATGCAAGACCCTTATATTGCACCACGCTTACAGATGTTCCTAGAGAACCAAGGCATGGTACCAGTACAAAGCGACTGTATTAGCACAATGCAAGAAGAGCCTGCCACTACTAAAAGTACATTAATTAACTAATCGACAAGGGAATAATGCCACAACCAGCTCTTTCAATTATTCCTGATGGTGATGAACTTTCCCTATCGTGGGATGATGTTACCGTTGGTGAGTGGAAAGAACTACTTGCATTAGCACCACGTTCTAACATTTTACTTAGTTGGGCATATGCCAAAACCAATCTAATGCTTTATAAGCAGTGGCCTCGTTTTGGGGTGTTTAAGCACAAGGGCGAGCCTGTAGCATTGGTTATGGTGGCAACCCATAAATTTGCTTTCTTTGAGACTATATACATCCATCGTGGCCCTATTTGGTTGGTAGATAACCCTCCTGCGTCTTGGGTGTTAGAGGCGCTAACGGCGCTGTGCCAAACATGGCCAAAAGAACGTTTTAGGCGGCTTAGTTTTATGCCAGAGCTAACAGACACCCCACAAAATTATTCTTTATTAGAACAAGCTGGTTTTATGCCCTCAAAAAGCGAAAAGTATATGTCTATCTGGCTTGATATAACCCCACCATTGCTGGAAATAAGGCAAAAGTTTAAGGCAAACTGGCGTTCAAAACTTAAAAAATCAGAGAAATTCCAATTCCAGATAATAACAGACCCAACCAAGGTTGCTATCCACGATATGCTTAAAGGCTACATTGCCGACCGCTATAAAAAAAAATACCGTGGCCCATCTGCAAAATTTTTACGAGGATTATATAAAAATTGCCGCACACAAGAGTGGCTACTTCTAGAAGCATGGTACGAGGGCGAGCTTATGGCGATGCAACTTTTTGTAACCCATGGCAAAGCTGCAACTTACCTTGTAGGGTGGAACAACGAGCGAGGGCGTAACATAGCCGCACACAATGCGCTATTATTTAAAGGAATAGAAGCGCTAAAGAATATGGGCATAACAGGGCTAGACCTAGGCGGAACCCACCCTATGGCCGAAGGTATTAATACATTTAAAGAAGGCGTAGGTGGCAAACCCTATAAACTCATCGGGAACTGGAATAATGGCAAATAGTAAACCTATGACCAAAGCCGAAATTGCCGAAATGTTCCTTATCTGGGCACGCAATGACCCCACACCCACAACCGAGCTAGAATATAGCAACCCCTTTACCCTTTTAGTAGCAGTGGTGCTGTCGGCACAAGCGACCGATGTTGGGGTTAATAAAGCTACCAAAGACTTATTCAAAATAGCCGACACCCCTGAAAAAATGTTTGCCCTTGGTGAAGACAAGCTTAAAACATATATCAAAACAATTGGCCTATACCATAACAAAGCTAAAAATGTTATTGCACTGTCAAAAAGGCTAATAGATGTATTTGACAGCAAAGTACTAGACGACCAAAAAGCACTAGAAAGCCTACCCGGAGTTGGCAGGAAAACTGCAAACGTAGTACGTAACACCCTTTTTGCAGCCCCTACAATTGCGGTTGATACTCATGTTTTCCGCATGGGTAACCGTACTGGCCTTGCTATTGGTAAAACTCCACTCGATGTAGAAAAAGGGCTATTAAAGCGAGTCCCTAAAGACTATATTGCCAACGCCCACCACTGGCTAATCCTCCACGGCCGCTACGTATGCCTAGCACGCAAACCAAAGTGCAGCACTTGTGCGGTTGCCCATTTGTGCCATTTCTCTGAGAAAGTAGCTTGATTAAACAGTTCCGAAATAGTATACAGCTCGTACAGTTCTAGATTATATCTTATTTTTCTCTTCTTTTTTTACTCTTCAGGAGGTTTTTCTATGTTAAAAGACATTTTTATTTTTATTATTCTAATTCCAGCAACTATTGTAAGCATACCTTTAGCAATAGTATTTTATAATGCTTGGGATACTGGTTTTGTTAGTACAGGTTCAGTTTTCCTTATTGGTTTGGGGATAGTAATCATTGCCGTAGTTATCATGGCTATAATTAACTATTTTGGCAAAGAAACCGAAACTGAAAAAAACAAGACGGTTAATACAATCGCAGGGTATGCACTAGCATCAGTCGTTATTTATGCAATAGCTATTATGCTTAATATAACCATAGTATATAAAGATCATATTGCGGTTAAGGTTGGTAATGACCAACAAAGAACAGTAGCTCTCCATGATGAGGGAACTCTGTATATTGATATCTATTACCATAGCTTAGACACATATAACCTAAGAGATACTAATGGCAGTGTGACGCAGAAGGTTATATTTAACCACGATAATAGTATGGTATCTACAGAGGTTCCAATTAAGCTAGCCTACAAATGGCAGGAAGAAACCTATATGGCGTACTATGGCCAAGGGTTAGCACTTGATTACCGTAAAATAGTGGAAGATGCCTATGCCCGCACCCACGGTATGCTTTTTCGTGATGGTATCGAGCTAAGTGCCTCTTATTTAATAGGGAAAACTTGCATACAGATTCTGAAAAATGAGCATGTCTCCACCTGCCCTGAGTTATGGATAGTTGAAGACCCAATGGTTGATACAATCTTAGCTAAATAACGACAAGCAAAAATAAATGCGTCACCTTTTTAGGTGACGCATTTATTGCATTTATAAGGAAGGTTTAACTAACTCCAGAACTTCTTAATTTTATCGGTAAAGCTGTCAGAGTGGGGGGTGTGCTTACCGCTACTGAGGCTGTCTTGGAGCTGGTTAAGTAGTTCTTTTTGCTTTTTGTTTAACTTGCTTGGTACTTCTACTTGGGCATTAACGTATAAGTCTCCGTAGCCAAGTGCACTTCGTGCAGGCATGCCTTTGCCTTTAATCCTAAATTGTTGATTAGGTTGGGTGCCTTCGGGGATAGTAATTTTAACTCGTCCACCATCAAGCACAGGTACCTCTAGGCTGCCACCCAAGGCTGCCATTGTGAACTGTACCGGCATTTCAACCAATAAGTCGCTACCTTCACGGTGGAATACTTGGTGGTCTTTAACCGTAATGAAAATATATAAGTCCCCTGTGCCGCCACCATTAGTACCAGCTTCACCCTCGCCAGAAAGGCGGATACGGGTGTTGTCGTCAACGCCAGCAGGTATTTTAACCTGAATATTTTTTTCTTCCTGAACACGGCCATGTCCGTAGCAATCGGTACATTTATCAACAATAATCTGCCCCGCTCCGCCACACGCTGGGCACGTACGAGCCATCGAGAAGAAGCCTTGCTGCACCCTAACTTGGCCTGCACCACCGCAACCAGTACAAGCTTTAGGCTTAGTTCCTTTTTTAGCACCACTACCACTACATGTTTTGCAAGATACCGCCGTTGGCACTTTAACTTTAACCGTTTTGCCGTTATAAGCGTCTTCAAGGCTAATGGTTAAGTTATAGCGCAAGTCTGCACCACGCAAACCATGGCTACGGCCAGCAGGCCCTCTACCACCACCAAAAACATCACCAAACATGTCTTCGAACATATCGGAGAAATGCTCAGCGTCAGCTTGTTGGAAGCCACCAAACCCGCCACCACGAGCGCCACCACCGCCGCCCATACCACCATCAAAAGCAGCATGCCCCATACGGTCGTAAGCAGCACGTTTTTGTGCATCTTTAAGAATTTCGTAAGCTTCGCCTACTTCTTTAAAGCTTTTTTCTGCTGCTTTATCGTCTTTATTACGGTCTGGGTGGTACTTCATCGCTAGTTTACGATAAGCTTTCTTTAAGTCCGCATCTGTTGCGTCTTTTTTTACACCTAGAACTTCGTAAAAATCTCTTTTAGCCATAGTATGTTAATTCCCTGTATTAAATGGGTATATATTGTTTGGTGTTTGCTCTAACACTGCTACTAATCTTTTACACATAATCGTTACTGGATATCCAAAATAGGACGAGTCTTCCTGTTTCTCCCAGCCAATTGAACTATAAAAGTCTTGTGCATCGTGGGTATATAGATAAATGGTTTCTAGCCCTTCACCTATAGCTTGTGCCTCAACCTGCATAGTAAGCCAAGTCCCGAGACCTAAGCCCCGATATTTTGGCAATACATACAAAATTGTAAGCCACCCGAATAAGTCTTTACGGTTTCTCATATCATGAGAAGTAAGCCCCGCCATGCCTGCAAAGTCGTTATTGTCGTCAACTGCAACTAGCATTTGTTCAACACCGCTATACTGCATATGACGCTGTATGTATTCTTTACGCTCGGCTAAACCAACATCAGGGTTAATATGCCCCCATTCCTCTTGAGCAGCTTCTGCCACTTTATCAAGTAACTCAGGCTTATCTACTAAATGATGGCACGTAAACTGTTGCATATTATCCTCAAAGTTATTAGCAGGGTGGCTTATCCACCACCCTGCTAACACCTATTTACTTAATTATGCAGATGCTTTTTTGTCTTTGTCGTTGCCATTGTCATCTTTAGCAACTTCTTCGAACTCAGCGTCTACAACATTGTCGTCTTCTGCTTTGTTCTCGGTTCCTGCTAAATCTTCTTCTTCGGCACCTTCTTCTTGTTTATACATAGCTTCGCCTAGTTTCATCGCAGCTTGCATCAACGCGTCGTTTTTCTCTTTTAGAAGTTCGACTTCAGCGTTCTCGTCTTCAAGAACTGCTTTCACGTCTTCTAAAGCTTTTTCGATTTGCTCACGCTCGGCTGTTTCAACTTTATCGCCATGCTCTTTTAGGTTTTTCTCTACCTGATGGCTTAAAGCCTCGCCGTGGTTGCGGGCGTCAACTGTTTCACGGCGTTTGCTGTCTTCGTCAGCATGGCTTTCTGCTTCTTTAACCATGTTGTTGATTTCGTCGTCAGACAAACCACCAGATGCTTGGATACGGATAGAATGCTCTTTACCAGTACCTTTATCTTTAGCTGACACATTAACAATACCGTTAGCGTCAATGTCGAAAGCAACTTCGATTTGTGGAACCCCACGTGGTGACGGAGGGATACCAACCAAGTCAAACTGACCTAGCATTTTGTTGTCGGCAGCCATTGGGCGCTCACCTTGGAAAACACGAATTGTTACAGCAGACTGGTTATCTTCAGCTGTTGAAAACACTTGTGATTTCTTGGTTGGGATAGTTGTATTACGCTCGATTAAACTAGTCAACACGCCGCCCAAAGTTTCGATACCAAGGCTAAGTGGAGTTACATCTAGCAACAATACGTCTTTAACGTCACCCTGCAATACGCCACCTTGAATAGCAGCACCTAGTGCTACAACTTCATCAGGGTTAACGCCTTTGTTAGGCTCTTTACCGAAGTATTTTTCTACCATTTCTTGGACACGTGGCATCCGAGTTTGTCCACCAACAAGGATAACCTCGTCAATGTCAGACTTACTAAAGCCAGAGTCTTTCATCGCAGCTTCGCAAGGTTTAATACTGCGCTCTACCAAATCATCAACTAGTTTTTCTAATTTTGCCCGAGTAAGCTTAACGTTTAAGTGCTTAGGACCATTTTGGTCGGCAGTAATAAACGGCAAGTTAACATCGGTAGATGTTGCAGAACTTAGCTCAATTTTTGCTTTTTCAGCAGCTTCTTTCAAGCGTTGTAGTGCAAGTTTGTCTTGTTTAAGGTCAATGCTGTTTTCTTTTTTAAACTCATCAGCCAAAAAGTCCATAATGCGCATGTCAAAGTCTTCACCACCTAGGTGTGTGTCGCCGTTAGTTGCTTTAACTTCTACAACGCCGTCGCCAATCTCTAAAATAGATACATCAAAAGTACCGCCACCAAGGTCATAAACTGCAATTGTTTTTACAGTTCCAGCGTCTTCAGACATACCGTAAGCAAGTGCTGCTGCTGTAGGTTCGTTAACCAAACGTTGTACGTTTAGGCCTGCAATTTTACCAGCATCTTTAGTTGCTTGGCGTTGGGCATCGTTAAAGTAGGCAGGTACTGTAATAACAGCGTCTGTTACTTCTTCACCCAAGAAATCTTCAGCAGTTTTCTTCATTTTTTGCAAAATCATTGCTGACACTTCAGCTGGTGAGTACATTTTGCCTTCTACTTCAACCCAAGCGTCGCCATTTTTAGCTTTAACGATTTTATAAGGCATGCTGCTTTGTTCTTCTTTAGTAGCTTTGTCGTCAAAACGACGGCCAATAAGACGCTTAATAGCGTATAAAGTGTTTTCAGGGTTTGTAACAGCTTGGCGTTTAGCTGGCATACCAACCAAACGTTCGCCGTCATCACTAAATGAAATAATGGAAGGTGTAGTACGCATACCTTCGCTGTTCTCAATTACTTTACCTTGGCCACCTTCCATCAATGCGATGCAAGAGTTTGTTGTCCCGAGGTCGATTCCGATAATTTTACCCATAATATTCTCTCCTATAAGTATTAGTTAATATATTTAAGCTTGTTTTTGTTGTTCTGTTGTTGCGTTGTCTGGTGCATCAACAGGTTGTTCTTCTATTTTCTTTGCAGTACCAACAAGTGCAGGGCGCAGCAAGCGGCCAGCAATCATGTACCCTGGTTGCATCACTTTTGCGATTGTTCCAGCAGGGTAATCGTTTGTAGGCACTTCAAACATTGCTTGGTGGAAATCAGCATTGAACTTCTCACCTTCTTTAGGCATAGTTTTCTCAATTTTAAACTGCCCAAAAATTCGTTCTAGTTGGTTGCCAACCATGTTTACACCGTCTAACAAGTTCTTCAGGTGCTCATTTTTATTAGCTTCTTCTTTATCGATAGCATCTAAAGCTCGCTCTAGGTTATCGGCAACATCTAGCATTTCTCTAGCAAATGCACTTACCGCAAAACGACGGCTATCTTCCATGTCACGGGTGGTGCGTTTGCGTAGGTTCTCCATGTCTGCCATCAGGCGTATGTATTTGTCTTTAAAGTCTACAACTTCTTCAACAACTACCTTTTCTTCAGCCTGTGTTTCTTCAACCATTGGCCCTTCAAGAGTTTCATCTTGAGGCTGATTTTGCTCGTCCATATTATATATTTCCTTTTGTCAGGTTATTAATAGTTCTACTTAATATTCTCGCGGTATAGTCTACCAGTGCAATATTTTGCGAATAGTTCATCCGCATTGGCCCTATAACACCAACTGTACCTATAATCTTTTTATCCTCAGAGCTATATTGTGCAGTAATCATGGCGCAATCTGTTGTTGCATCTAGCGGGCATTCGGCACCAATAAAAATCTGTACACCCTCGCCCTGGTGCATTTGGTCGATCAGCCCAATTAGTAATTTCTTTTCTTCTAATACAAAAAATAGCTGCTGTAGCTGTTCTCGTAATAACTCGGGGTAGCTAAACAAATTTTGGCTACCACCAACAACTAAACCACCGCTTTTATCGCTATTTGTGTCGCCGATAAAGTCATCCATCATTTTGTCTAGTTCCATTTTCTGCTCGCGCAGTACCGACACTATGCTTTGCCTAGCTTCAGGCAAAGTTAAACCGTGGATAACCTTATTAAGCTCAAATGCTGCAACTTTTAAGTCTTGCGCTGAGATATTCTCTGGTACATGGATCATCCGATTTTCTACTTGGCCGCTCTCAGTCACTATAATAACTAAAACTCTACCACCTTGCAGACGCACAAACTCTACCTGCTCCAAAGTATCTTCCTGTTGGGTTGGTACCCATACCAGCCCTGCACAACCAGTCATCTGTGCTAAAACATTAGATGCATCATTAATAGCATCTTTCATGTTTCCGCCATCTTTTAGGCGTTTTTTAAGCTCTTTTTCTAGTGCTTTATCAAGGTCATTTACCTCAACCAAACCATTAACGTAATAACGCAACCCCTCTTCAGTCGGGATACGGCCTGCTGATGTATGCGGGCTTTGTAATAAGCCCAGATCCTCCAACTCTGCCATAACATTACGGATAGTTGCTGATGACAGCTTTGCTGGCAAGCGCTCGGCAATAGTTTTAGACCCCACAGGCTGCCCTGTATGGGTATATACATCAATAATTTCTTTTAGCACAAAACCTTGGCGGTTATGCAAATCCTTATCAACCACGCTACTTACCTAATACATTAATTCGTTAGCACTCTCTATATATAGAGTGCTAAAACCATTTTTGCAAGAGAAAATCTATTTTTATGGTACAATCCTCTTTTAAATAAGTACTAAATAAGGAAGTAAAGACCATGCCAAGTTTTGATATTGTCTCTCGTACAGATATGGCAGAAGTAAAAAACGCTCTAAACGCCATGACCAAAGAAATAGAGCAACGTTTTGATTTTAAAGGTAGCAATTGTAGTATTGAGCTAAAAGAAGATAGCATGACTATCCTTGCAGATGACGACATGAAACTACGGCAAATGCATGACTTGCTTAAGGTTCATCTTACTCGCCGCAAGGTTGAAGCAGGTTCTTTAGAAATGAAAACCGCCGAAAAAGCTAGCGGTAATACCATAAGACAAGTTGTTACCATCCGCCAAGGGATTGACCAAGATGTTGCCAAGAAAATTTCTAAAGTTATTAAAGATAGCAAAATGAAGGTACAAGCCAGTATCCAAGGTGATGAAGTCCGTGTAAATGGTAAAAAACGCGATGACCTCCAACAAGCAATGGATCTTGTTAAGGGTATTAAAATAGACCTTCCCCTACAGTTTATTAACTTTCGCGATTAACTAAACATGAAGAAAATTTATCTTCCTTATTTAATAGTAATGCTGGTGTTATTTTTAGCACCAGCATTGCCATTATACGCAGAAGACAAAGAACCCACACCTCCCCCAGAAGAAGCAACAGAGAATGGTGAAGAAGACAATGACATTGTCGTAGACCTTGCTAACTTTGTAACTGAAACATTCCAAGTTATAGACTTGGCACGCATTAAAAAAGAGCAAACCCCGCCGCCTTTAACCGTTAAACAACAACGGCAAAAAGACCTAATAGCAGAAAAACACCCCTTTACCACCGAAGCATTCCTCAATGTAGCAAAAAGTGGTGATGAAAAACTTTTACTACGCTACCTTAAAGCCGGAATGCCCGCCACTGTGCAGATATCTACTGGGCAAACAGCTCTTCATTTTGCCTCAATAGAAAACAGGCTAGACATTGCCCAAATGCTATTACTGTACGGCGCTGATGCTAATGCCACAAACACCCGTGGCGATAGCCCCTTGCACCTATCTGTTGAAAGAAACAATATTTACATGGTTGGTTTATTACTTAAAAATAAAGCTAACCCAAATTTAGGAAATAAAGATGGTTGGAGCAGCCTCCACCTAGCTGCTTACGCAGGATATGCCGAAATTTTAGCACTACTCCACAACCAAGATGGTGATATTAATAAACAAAACCGCGCAGGCATGACCCCTCTTATGCTTGCAGTCTGGAAAGAGCACCCAAGGCTAGCATCGTTCCTAGTTGGGGTTGGCGCTAAAACAGATATGCAAGACCCCCAAGGCAACAATGCTTTTATGCTTGCAGTAACCCATAACCAACCTACTATAGTTAAACTATTACTCGAAAAGGGTGCAGACCCCAACACTACAAACGACCGTGGTTGGTCGGTGTTAGACATTGCTCTAGAAGAGAAATTTTCCGATATTGCTAATATACTTTATGCAGCAGGTGCTAATGCTCCGGGGTTAACAAAGAGAAAAGGTTATATTCTTAACCCTCAACGCTAATTATTCTGTATCAGGTAGCTTAACCTTTTTCTTCTTCAGCAATAAACTAACAGGGAAATACACCAACCCTCTCACACCTGGACCCGACAAAGAACCACGTAAAATAGATTTTGCTCTGTTTCGCATAATTTTCATTACCATGTCTTGTGGCACACTGCCTTTAACTGCAACAAGTTTTAATAGCGGGATTATTAATAATATTAGTATTGCCGCAAACAAAAATAGAAATTCGAACCCTGTAACCACATAAGGGGTAGCTTCGACAACATTGTCTACCGAAGTAATAACCTCATGCCATTCTAGCTTAACCCGCAAGCTAAATGGAGCCACTTTATCAGCTAAAATACCGCCCAATAAAGCACCCATCCCAGAGGCAAATGCCGCCACCAAAGACAACGATGCCGTATAACCTGTAACCTTACTTTTAGGTGCCATTTTCATCGCTATAATTTGTGTTGCAAGTGTTACCCCAGCTAAACCAATCCCCATTAAAACATGGATAACAATAAGTAATAAGCCTGTTAGTTGGTGCACGTCTGGTAGCGCTACAAACGGCCATAGCAGCAAGCTTATAATAAAAAATGGTAAACTCGCCCTAAGCGCAGTCACATGGGAAAATCTATCCCCAACCCAACCCCACCATTTAAAAAATGGTACTTGCATCATCTGGTTTAATGCCCACAGTGCAATAACGTAACTTGTAGATATCTCTAGCGAAGTAAACATATAATAGGGGAAAAATGGCACCACAATATTTACGGAAAACAGCAAAACCAGCATCACTGCTAGAAGTCTTCTAAAGTTTAAGTCAAAAAATGGGTCTCTTATCTGCTTTAGCATACTCATCGCAGATTGCTTCTCGAGAATTCTCTCAGGCAGTTTCACTAGTACAAATAAACTAACCATTCCCGCCATAAGTGCAGTTAGAAAAAACAAACTAAAAACTGGTAAAACCTTATCAGTCCCAGCTACACCTTGGCTGTCGAGAAGGAAACCAGCTAATAACGCCGCAACTGTACCAGCCATAGTGTATGTCCTTAGCCTTGCGCCATATGCTCTGCCCATTATCCGTTCGGGGACTAATACACTAACCCAACTATACCAAGGCCCAGCACCCCAACCTAGCCCCAACTCGCGCATTAAAACAGCGGCAATCAGCGCGCTAATTGCGACCTCCTTGTCAGATATAAAGGGGATATACACCATCCACCCTAAAGATAGGCGGTAAACAACAGCACCAATTAGCACCATCATTTTACGGTATGGGAAATATGACAATAACACAACCGATGGCACCTGCATAAACTGCGCAAGAAACGGGATAGCTGCAAGTAAACCAATGGTAGCCGCAGTTGCACCAAGCTCTAGGGCAAATTTAATAAGCAGTACACCAGTTACAATGTTCATCATTGTGCCAGCAAAGATACCATCTATAACCAGAAATTTCACAATACGACGGCGTTCAGCACGGCCTTCGGCGTCATTACGTGCAGCAACAGGCACAACGCCTTGTTGTACCATGTACTCACTACTTGCGACGATATCGCTAGGATCTAGTGGCTTTTCGCTCATCTTGTTTTTTGTTATTCGCCCTAAAAATTTAGTTTTTTCTTCCCTACAGTCTTTATGGGTTAGCGCACAAAAAAAACCCTGCCATTTAGCAGGGGTTTTTTATTTTTGTTGTAGATCTAATCTAAGCAGCTTTGTTAGCAACTTCAGCTAGAACTGTTTGCAGTTGCTCAACTGCCCAGTCTATCTCCTCACGGGTGATGATAAGTGGTGGCGCTAAGCGGACGGTGGTTTCGTGGGTTTCTTTGGCTAAAACACCTCGTTTCATTAGCATTTTGCATATTTCATGGGCTGATGCTTTGCTGCTATCAATTTCGAAACCAATCCATAAACCTTTACCACGCACTTCTTTAACCAGTGGCGAGTCTATATTCTCGAGTTGCTCTTTAAAGTATTTACCAAGTTCGGCGCTGCGCTCTACTAGTTTTTCTTCTTCAAGCACGCAAATAGCCTCGTAGCCTATGGCTGACGACAGTGGGTTACCGCCAAATGTTGAGCCATGAGAGCCTGGAGTAAACAAACCTAATATTTCTCTTTTACTGACAAAACAACTAACAGCCATCATCCCGCCACCCAAAGCTTTACCCAGAACAACTCCATCAGGGCGGATGCCCTCGTGCTCGTAAGCAAACATTTTGCCCGTACGCCCTAGACCTGACTGGATCTCGTCTAGAATTAATAGAACATCATTCTTTTTGCAAATTTCACTAACTTGTTTTAGCCACCCTGCTGGTGGCACAATAATACCTGTTTCGCCTTGGATAGGCTCAACCAAGAAGGCACAAGTATTGGGGGTGATTGCCTTTTCTAAAGCTTCAGCATCGCCAAATGGTACGGGAACAAAACCTGGGGTAAATGGGCCAAAAATGGCGTACTCTTCATCAAACGATAGCCCTGCAATGGTAGTAGTACGACCATGAAAGTTACCATGCGCCACAATAATTTCGGCCTTATCTTTAGCAATCCCTTTTACCCTATACCCCCACAAACGTGCGGCTTTAATCGCGGTTTCAACAGCTTCAGCACCTGTATTCATTGGTAGTGCCATCTCAAAACCAGTTATATTGCAAACTTTTTCAAGGAATTTACCAAGCTTGTCGTTGTGAAATGCCCGTGACGGAATTGCAAGCTTACCCGCTTGCTCGGTTAAAGCTTTAACTAGCCGAGGGTGGCTATGGCCATGAGAAACAGCCGAATATGCCGACATCATATCTAAATATTTATTGCCATCAATGTCCCATAACCATACACCTTCGCCGCGCTCTAGGACTACTGGTAGTGGTTTATAGTTATAGGCGCAAAATTTGTTCTCGTGCTCGATAGCATCTTGTTGTTTTTGGCTAGTAACTATTTGGTTCTTCATTGTGCTTTACTCCAATTTGTTAGAACTGTTTGGATAAGTTCATTTACCACTTCAGCAGTTCTATCGTTGTCATCACGCTCAGGGTTAAACTCGGTAATCTCTAACCCACGGAATTTTTCTTTACTACCAATAATTTTTAGATGAGGGAGCATCTCGGAAACACGCACTCCATCTTTTTCTCTAGTACCTACAGCTGGTACATCTTCAGGGTCAAAGCCATCTAGGTCTAGGGTTAGACCAAAACCCTTGGGCGCTGCTGCTGCAATTTTAATTGCCTCTTCCATGCAAGCATCAAGGCCATGCTTTTTAATCTCGTCCATAGTAATAACCCGCACACCGAGGCTTTTTAAAAATGCTTCCTCGCCAGCTTCATAACTACGGATACCAACTAGCACCACATATTTAGGGTTTAATTTTATTCTATCGCCCCCTACTGCACAAAGCCGAGGCTGACCATGACCAAGCAAATGCGCTAGTGGCATACCATGATAAAAACCACCCCATTTACCCTCGTCTGCTGTTTCTAGGGTGTGTGCGTCCATATGGGCATCAAACCAAATAAGGCCAAACTCGCCATAGCTATTAGTAGCCTCAATAACCCCCGACCATGTGCCAATAGCACAGCTATGGTCGCCACCAATAACAACTGGTAAAGCATTTAAGCCAACTTGGTACTTAATAACGCCAGCTAATTTCTGATTATGTAGAAGTACTTCGTCAAAAGTGTCGTCACGGTGCTTAATAACCGCATATTCTGATGGTTTGGTAGGCTTAATCATTGCGCCCCAATAGGTTTCGATACCTTTTTGGCGTAATTTGTCGGCGATACCCCACCCTTTTAGGTACAGCGGGCCTTTTTCGGTTCCTCGATTACGAGAACCCCAGCCAGTCGCTGCACCTATCAGAACAGGGTGTAGCATTTGCATCGGTAAATTTAACCCTACTAAAGAGCAGAGTTAACCCATTCGCTCATTGCTTGCTTCGGCATTGCACCAACTTTAGTGTCTACCAGTTCGCCGCCTTTAAAAATCATCAAAGTTGGGATACCGCGCACACCGTATTTAGTTGGTGTTTCTGGGTTAGCGTCAATATTAACCTTAACAACTTTAACTTTTTCGCCTAGTTCGGTTGATAAATCATCAAGAATAGGAGCTAACATTTTACAAGGTCCACACCATTCGGCCCAAAAGTCTACCAGTACTGGCATTTCTTCGTTAATGACGTCTGCTTCAAAGCTACTATCTGTTGCTGCGTGTACAGTCATAGGTATGTTCTCCCTTAAATATAATTAAAAATAAAATAGAAGTTTATGCCTGCCTTATTCTAGTGTCAACCATTCTAGCTGGGGTGGAGTTGTGGCAGTCCAGATAATGGCACATTTAATCTTCCGATTTGGCCAAATACAGGTTGCAGCATCCTTATAAAAAGCTAACTGTTTACGATAACTAGCAGGCATTACTTTTGGTACAACACCATTTGTTTTATAGTCAATAATAGTAACTTCTTTGTCGGTCACGTTTAAGCAGTCTACCCGCCCACCGCTGATTTGCTTACCATTAACCGATGCCGCAAGCTCTACTTCGGTATGGGTGCTATCGTTATATAAAAATGGATGCGCATCTATAACTGCGCACGCCTCTTTAAGCAATTGCTGGCGGATAGTGTCGTCTAGGTCGGCGGCTACATGTTTTAAAAATGCATTACCGCTTTTACTGCGTTCGGCTTTGTCTTTAAATGGTAAAACCTCGAGTAAACGATGCACCAATACCCCACGACGGTATTTATCGTGAGTTATTGGGGCTAATAAATCTTTGCTACGGTCTATTTTATCGTCCGCAAACATTGTCGCCACAAAATTATCGGTAACGCTTTCTTTGTCCGCAGGCTGATTAATCCATTCTGGCAAGGGGGTGTCTAATAAGGGGGAAGATATTAATTCTTCGCCTTGCTGCTCAATAAATAGAGCAGGTTTCTCGTAAATTAATTTGCCTGTTTCTTTATCTAGCCACCAATTAGGCTGCCCTTCAATTTGATTTAGTAAAATATCATACCAGCTTTCGGGGGCTGATTTATCTTTTTTGCTGGTGCCAACTCCGCCAATAATTAGGCGTTCACAAGCACGGGTTAGCGCCACATATAGTAGCCGCATTTCGTCTTCAAAGACCCGTTGTTTTTCTGCGTCAAGGAGCTGTTGTTGCAACTCGGTGCGGTTTTCTGAGGTTAAGCCATATAAAAATAAAGTATCTTCGTTGGTTATAGGGTCAATCTGCCATAACTGTTGCTCGCGGTTACTTTGGCGGTAAAATGCACCTGCAGCATCAGGGATAATAACCATCGGGGCTTCTAGCCCTTTGCTACCATGTGCAGTCATCACTCGCACCGCATTGGGGTTTGGGGCTGCTTCTAGTTTTATGCTTAAGCCGCCACGGTCAAACCAATTTAAAAAGCCTGTTAAGCTTGCATTATTATTGCGACCATAGTCCAGTGCTGCGTCAAGCAGCCCGTCTATAGCTTCCCCCTGGGCTTGAGCGGCAGCGCCAGTAGTATCACCCGTATAGCTATAGGCTAGTTTACTGCGGCCATTGGTGGTGTCGAGTATTTTTAATATAGTTTGGTGTGGGGTCGCAATATCTACGGTTTGTAGTAATGTTTTAATTATGCTTGCAATAGATACATAGGGTTCGTCTAGCATGCCATATAACGCTGCCCAATAGCTATTGCCGTCTTTAATGGATTTACGCCATTCTTCAAGCCCATTGTCGTCTATCCCGAATAATGGCGAGCGCACCCCGTGGACTAACGACAAACTATCCGACGGGTTTGCTAAAAACCGTAAAACAGCTAATATGTCGGCTATAGCGGGGTGTTCGTCTAGCACCATTTCCCCAGATTGAGTAGCGGTAATCCCTTGGTCTGCTAGTGCTTGGATAAATGTTTGCATGTGGGTGCGTGCACGGCACAAAACTAAAACATCGCCCGCTTGCAATGGCTTACCTGTTTCAGAAAGAATTGGTCTCTCCTCGGTAAGCAACATTTTAAGGTGCTGCGCAATATCTTTATGGAGCCGTTCCCGTTGGTGTAGCTCTTGGTTATCATCTTCATTAACGATAGGTAGGCGCCATTTATTATTGTCTTCTGCTGTTTTATCAGTTGGTTCTTTTTCGTACAAAGGCCAAACTTCTATTCGGCCACCTGCACCTATTTTTTGGGCTATGTGTTGCAGTGGTTCGGTTTTACCATCAACCGCATAGCGGTGGTTTTCTGCTTTGAAGATGCTATCTACCACATCTAAAATTGCATCACTCGAGCGAAACGAGGTGTTAAGATCAACCGACCTTACTTCGTGGTTGATAGCGGTTGCCATGGTGCTAACCTCGGTAAGCATGCCGTCAAACACGTGGCGTTCGGCGCCTCTAAAGCGGTAAATGGCTTGCTTGGTGTCACCAACAGCAAAGAATGTGCGGGGTAATGTGCCTTGGTGCTGCCCACTACCTGTGAAAAAGTCGTCGATAAGATGACGTAGAATATCCCACTGGTCGCTATCGGTGTCTTGGGCTTCGTCTAGCATAACGTGGCTAATCCTGCCATCCATTTTATAGCGTACCCACAAGGTTCTGCCGTCACCACCTCTAAGTAATTCTAGGGTTTGGCGTACAAGGTCTTCAAAATCCACCAGCCCTTGGGTGGTTTTGCTATCTTTGTAATGGTAGAGCACTTTATCGGCTAACACTAAAAATGCTGCGGTTTTAAGGAATGTATCAAGGCTGTTTATTTCTTCTAGTTGGGCAATAAGTAGCTCTTGGAAAGAGTAAACTTGCTCTACAAAGTCTGGATATGCTTTTTTAATTTTTGCCGAAACAACTGCTTTTTTAGGAGTATTTGCAGCAGTTAGAAACTCTCGTTGCAGCATTTTTAGACCTTGCTGCTGCGAGAACAAGTCGCTCGCTTGGGTAAAAGTTCTGATTGCAGCCATAGTTTTAGGTGCTTGTTTAGTGGTGCACTCGCCCAAAGCGTCGGCAAACTCGTTAAGCCAGCCTCTTTGCCTTTGTAAGTTTGCTAAATGTTTATTGCATAATTCCTGATGAACTTTTGGGCTTTGTGGAGGAGCATCAAAACCAAGTGCTTCAGCTAAATTATAAAGCAAGTTATCAAGAGTGTTGTAACGGTCGAGCAGCCGCTGGAAACGGCGCCGTTGTTCAACAAACTTGCCAAAAACCTCGCCCAAGGTTTTGTCGCCCAACATGGAAGACAAATAGCCAAAAGCCCAACCATATGGGGCATTGTCAGCCGGGGTCGCAGCCTCCACATACATCGCCGAAACGCTTTGCTGCAACAGGTCTTTGGCGTCTCGTCCTTCGATAATACCAAACCCAGCAGGTAAGCCTGCTTCGAGCGGGAATTGCGCTAAAAGCGATTGGCAAAAACTGTGGATAGTAGTCACTCTCATTCCGAGGGGGTCATCTAGCACCATCGGGAATAATGCGCGCGCACGGTGTAGTTCTGTTTGCTTAGGCTCTCGCTCTAGTAGTTTTACTAGTGCTTGGTATAGTTTTTCGTCGCTCATCACAGCCCAGCTTAGTAGCTCGGTTGTAAGGCGGTTACGCATTTCGGTGGCTGCAGCCTTAGTATAGGTTACGGCCAGAATGTCTGATGGATGAGTTTGCTCGTCTTCGAGTAAGGTACGCAGAAAACGCCTAGTTAGCACATAAGTTTTGCCCGTACCAGCAGATGCCCCCACCAATGCTGACGCATGAGGCTGCATTGCTTTTCGTTGTGCATCGCCTGCTTTTTGCGAGCGTTTATCGCGCTCTTGTTTTATATCGTTAAGATTCATCATTTTCACCCTGCCATACTTGGCGACGACAGACCCCTGCAAAGTCGCAAATTGTACATGTGCTTACTTCTGGTAGCGCTGCCATTGGTTGGTTATTTTCCAAGAAATGCTCGGCCAAATTTGTAATGCCTGTAAATGTGTCTTCCACTAGTTCTTTAGCAGCATCGTCCATCAACGATAGGCTTTTGTTATAAGGGCTGTCGCCACCGCCAGCTTTCCAGAATTCTACCCCTGCAAGCTTATTGCTTTTACTCTGGTTAAGTACCCCGTGGCGGCTTTTATAGCCGCCTTTATCCATGATTAGGGCCTCAATCCCCATTTGTGGTTCTAGCCCGTGTTGTACTGCTTTCATGGTGGGGACTTTACCTGTTTTGTAGTCCATAACTACTAGCCCATCATTAGTAGTGTCGATACGGTCGGCACGGGCATGCAGGGTAACACCTGCTAGCTCTATCTCACCTCGGCTTTCTACTGTCCATGGGGCACGGTTGTGCTTATGGTCGTACGCTAACTGCTCGACAAAGGCACGTGCAGTGTTGCTAAAGCGGCTTAGCCACAACATTTTACTAGCAGGGTTGCTTACTGCTGCAAAAACGCTGTCGGCAATACTTAATAGGCGTTGCTCCGCTCGCTCTATATTGTTAGCGGTTACTGGTTCTAGCCACGGTGGGGGTAAGCCTTCTAGTTGGGTAAAGAATGCTTCTAAGCAGCGGTGGACTAATTCCCCACGGTCGGCAGCATCTGGTGCTTGCTCGAATGGTTCTAGCGCATTTAGGCGTAATATTTTGTCGCCATAGACTCGGTAAGGGCAGTTCATTAAGTTACGCACTAGTGACGCCGACCACACCGTAGGGCGGCTTGAAAGTGGTGGGGCTGCAACCGCACGTTCAGGTTTATTTGGGGTTTGTTCTAAATGTGAATTCCATTTATCTACCAAAGCTAGCCATTTTTTGCCGCTATTTATAAAACCATCTAACGACGCCTCGTCTACTGCTGCTAATACCGCCTGCAAACGCAGCAAATACCGAGATGGCACAGTTGGTGTACCGTTACTTTTAATTGCTCGAGTAAAGAAAACCTCTTTACTATTAGCTAAGCTAGAAAAATCGTGTGCATTTAACCCTAGTGCCATATCGGGCAGTGGTAGCCCTAGTTGTGCTGTCATGTCACGGCTTAGCCATGGGTCAGGGGTGGCGATATTCGGCCAAGTTCCTTCGTTCATCCCGCCGAGGATAATACAGTCTGCATTTTGTAACCTTGCCTCCAACGGCCCCCAAATAAAAAGCCGTGGGTGTTGGGCGTATTTCTCGCGGACTTCTGCTCGTTGCAGGAATGCTTCTAGCCATTGGCTATAGTCGGCCAGCGACATTTTAGCGGTATGTTTGTCGGCATTAATCAGAGCTTCTAGCTGAGTATAGAGAACATCTCCGTCTTCTTGCTCTAGAAAACGGTTATTGCCGCCACCGTCACCTGCAACCGAAATCGCTTGGGCCACCTCAAGGTGTGCTGTTATCCATTGGCGTAGTGTTCCGTCTTTTAAATTAAGTAAGGGCTGCATGGCTTGTTGCAAACAGGTTAAAACTAGCTGCAATGACTCTATTTTTTGTTGATTAAGGCGTAGCTGCCCATCTACACCTACTTGGTTGCTTACTTCAGCAAAGCGAGCTTGCAAACCGCTTAAATTTGGTGGTGGCGGTGTACCCCGCAAAATAAGAGTTTCAAAAGCACGAGTTGCATTTTTCCATAAGTCTTTTTCTTGCCCAAAGTGGCTAAAAGGGTGCGACAGCAACTGGGCGGTTAGCGGTGGATTAAACCGACTAGTAAGTAGCTTAACAATACTTATAAAAAAACTACCTGCGGGGCACGCTGGCAATGGGCGACCTGCCGAGTCATTAACTACTAGTTCCCAGTGTTTTAGCCGGTCTGACACGCGCAATGCAAGTGTGCGATCGGTTGTTACTAGTGCACATGTTTTGTCTGGTGTTGCTACAACTTGGCGCATTAGAAGGGCAATAACGTCAGCCTCGGTACGGTTGTTGGGGGCTTCTATTAGTGTTAAGCCATCGTAGCTATTTGCTTGCGGCTTTTCGCTTAGCCACCTTGTTGTATGCCCTGCAGGCAGCAAAACATGGCGTAGCAAGTGGCTGCGGTTGCCTGGGGTAGTTAATTCGTTTATTTGCTTGGGGGCAATGCCTAGCTTGTGGAGCATATTCATTATCCCGTACTGAGGGTGGGTTAATGGTAAGTCTATGTCTGCAAATTCACTGTCAAAGCCATGGAGCACCATATACCCATTAGTAAGGCTTAGGATTTGTTTTATTAACTCCATACCAGTGGGGGTACTGTCAGAGAAACCGGCTACATACACACTGCTAGCTGGTTTTTGAGTACGGTAGTGGTTTGCTTGTGCTAGCAATAGCCGATTACGGCACACCGCAGGGTCGTCGAAACCTTCTTCGTTTAGCCATTGGGGGTAGAACTCGAATACAATTTTTAAAAAGCTTAGGTTTTGTTCCCAGTGGGTTGCCATATCAGCAGGGATAATCTCACTTAAGCGATCGAATGCAATATTATGGGCTATCAAGCGGTCAGACAAAGTTTTAAGGCTATTTGCACTATCGTAAGCACGCTGGATATTACCTTTTTTATCTGCTGCTACTATTTTTTGCCATTGCCGTACTTGTTGTGCCAAAAACAGTAAACGAGCTGTTTCGGGGACAGGGTTCATGGTTAGGCTGTCTTCGGTATCAAGGTTAAACGATAATAGCTCGGCATCTTCATCGCCAAGGTGCATTGCTCTGATATTTGGTAATAGCAAATGCCCGCCAGCCTCTTCAACCAGAGCTGCATGCAAAGCCCGCACTGCACGTTGTGATGGCACCCAAACCGTTACTTTTGCTAAAGCAAAAGGGTCAGAGTTAATTGGATGCGCTGCAATAAGTTGGCGTGCAAAAACACGTACAAAAGACACCCCAAAAGGAATGCTTGTATATTTAGAAAATGAACCTTGAATACCCATAAAAAGCATTATAGCAGCAAATCGCCAGCAATCTATTCTGCAATTATATTAATTTAACTATAGTAATTTACTTAAGGCCTACACTAGGCCCCGTAGTAGGGCTACTATACTTCTGCTCGGGTACGGATACCAACCAAGAACTCTTCAACATTTGAACGTATATCGTGCGAGCGCTTAGATTGCTCCTGAGCATTTGAGCTAATTTCGCCAGTAACTGTCATCTGCTCTTGGAATGCACTATTAACGCTTTGGGATATATCGTTAATCTCCTGAATAGTTTTACTAATCCGCCCCATTGTTTCAGCAGTTGTACTACTAGCAGTCTGAATAGAGTTTAGTTGCTTCTCAATTTCTTCGGTTGCTTGCGATGTTTGGCTTGATAGCTTTTTAATTTCATCAGCAACCACAGCAAAACCACGCCCAGACTCACCAGCACGTGCCGCCTCAATTGCAGCATTTAATGCAAGTAAGTTAATTTGATCAGCAATATCATTAATCATACCGATAACTTGCCCAACACGAACAGACGCTTCTGCTAGGTTGTTTACTTCTATGCTGGTTTGTTCAGCTTCAGTAGATGCATTCCCTGCGATATTAGCAGCTTGCTTCATCTGAGAGCTAATTTCATTAATTGATGAGCTTAGCTCTTCAATTGCAATTGCAACCATATCCATATTGTCTGCCGCCAGAATAGAAGATATTGAATTATCAAAACTTTCGGTCATAGCATCGACTTTTTGTCTTATTTTTTCTTTAGACTCGTACTCTTGAGCTTGAGCTAATTCAAACTCAGAGTTCTTAATCATATTTTCTTTGAAAATTTCTACGGCTCTTGCCATATCGCCAATTTCGTCAGCTTTGTGTTGACCTGGGATTTCAAATGAGGTGTCACCTTTAGCAAGGTTATTCATTGAGTTTGTAATCCTCTTAATAGGGCGCACAACTGTTAAAAGAACAAGCACCGACACAAGGATAATAAGAATTGAAGAAACTAATAATTGTAGGCTAGTTATTTTCACTGATTCAGCCATGCTATCTTGTACATGTAAGTTAGCGTTGCTTACTTTATCTCTAACATTTAGTCGCATATTATTAATAATGCCATCAATCTCAACAATTGCATTACTAGCAATACCCATAAGTTTATTGCCGGATTTTCTATCTTCATCAAAGAACATATCAAGTGCTAAAAGTGAGTTTTTGCTAACAATTTTTGCATTATCTCTAATAGAGCTTGCTTCTTTAGGGTGGATTTTTTCTAGCTCATTAATAAATTTGTTTAGTTTATCTACTGCCGTCTGGGCACTTTGCTCTGACTCAGAGGACAACGAAACTGCTAAGTTTGTATACCAATATTTCATCTCGGCAAAACTATTAGAAACTTGGGTAACAATTTCCATCTCATTTAATAGCAATTCTTGTGTCTTAACCGCGTCTTGTGACTCTTTAATCTGGCTTTTTAAATAAAAACCAGCACCACCAACAGTTATAAGAATAAGCAATAGCAGCAGAGACATTCTAGAATTAATTGAAAACAGGAATTTTATTTTATCTTGCATGAGTTACTTATCCATTATGATTATGGCTATTAAATATAGTTATGGAACATAAAAAAGAACTTATGCCCCATAACCAATTTATATTACTTATTACTTAAATCTAAACAATACACGTACACCACCAGGTAAAGCATCAGATGTTGATACAACACTGAAAGCTCCTGGCTTACGAGTGACTTGGCGCATCAAGATAGATGATGCCTCCACAGAGCGAGGTGCTACAGACCCTTCAGTCTGTTTCATCTTTACCCAGTAGTCACTGTAGGCTGCATTGTCCATGCCCAATATGGATTTATTGAATGCAGTTTGCTCTGATGTCTCACCACGAGAGAAAGGCACACCTGCAATACCATTTGGCCACTTTGTTTGTTGTTTTAAGTAAATACGTTTAACAGCATTCTTCATTTCAGCTTCAGAAGCTGAAAATTTGTTCTCCGCACTTACTATAACTGCATATTCAGCAGAGTATGCATTAACCACAGGTGCTACCGCACCAAATGACACAACAACAGCTCCTAATAGAGCGGTTGTTAGACTTTTACGAAAATTTTTCATGTCGTTTTCCTCTCTATATTAAAAGTTAAATGTTGCTGAAAGTTGATAGATCTGCGCATCTTCATTATCGAGCAGACCAGCTACACTGCCGGCATCGAACTCTTTATGACGGACAATACCGCGTAAATGAACATTACGTGTTGGCTTAAATGTTAGACCAACAACATTCTCTACCACATCACCAGTACTACCATTATCTAGGAAGTCATAGCGATAAAACGCTGTCCATTTATCGTTAATACGCCACGCAGGTTGCGAGTAAAACGCCCAACGGTTACCAAGGGTAGATGCCTCATCAGACCAGAAGATTTCGTTTTTCCATAGCAACTTACCTTTATCAACCAGCAAGTCAAACCCGTAAACTTGGTAATCTGGGTTAGTTCCTGCAACTTCACGCTCACCAGCTTGGATGTTACCACCAACTGTTAGACCTAAGTCGCCAACTGTATAAGCTAAACGAGCACCGTTAACTAGCCCTTCAGCATTACCTGAAAAGTTACCAGTGTAAGCGTCATATTTTAGCTTATTATCGCCAAAGAACTTCTGACCATGAGCATTCACCCCAGTTAAGAAGTTAGGGAAGATTGTACTACCACCGAATGGACGCAAGAATTGTGGTTGTTCGGTATCGAGCAATAGTGCAGGGAAGTGTTCAATGTTAATAATACCTGCAGGTGTTAAGTAACGGCCAATACGAATATTTAACTCATCGTTATGCTTGTAGTTTGCCCAAGCAATTGGAGTATCAGTACCAACGCCAGCAGCAGGGAAAGAGTTAAAGTTAGGGCTCAAGTCGCCATTAACAACCGAGAAGCCTTCAGCAGATTGGCGCAAGAATGCTTGTGCAAAAAATGCTGACCAATTATCGCCCAAATCAGCTTTTAGTAATAGCTCGAAAATTGTACGGTTGAAACCTGTAGCATGGCCACCATTTGCATCCACATGTGTAAATGTGTTGTGCAAGAAACCACCAAGATCAATACTAGCAGCATCAAAAGCATGTGCAACAGCACGGCTGCCAACACGGTCATCAATGTCCAGAACTTGGCTTTCCAAGTCATCTAAACGTTGGCTACTTAATGAGTGGCTATAACCTTTTGCTGCACCCTTCTTCATGCTTTTAACTTCAGAAGAGAGGTCGTTAATCATTCTCATAGACTGTTCGAGCTTGTTTTCAAGCTCCTTGATACGAGCACTGTCGTCTGCAAATGCAGTAGATGTGCCGCCAAACATAAGAATAGCTGCGGCTGATACTGTCGCCAGCGCTTTAACGCTAAACGGTAGAATACCTACATCTTTCCTATCTGTTATTTTTAGCTGTATTGTCATTTTTAGACTACCTAATTATTATTATTATAATTCAACAAAGTAAGTCTACCTTAAATAGGTTATATATCAACAATATTTTGATATACATAGCTAAGCTTAACCAGCCTCAAGTAACAAATAAACACCACCCTAATAAGGTGGTGTTTATTTGTTACTTGATATTAATTTTTGATAACTCTAAAGCATATATCAACTGCGGTAATGTTGCTGCCGCTGAAAATGGCTCGTAGAGCTGCCTAATGTATATATGATTATCGCCATGGTAAATACTAGTATGATGCATACCCACAACTTCACCGCTACAATT
This sequence comes from Alphaproteobacteria bacterium, assembly GCA_021774615.1. Taxonomy (GTDB): domain Bacteria; phylum Pseudomonadota; class Alphaproteobacteria; order UBA1280; family UBA6503; genus UBA6503. The sequence continues at coordinate 23,198 of JAJFIW010000004.1, read as the reverse complement.
AAAAACTGGTGAACCTGAATTACCAGGACGAGTATAGCCTTTAATATGCAAAGCATAATGAAGCTGAACCCCTTCACCAAAGAATGGCGAACGCATCCGCCTTACAAGCCAATTAGGAAACTTAGCCCTGCCATAACTAACTGTATATTTATCATCCCCTGCGGGGTGTCCAATATACATTAGTAAATCACCATATACAGGTTGTATAGTTGCTAATTTAATAGGCTCTGCTGATAATAGCTTAGGGATGTTATCAATTCTAACAATACTAACATCAGTAGCAGCATCGCTATATAACAAAGATAGCCTTCTCTCGAATACATAACTATTGTTATACTCATAAAAAGAGCGCACCGCTGACTTCCTAAGAAGGTCTTTACTTGTGACGTGCTCATTTGTCATAACAATGTTTGGTGCAATCACAAACCCTGTCGCATTATTAAATATAACAACTGAGTTTTTTAATGTTTCAGGGTCAACACAACGCTGATTAGCCCATTGTTCAGATAATAAATCAGAATAATGCTCTAATTCTCTATGCATGTTGTAAACCTCAGCATCTGTAAGCTCGGGTTTAGAAAAAAACAGGAAATAAATAACTATCAAGCAAATAATAACAAATAAGACTCGCAATGAATATCGCATAACTATACCAGAAAAGCTCACGCCTCCCTGTCTCGTGGAGAAAATTAAAAGGAAATAAGATTTATAATATTTTAATTAAGAGTATGTATTAATCTTACAAATAGAGCAAGATCTCTTAATTTATAGAAAACAAAAACAGCCCACCGTCATAATGGTGGGCTGTTTTTACTGGTCAAGGCCAGCTCTTTGGATAGCACGTCTTAGTTCTAATAGAGTTGTTGCAATAGAGAATACATCGTCAAAATTACTAGCTTTCTCGATGTTACTATTAAAATGAACTGCAACAATTTCCCCTGCGCAGTTAAACACTGGAGAACCAGAGTTACCATAGCGCGTATAGCCCTTTGCATAGAAAAAATCGTTATGATTTATTAATTCATATGATGGGTAGTAATAAAAGCTCTGGAACCACCCTTGCTCATACACACTGCCATAGGTAACTATATATTTTTCATCTTCGTCGTAAGGGTGACCAATATATACCAATAAATCACCATATTTTGGCTCAGAAGTTGCAAGTTTAACAGGCTCTGCCCATAAAAAAGGGAGGTCTGTACTAACCCTAGCAACACTAATGTCATGCCAATAGCTGCTATATAGAACCTCCAACTCTCGATTAAATAACAAATTATTTTGATATTCATAAAAAGAAGACAGGATTAATTCTTCAGAGGCAACCCTTTGCATAACATGGTGGTTTGTAACAAGAACATTAGGCTCAAGCAGAAAGGCAGTTGCACGATTAAGGCGTAACACAGAATGCTTTAGAATTTCTGGATCAGCACAACCTTTAATATGCCATTGCCTAGACAAGTGGTCCGAGTATGCTTGTAGAGTTTTATACAGTAATTTAGACTGCTCCTTAGTTGGGATATCTCCCAGTTGAGAAGATATATAAAATATAGAACTCAACAAAATAACGATAATAAGTAGTAAGTATCGCATAGTAATATCAGAAGGGTTAGAAGCCTTCTGCTCTCATAGAATGAAAAATTCTGAAAAGTAAAAAAGATAATTTTTTATCCCAACATTATGAATAATCTATAGCCTATATGCAAGTATTGATTAACAAAAGCCCCACCAGAAAATGTGGGGCTTTTTATTAATAGACAATGTCTGACTTGGCTATAGATTCCCTAAGTTTAACTACAGGAATTGCTAAGGCATATAAATCTTCAATGCGGCCAGCAGCTTTTATATTACTAGCAATGTGGATACCCACAACCTCACCACCACAATTGAATATTGGCGAGCCTGAATTACCCCCACTAGTATGGCCTGTAATATAAATTACTTTTACAAAGCTTGCCATATTTCTTATAGGGTAACCTGAGTAATTAGGCATCCATTTCTTATTATCTACCTTACCATAACCAACCTTATATCTATGTGTATTAGGGTTACCTATATACATAACGATCTCGCCTTCTGATGGGTTAGATCTTGCTAATTTTACTGGTTTTGGATTAAGAAAAGCGTGCCCCTTATCAATATTAATAATACTAATATCGTCCTCAGAGTTTGTATACATCATCTTTACCTCTCGATGCATCGTTATGCTATTGCTATATTCGTAGAAGGATTCTGCCTTAAAAGAGCCCTGCGTTTCGCGGGTAACATGGTCATTGGTAATGAACATGTTGCTTGTTAAAAAGAAACCTGTAGCTCTACTAACAACCAACACTGAATCTTTTAGTTTATCTGCATCAACACAACCTTTAGCATGCCATTCTTGGGCAAGAGAATCAGATAAATATTGTAAATCTTCGTAAAAATCTTCCGATTTCTCTTCAGAGGGCAGTATTTTTACTTGGTGGATGATTAATAATGATACTAATAAAAGTGCTATATAAAATATATTCTTAACAAAATATCTCATATTTTCATCAAGAAAACTTTCGCTTTCTTGACCTCATAAAAAAGAAAAGGAGATAAGATAATTTCTAAATACTGACAGTATGAATAATTTATAACCCTAAAGCAATATATATCCGGAACAACAATAGCCCGCCTAGAAATGGCGGGCTATTGTTGTTCCGTTAAAAAGATACTCCTGCTCTTTGCAGAGAGGCTCTTAATTGCTTTAATGTTGTGCCATAAGAGGCTACCTGTTCCTTTGTGTTTATCGACTTAATATTACTGGAATGATGAACTCCTACAACCTCACCTCTACAGTTAAACATTGGCGAGCCTGAGTTACCACCACGAGTATACCCTTTACTATCAATTGACCACAGCAAAATGCCATCGGTATTAATTGACCAAGTATACCATTTAACCCTACCAAAAGTAGTAATATACCTTCCACCAGCAGGGTGGCCAATATACATAACTAAGTCATCAGCATATAAAGGGCTAGTCGCAATTTTAACTGGTTTTACCCATAAAAGAGGTATCCCCTTTTGGAGTTTAATTACGCTGATATCAAAGTTGTATTTTGTATACAGAATTGTTGATTCTCGCTCAAATCCAGATAAGCCATTTTCATATTCATAAAAAGAAGTAACTGCAAAATTCTTTGCGCTTTTATTTTTTACATGGTGGTTTGTTACCAAAACATCAGGCGCTACTGCAAATGCAGTAGCATTTGGTAAAATAACCACCGAGTCTTTCATTTCCTCGGGGTCAACACAACCACGGCTATACCACTCTTTAGAGAGGTTAATAGAGTATACCTGCATCTCTTGGTGGAGATTTGGGTTAGGATGATCGAAAGGTAAAAACAAAATAAATAGCGCACATAATAGTAAACGCATAATTATACCAGAAAGGCTTAACACCTATCTGTCCTGATTAAAAGATAAGAAAAGATTTAAATTAATAACTAGCAGTGTGCTAATTATTTGTATTTAAATCAAGAGTTTTATTATGCTGCTACAGAGCGGCCAATTCTCACCAACAAGTCGTCAGCAGCCTGCATACCATTAGGGGTACCCATGTCTGCCCATTCCCCTTGGTATACATGGCCATACAAACGGCCAGCTTTAGCAGCTTTATTGTAGGCATTTATCATCGGAAAAGGGGTATCAGGCAAGCCATCAAACAAACGAGGGTGCAATACTTGTATACACGCATAAACATATGGTGCACTTGCAGAGCCATTACGCCACACTAGGCCACCATCTTCATCAAGAAAAAAGTCCCCTTTACCGCTATAGCCTAAAGCTTTATCGGTAGGGATTAATAGTAATAATGCATCCATTTTGCTTTCATCAAAGATAGTAGGAAGCTCTTTTAAAATAGGGTTAAGCTCTTCACTCCAGATAAGATCGCCATTAACGGCTAGAAATGGCTCTTTTCCTAATTCTGGCAGAGCGTTCTTGATACCACCACCTGTGTCTAATAATTCATCTTCACATATTACTTTTATGTCCATTGCTTTGTGGTCGTTAGCAACGTCTACAATTTGTTCGGCAAAATACCATGCATTAACAACTACACGACTGTAGCCTGCATTATCCAATAGTTGTAAAGTTCTTTCTAATGGGCGAACTCCAGCAACAGGAACCAATGGTTTAGGGGTATCGATTGTTAAATCTTTTAGTCTTGTTCCACGGCCTGCGGCAAGTATCATCGCGTTGGTTTTCATACAGCAATCTCCCGAATAGTTGGTGTATTCTTAGATAAAAATACTACCAACTCTTTTGCTTGTGGCGTTTGTGCCAGCAATTTATCTAAATGCCCCCATAACCGTGGCATATAGTCTAAATAATTAGTTTTACCGTCACGGTAAGCAAGCCGTGTAAACACACCTGCAATCCGTAATAGATTTTGGATAGCAAATAATCGGTAGCTATCCATAAAGGCTTGCATGGTAACTGCACCGTCAAGGCTATCGACAAAGCGTTTTATTAGAATATCGTGGATATCTGATGGCACATCAAATCTTACATCATAAAGTAGGCTTGCAAGGTCGTATGTAGCAGGTCCAACCCGTGCATCCTGGAAGTCTAGTACGCCTACATCAGCAATATTTTGTACTATATCTGCATGGCTTTTAACGTCTTTGACAGGGCTAAGTAACATTAAATTTTGGCAATGGTAGTCTTTAAACATAGTGGTAGTAGGCACAGCTTTAATAATGTCGTAGAAGCTGGCCATAATCTCTCTATATTGGCGGCGCTCGGCGGTATGGGTTGCATGCCCATTAGCTGTAGGCATATACCAGTCGCTAAATACACTTGCCTCGTCTTTATACATATTTATGTCATAAACAGGGACATGTGCTCTGGGGCTTCTTGCAACATGCGCTAATACATCAACCGCTTTTTGGTAAAGGGTTAAAGTATCCGCTCCTTCTTTAATAGCAGTATAAAAAGTAGTGTTGCCCATATCTTCAATAAGGGCATAACCTTTTTTAGTGTCTAGCTGGTGAATATGCGGAGCATGAATACCAATACCCTCTAGGTATTTATCAATTTCAGCAAAGCAGGCAATGTCCTCTATTGGTGGTGGTGCATCCATCAATATAGTTTGCTTATCTTCGCCACTAAAACGCCAATAACTACGGAATGATGCATCAGCCGATACTGGGGTTAACACATGGCTATTACGGCCAGTATGTTCAGCAAGGTATGCTAGGCGATTTTTCTCCGAGCTTTTACGCCGAAGCTCGGGGGCAAATAGACCAAATTTCTTCTCCCAGCTGCTGTCTGCTTTAAGTACAAATTTACGGCCTTCACCTTCATCTACAATGTTAATCCACAGTGCATTACTAGGGATGATATGTTCAGCATTTTCTGGCCACTCGATTATTGTTAGGCCATGCTCTAGGAACCCTTCTAAAGCTAAGTCGTCAGCTTCCTCAGGAGATTGAAGGCGATAAAAATCGGCGTGCGCAACTGGCATCCGAGTATCGTCATAAACTTGTAATAAATTAAAAGTTGGGCTAGGGAGGTGTTTTTGCTTACAGCCAAGAGCTATAATAAGAGCCCTAGCAAAATGGCTTTTACCAGCACCAAGATAACCCGTAAGGGCAATAACATCACCAGCTAACAGGAACGGTGCAATATCTTTTGCAAGCTGTTCTGTTGCTTGTGGTGTCGGACAATATTTTACCAATTCTACCATAATGGCTAAATTCTATAAAAAAATCGCACATAATACAAGCACACAACAGTTTACAGCCTATAAAAAATGCCTATAATCACCTCAAAACGTAGGAAAATATAGATGATTGATGCACAAAAAACCATTACCACTACCGATATTGCTATTATTGGGGCAGGCCCTGTCGGCCTATTTATGGTATTTGAAGCAGGCCTATTAGGCTATAAGTGCGCTGTTATTGACTCGCTCCCCGAAATTGGCGGGCAATTAACCGCCCTTTACCCAGAAAAACCTATTTATGACATCCCTGGCTTCCCTAGTATTTTGGCAGGCGACATTGTTAATAACCTAGCCGAACAAGCCCTACCATTTAAGCCTGAATATATTCTGTGCAACCCTGTAGATGGGCTAACTGAAAACAAAGACGGCAGCTTTACCTTAAATACAGCTACCGACACCATCCACGCTAAAGTAGTTATTATTGCAGCAGGTATGGGAGTATTCACCCCTCGCCGCCCACCTTTAGATAATTTAGCCGAGTTCGAGAATAAATCTGTGTTCTATTCTGTGCGCAACAAAGACCGCTTTGCCGATAAAAACATTGTTATTGCAGGTGGTGGCGATAGCGCTGCAGACTGGGCGGTAGAACTTGCACCCAAAGCAAAGGCTGTGCATGTTATCCACCGTCGTAATACATTCAGAGCCGCAGAAGACACCGTTAGAAAAATGAAAGAACTTGAAGAAAGTGGCAAAATAATTATCCACGCACCTGCGCAACTCTCGCAATTGCATGGCGACAATGGGCAACTTAACACCATTACCATTACCGACCTTGAAAATAACCCCACCCAGTTAGAGTGCGACAACCTACTATGTTTCTTCGGGATGAGCCCCGCCCTTGGCCCAATTGCTGAGTGGGAAATAGACCTAAGTGGCAAGAAAATAGCAGTTACCCCAGCAACCATGGAAACCACGCGCCACGGTATTTTAGCAATTGGTGACATAACCGACTATGCGGGTAAACTAGATTTAATCTTAACTGGGTTTGCCGAGGGTGCTATTGCTGCTAAAACTGCACAAGGTATCATTGAGCCCGACAAACAATTTAAGCTAGTTTATACAACGTCTAAAGGTGTTCCTGCGGCATAAGGAAAAATAATCTACCCCGAAATTAATTTAAAGCATGTTTACATGCTGGTTTAGGATAAGTTTTTGCACTTTTGCCTTGCGTAGAGTACAAACAAGTACTTGAGCAAGGCAAAAGTGTAAAAAATTGCCTGAATAAATAATTTTGGGGTAGATTGTAAGGCTACTCTGTAGCTACAACTGCAGCTTCATATTCGGCAATAATATGCCCTAGGTCATTCTTTTCAACGATCCATAAAGTTGGTTGGCGACGCAGCATAACCATTTTGTCGAGCGGAACATCAAGCAAGTCGGCAAAGAATTTACTATTGTAAGAAATACGGATAATTTCATCACCCATCCGTACCCAAACGCGGCTTTTGTCTTGGTCATTAAATGGCACGGCAACCGCAAGCGAGTTTTTATGCTCGATAATTTCGTATGACGGGTAATGATCCGTACGAGTTGTTGGCTGTTTTCTTGGCTCTACCACCGCTGTTAATCCCATTTTATTTATCCAATTCTGTTGTAGTAGGACTTAATGTAATCATTCAGCCCCATAACTTCAAGAAAATTAAACATATTACCTTACCTAAGCACACAAAAGGGCAAGCTCTCGCTCGCCCAATTAGCATATTTCCTAACGACATCCCGAGTCACCGCAAGGTGAGAGGTTGTCGACAGTCTGCGGAACGCAGCACCGAGGATCAGGCTTTGCCTGTCCGACGGTGGATTAGTAACTGGTTGTCGGCAGTCTGAGGAACGCAGCACCAAGGGTAGGCTTTGCCTACCCGCAGGTGGATTAAGATTAATAGCGGTAATATTCAGGCTTGTAAGGGCCTTCAGCTGAAACACCGATATAAGCAGCTTGTTCTGCTGTAAGGGTTTCTAGCTCTACACCTAGCTGACCAATATGGAAACGAGCTACTTGTTCGTCTAATTTCTTAGGTAACATGTATACTTTGTTTTCGTATTGACTGTGGTTATTCCACAATTCCATCTGTGCTAATACTTGGTTAGAGAAGCTTGCGCTCATCACAAATGCAGGGTGCCCTGTGGCACAACCAAGGTTAACCAAGCGACCTTCAGCCAACAGAATAATTGAACGACCATTTGGCATGGTGATTTTGTCTACTTGTGGTCTGATATTTGTCCAAGTGTAGTTACGAAGTTTATCTACTTCGATTTCGTTATCAAAGTGCCCAATATTACATACAATTGCATGGTCTTTCATACGTAGTACATAGTCAGCGGTGATAATGTCTTTGTTACCAGTAGCAGTAACAAAAATATCGCCCAGCTCGCAAGCTTTACTCATCGGCATAACTTGGTAGCCACGCATTGAAGCTTGCAAAGCGTTAATAGGGTCAATCTCGGTAACGATAACACGTGCACCTTGTGCGTGTAGTGCTTCGGCACAGCCTTTACCAACATCACCATAACCTGCAACAACAGCTACTTTACCAGCAATCATCACGTCAGTAGCGCGTTTAATGCCATCTACTAATGATTCACGGCAGCCGTAAAGGTTGTCAAATTTTGATTTAGTAACAGAGTCGTTAACATTAATTGCTGGACACGCTAATTTTTTGTCGTTTGCCATGTCGTTTAAACGTAGAACACCAGTGGTTGTTTCTTCAGAAATACCTTTAATGTTTGCCATTAACTCGGGGAAACGCTCGTGCATCATAACTGTTAAGTCGCCACCGTCGTCCAAAATCATGTTTGGTTTCCAGTCGGCACGACCAGTAATTGTTTGTTCAACACACCATTCGTACTCTTCTTCTGTTTCGCCTTTCCAAGCAAATACAGGGATAGAACGTGCAGCAATTGCAGCGGCTGCAGCGTCGTTAGTAGAGAAAATATTGCAGCTAGACCAGCGCACTTCAGCGCCAAGCTCTACCAAAGTTTCGATTAGCACTGCTGTTTCAACAGTCATGTGCAGGCAGCCTAGGATATTAGCGCCTTTTAAAGGTTGTGATGCTGTGTGCTCGGCACGAATAGCCATTAGACCTGGCATTTCTTTTTCAGCCAGCCCAATTAGTTTACGGCCTTCGTCAGCCAATGCCATATCTTTAACTTTATAATCTTGGTGTGTCATAATAGAACCTCTTTATTTACCTATCTTGTGTGTGCTTCATACTAATCGTAGATGCTTATTTTGTCTAGCTTCCGAATGGGTTATATAACAATTTACTAAGTATGTGTAGTGTTAAAAACAAAAATACCCAGACGTCTCTGGGTAAATCGATAATTATTTAAAATATACTGTCGTCACAATATTTCTTTACAAGAACATAGTTCGCATTTCCATTATTATTTTCTTAGTGGTATCTATGTATTCCCTTTTTACCTTACTTCCTATATCCTTTTCGAGGATAGGCTCCATACTATCAGGAGTATTCCACATACTATCCCTCCAGTATTTCTCTATGAAGTTTATTATAATATAAGGGTTATCAAGAGAATCCCAAGAAACCTCAGAGGATGGAATTAACACCAAGAGCCTAGCGTGTTCAGCACCTTTAAGCTCAAGCCATACAGGGCGGTAATGCCCTTGTCTAAGCACAGACATTGGGGTTTGTTTTCTAATATCAATCACTCCCCATACACCACCTTTACTATATGCGCAGTAGTCTATTTCTTGAGGAGTGGCAATATCAATACCTAAATCTGTTACAGGAAGTTCATTGCTCATAATAAATTACCCCTCGCAATAGCGGGGCTCCGTAGTGAATTCGGCAAAGGTGCTAACCAATGCTATAGCCCTTGCAGGCGTTTATAAAAAGTTAATTTTAAAGATATTTAATTACAGAAATTGTATGTGGTAATTCATAATCTATTTTTCAAGCAAAAAATTTAGCCTGCGGGGTTTTCTATGTCGCGGTGGTGGGTGCGAATTGAAAAAGGTAGGTCCTTTAAGCGGTTGGCTATTTCTTCTACCATCATCACGCTACGGTGGTGGCCGCCTGTGCAGCCAATTGCAATGGTTAGGTAGGCTTTACCCTCTTTATGGAATAGCGGCAATTGTTGGCGCAATAAATTTGTTATGTTATCTAATGTAGGGTTAAGGTTTTCGTCTTCAGCGATATAGGCTTTTACATCGTCTTGTAAGCCAGTTTTAGGGCGAAGCTCGTCATTGTAATGCGGATTTTTTAGAAAGCGCATATCAAACACTACATCAGCCTCTTTTGGTAAGCCATGTTTAAACCCAAAAGACATTACAAAAACTGCCATATCTGACGACAGCTCATCGTCACTAAATTGAGCCAATAAATAACGGCGCAAATCTGCTGGTTTAAAGTGTGATGTATCGAGCAAAGTGTCGGCAACTTGACGAACAGGGTCTACGATTTGCTTTTCTAATGCCACAATCTCGAGAACTGGTCGGCCATCGTGCAGCGGGTGTTTGCGGCGGGTTTCTTTAAAACGACGAAGCAGTGTTTCGTCGTCGGCATGTAAAAACAAAACATGGGCTTTTATTTCTAGTATCCCCTTAATACTATCTAGTGCAGTAGTAAAATGGGTGGCAATGTCATGGGTACGGATGTCTACACCCAAAGCTAGTTTGTTAGGAAGTGCTGCACTATCTTGCACCAAAGCTGGCACAAGACGCAACGGCATATTATCAATCACCATATAGCCTGCATCTTCAAGAGTTTTTAAGGCAGTAGTTGTGCCTGCTCCTGATATACCTGTTACAAGAAGAATATTTTTCTGATTTTTGCTCATAAGCAATATATTTACATAAAAAAACACCCCTGCAAACAAGCAAGGGTGTTTTAATTTACAGAAAGTAACTATGCTGCACTTTTCTTGCCTTTTTTTGCATTAGTCTCAATCCAGCTTACTTTGCCATCATCACGGCGGAACACAACGTTAATGTCGCTAGTTTTTGCATTCTGGAAAATAAAGAAATTCATATGCATCAGATCCATCTGCATTACTGCCTCGTCAACACTTAGGCTTGGTAGGTCTCGTATTTCTTTATGCACTACCGCTGGGATGTATTCTGCAAAAATATCATCAGGGGCATTTTCCAATGCATCCTCTTCCATTTCATGCTCTGTAGCTTGAATTGGTTGGATGTCACCAAAGCGGACAGATTCTTCTTGGCGACGTTTACGGTGTTTCTGCAAACGACCTTTATATTTTTGCAATTGGCGGACTAGTTTGTCTATAACCTCATCAACGGCTATATAAAAGTCTCCGCCCTCCCCATGAGCACGCAACACAATACCTGACAGCAGTGTGTTTACTTCGGCTAAATGGCGGTGCCCTTCTGTTTTTAGAACAACGTTAACATCAACAACATTATTAAAATACTGGGTAAGACCTTCTATTTTAGCCTCAATATGCTCTCTTAGAGCGTCACCAGAATCAATATGTTTTCCAGTAATATGTATTTGCATGGTCTTTTCTCCCTTGTTGTTAAATCTACATTCTAACTCTTCGTTGCGAGCTTGGTGGTATCCCTATTGCTTCTCGATATTTTGCGACCGTACGCCGAGCAACATCGATACCTTCTTTTTTCAGCAATGCTACTAGCTTTTCATCAGAGTAAGGGCGAGTTGATGGCTCGTCTTTTACCAACCGTTTTAGCATCGCCTTAACACTTTCCGACGCTACCTCTACTTTACCACCTGTAGTGCCAATAGCACTTGAAAAAAAGTATTTTAACTCAAAAACACCCATTGGGGTTTGCATGTATTTACCGCTTGTAACCCGTGACACAGTAGATTCATGCACCTCAATATGGTCGGCAACAGTTTTAAGAGTTAATGGCTGTAAGTGCTCTACCCCATAATCAAAGAAACCTGCTTGGAACTCTAGTATTGCATTACCAGTTTTATAGATGGTTTTAGCCCGCTGCTCTAGGCTTTTTAGTAACCACTGCGCACGACCCATTTTATCGTTTATATAGCTATTATCTTCTTTATTTTTGCCTTTAATATCAAACGCGTTATTCAATAATATTTTAGGCATGGCATCGGCATTAAGTTCTGCCTTCCATTTACCGTCATTGTCACGGGTTACGATAATGTCGGGGGTAACATTAGTTGATATGTCATTACCAAATTTCAAACCTGGTTTTGGTGTAAGCTGCACGATGCGGTCGCAAACTTGTTGCACTTCATCGCTAGAGCAACCAGCTAGTTTTGCTAGTTTCCCCATGTCACGCCGTGCTAAAACATCTAAATTAGCAAGAACCATCATTGCTATAGGTGTTAAGTTGCCTTGTGCTTTTAATTGCAAACTTAAGCATTCCGACAAACTACGTGCACCTACACCTATAGGGTCAAATGTTTGCACTAAAGTTAGAATTTCGTATAGCTTGCCAACATCAACCCCAAGCTGCTTTGATGCAGCAGAAAAATCGAGGTTTATATAGCCAGTATCGTCAATAGCGTCTATCAGGTATTGGCCCAAAAAACGCACTACTGGGTTGCTAGTTGTAAGCCCAAGTTGATTTGTTAGATGATCCTTTAGTGTTTCATCATTAGTTGCATTTGCTTCCCAAGCATCATCGCTGGTGTGGTCAAAACTATGGCTGCTGCCGCTTCGATCCGAGCTATTCCCCACGTCATAAAGGCTATCCCAGCCCACATCTAAGCCTGTGTCGCTCGATAGGTCTTGAGATATGTCATCCTTCTCGAAATCTCTACTTATAGGGTCATCTTCATTGTTACTATCGCTAGTATGTTCTTCGGTAGAAAGAAACGGGTTTTCAAGCATCTCTTGCTCAACAAAAGAGTGCAAATCAAGGCTGTTCATTTGCAGCAGCTTTATCGCCATCCGTAGTTGGGGGGTCATCACCAGCTGTTGGCTCATACGCAAGTCGAGGCGCTGTCCTGCCATTAAACTCTCCGTTTAGTTAATTATGCGGTTATTATTTGTTATTCTAAGTCTAACATGTTTCATACCGCTCACCAATTTATAGGGTACAGCAAAAGAGATAAAGCCATATTTATCTGACAAGACACTAATACTATTAGCTATCATAATGGTTTTATTACAGTAAAAAATTAATGGGCTTCAAAGAAGAAAAATTGACATTTAAATATGCTACAGTGTAAAACCTTCGCCTAAGTAAACTTCTTTTACTTTTTGGTTAGCTACAATATCATTTGGTGTGCCATTGGTGATAACTTCACCCTGATGTAAAATATATGCTCTGTCTACAATACTTAGTGTTTCTCTGACGTTATGGTCGGTAATTAAAACTCCAATGTCACGCTCTTTTAGGCCTATAACTAGCTGCCTAATATCACCTACAGCAATAGGGTCAACCCCTGCAAATGGTTCATCAAGTAAAATATAGGTTGGGTTAGATGCCATAGCACGCGCAATCTCCACCCGTCTGCGCTCGCCACCCGACAGTGCTGTTGCAGGAGAAGCTGCAATATGGTGCAGGCCAAACTCTGTTAGTAGCTGGTCGAGGCGTTCTTTAACTCTTGCTTCTTTACGTTCTACAATTTCTAGAATAGCCCGAATGTTCTCGGAAACACTAAGACCACGAAAAATTGAAGCCTCTTGTGGCAAATAACCAATCCCAGCACGTGCCCTAAGGTAAACAGGCCAATCGGTAATGTCTTTACCGTCAATTAATACGCTGCCAGTGTCTGCTTTTTGCAAACCTGCCACCGCATAAAAACTAGTAGTTTTACCTGCACCATTCGGGCCCAAAATTGCCACAGCCTCACCACGACGAACTTGGAATGATACGTCAGATATTATCTTACGACGACGAATAGTCTTCGATAAGTTTATCGCTTGCAATCCTTCGGGTTGGCTATCGGGCATTTATAGTAATTCCTAGATATTATATTATTTTATTTTGCCATTAAAATGGGCTCTAACAGGTTCATCACCTGAAGAAACGGTTATACGACCTTGTTTAATATCATACAACATTTTTGTACCTTTGATAATACTTCCATCACCTTGAGTAACCTGTACATGGTCAAATAAATGTACTTGATGCTCTTGAACCTTATATAAGGCACGTTGTGCTGTTGCAACCCTATTACCCTCAAGCAGTTTAACATTACCTGTTGCTTCTATTTTGTCTACATCGTGGTTACCTAAATTTTCTTTTATATATGTAACCTTAACTTTGTCTGCTTTTAGTTTCATACCCTCACGGGTTACTACAACGTTGTTAGTAAATACAGCCGTACCTGCTTGGTTATTAATGTCTAGGTTATCAGACTGGATGTCTAACTCCTCTTGTTGTGCATAGCTTGCAACTGGAACAACCAAAAACACCGCCAAAGAGGCAATCCATAATCCAGTTAAAAATTTCTTCATTCTTTATTTCTCCTACCCTTAGGGTGTTTTCTTGTCTAGGATAATTACCATCTGAATATTCCCCTCTAGGCGTGCCTTATTGTTTATAAGGTCAACGTCAAAGCTGTCAGACAGCATCCGCCCTTCTTTACCATTAACTATTAATTCTCGACCAGCAATTGTTTGGTTTTTTAAATTATAGAAAGCTTCTTTACCAACTACATTTAGTTCTTCGACGTAAGCAGAGAATCCGTTACTAAATATTAATTTATTTTGTGCATCATCAAAGATACCACTTGGAGAATCCACTCGGAAAACCTCAATATCATCGTTACTAGTTGCTGACACGTGGACTTGCTCTAGGTTCATTACCGCTTCTCCACGTTTCTGGAAAGCTCTTGCGGCAGACACCTTCCATGATCTGTCAAGATTATCACGACCAATAAACTGTGGAGCATCAAGCACAATTGCTGAGCCATCTTTATTAAGTAGATTAGGCAATTGTTCAATAATCTCATCAACTTCAGCTTCTTTTGCCTTAACAACTTCTTTAACTGTGGGTAGCTTTGGTTGTGAGGGTATAACAAACCATACAAGCAATGCTACTAACAAGAGCAGTACAAGCCAAAATATGTGTTGTGCTGAGTTCATTATTTAATAGAACCTAATGGTGTGCAAAAATGTCTGTTTCTTCCCAGCCTGCAAGGTCAATCCGAGAACGGAATGGCAAAAAGTCGAAACAAGCCTGTGCCATCTCTAGCCTGTTTACGTCTTTTAAACGTTCAACAAGAATGGTGCTTAATGCATGTAGATACAAAACATCGTTAGCGGCATATATTTTTTGCGCTTCGCTTAATTCAGGAGCAGCCCAATGAGAAGTTTGGCTTTGTTTGTCTAGTTTTACACCTAATAGCTCATTACATAAAAAACCTAAACCATGGCGGTCGGTATAGGTACGGCACAATTTACTGGCAATTTTAGTACAAAATACAGTATCAATCTTAATACCAAGGTAGTATTCAAGCATTGAAATATCGGCGCGGGCAAAATGGAAAAGTTTTATAAGGCTATCGTCTTGTAAATATTTTTTTAGGTTAGGTGCGCTAAAATCCTTACCGTCAAACTGTACTAGCCACACATTACCATTACCGTCGCCAACTTGGCATACACATAATCGGTCACGTTTAGTATTTAGCCCAAGACTTTCTGTATCTACAGCCATCTTATTATCAACAAATACAATACCTTCAGGTAGATCGCCCTTACAGACTGTAATTGTTACTGGTGGCATTTCTATTGCAGCGTTTTTCGCTTCCATCTGACAAATCAAACCTCTATTTTTTTAAATATTCTGAATTTTACCCTTAGATCCCGTTATTTACTAGTTCTAATACAATAAGCCTCTATATTCTTTCAAATATAGAGGCTTAATCGTTAATCATACTTGCTCTGGGGTATTAAGCATAAGACGTAATACTCTTCGTCGCATTTGCTCAGTTTGTGAGAATCTGCTCGAAAACATCTCAAACGCTTTTAATGCTTTTATAATGGAGCTCACATAAGCATTTGGGTCATTATTGCCATGAATAGCGGCAACCATTTGTTCAGGGTTAAACCATTGTTTACCTTCTCCTTGGCAGATATCAGCAAAATCTAGCGCTAGTACAGCACTGTTTACACTAATTTCTACTACAAAATAGTCGCACTCAAAGTTAATGATATCAACAATTTTATAAGAGGTTTCACCGCTTTTTGCTTCTGTATATAACAACTTTACTTTGTCCATTACCATTTGGTGGCTGCCAAAAATTTTATCTAAAAAATCTTTTAAAAGTTCATGCTGTTGCTTTAAATATCTATAGTTATCACTATTATGATATTTAGATTTTTCCACCATGATAAGTGCTCTTTCGTATGCTCTACCAGAGCGAAGACAGTTCCTACTAGGATGGCCAAAAACCTTAAGCACATTTTCTATGAATAAATCTTTACCAGACCCTTTTAGTAAAAGGTAGAAAGCTTCTTCATCAAAAAGAGTTTTAGAGTCGTCATTATGGCGAATCCTTAGCCCACAGAGAGTAATAAGAAGGCTTTTTGTGCTTATTTCGAAAGTAACAATATCTCTAGTATTATCGTTACAAATTAACATAATAGCAGAAACATTCTTCCCAGCACGCTTATGTTTACAAGCAAGGCTTAGCCTATATCTTTTGTTTAAAGCATTAACTACTGGTATTAACCATTTTTTAAATTGCTGCAGTGTTTTGGGTTTTTGGGGTTGTTTATTTGGGGTGCTAAGTTCAAAAAGTTCTTCCAAGAACCCCATAAATTCTGGCAAGTTCCCAAGCAAATTATTCGAAAGAGGAAGGTCTCGCCTTTCTTCTTTAGAAGACATATTTCACCTCGGTTGGTTAGGTAGTAAGAGAAAAGGAAATGTAGTTAAAAAAAATTTATGCATAATCTAACCATAATATTTACTATTTTGCAAAGCAAATGCCCCATCAACTATGATGGGGCATTTGTTAACAAGATGACACTCTGTCGACATTATTTGGCAAAGAGCCTAACAACCGCCGTAAACGAAGGCGTTTCTTCTCGCCATGTCCAGTCATTAAACCTGCTAAATTGTCTACAACCAGCATAGTTTCCCTATATAGATCACTACTTGCATCTATAAAAAAAGAACCCATACCTTTAGTGCTGAACATAGCATCATCTGGTGCAAGGAACAAAGCAAACCCTGTATCAACATTAACCCCAACATGGTTAATAACTACTTCAAGAGCATTTCCATCTGCTAGTGGGTAGCAAAAAATAGCTTCGGAGATAACATCTTCATTTTCATCACATGTAAAGTCTATTTCTAAGGCATGGTCTTGCTCTGATAGCAAAGTAAATGCGATTTTATTTTCCATACCAACACCATGCTGGGCTTGGCATTGCCGCCATGCTACTGACAAGCTGTTTTTGTCTTCTTTATCAACACCACGAAGGCTATCAATAATATTAAGCCCTGAAAGCATGTGCGAGTACAGCTCTGCACCAAAAGGAAAAGCCGACACCCCTCTATAGTCTAAAATACTAATCATCTCGACTATGGTGTCGTTATTTTTATCGGTACAAGGGAAAGTAAGTAATACATCGTGTAAAGCCTGCTTTGCGCGATGTGGCATTGCAGATAGCTCTTTAGCTATTTTTTCTACATCAAAGCCATTTCCACCATCATCATGGAAGCTTATAATATAGCTTTCACCAATGACACTTATTTTGTCGTTATAAAACGAGATTTTAAATATTACTTTTTCTTTATGCAAAACCTTTATTTGTGTAGTCCCTGCACAATCTGTGTCAGAGGCATCTTTAATAATGGTTGTATCTGCATCAAGGGTTATATCATCACCTATCTCACCCTCTTCAAGGGCTCTTAACATCAGAAAATAGGCATCTTTAAGTGTTTCTAATTCAGCAATATCTACCATGAGGTCATCCTCATTAGAGTGAGAAATTGCACAGATTAACTGGATTATACAATACAGGTTATTTACAAAATCATCATCTAGGATGATTTTTTTATATTTTTCATAATCAACACTCATGTTTAGGTACTCCTATAAGGAATGTTTAGGGAAAAGTAAAAAGATAAGTTGTTTGAACAACCCAATATATGGCTACACCTAAATAGATGCAAGAATAAAGAATGCCCTTGTTTATTGTCAGTAAAAATTGACAACAAACAAGGGCTACGCTAATTAATCACAAGTAGTGTTCATCAACAGCCGTATTGCTTGGCGGCGGGTGTTTTCAGCACTACCAAGCCCTGTAAACTCGGCAAATGCTCCTAATGCATTGATAACATATGCTGTATTATTCTGGTTACTAATCAAATAGGCTAACTCTGCAGGTTTGCAGTAGCTGGTTTCTTCATTAAGGCCAACCCAAATATTAATACCTCCAGTGTGCAGCATAATAAATGTTTCATCTACTAAACCAATATTAAATGATATACCATTAACAACTTTACCACAGTCATCAACAAGCTCCATAAGGAACCCTACTGAGATAAAACTACCGTTATTCTCATCATGCCCACTTATAAGCATGCAACCTTCGGGGATTTCTTCATACCCAAATTTTAGTAGAGCATTAGTTGTTATAGACTCATCACTTGATTTATGTTCTGCAACAAATATAAGGTAAGATGTGTATACAGACTTCTCATCTCCCTCACTAAACCCTAGAGTTTTATCTATCATCTTAAATATAGTTGGTAGTTTCTCTAGAACATTATCTGGAATAACCGCATCAGGCGGGGGAAGCGCAAGCGCAACAGCCTGTATACCTTGAATTTCTTTAGTAATGGCTAAAGCTATTGCATTCTCTTTGGGAGAGTCTGCAACATCTTGTGCCCGGAAAATTGCTAGCAAGAAAACTATTAAGTCATCACGAAGATCTGCTGGCATTTGGGAAACAAACTGCGACAACTGCCCTTTTTCACAGGAACTAAGCCCGTTATCATTATCATAAAGAGCAATCCCTAAAGCAGAAGTGACTGTAACGTCTTTGCTCACATGAACATTTGCAATTAGCGTGTCATTACCAAGCTTAGGGTGGAATATGTGGAATCTAAGGTTAATTCCAACAATATTCTCATTTCCCTCATCAACTATTATTTGAGGGGATATGTACAGCTGGTTTTTTTGCTTTCCATCTACAAGGAATGCTTTTTGGAAAATAGGGCTTAGAATAAAAATTCTAAGCGCTTCAAGCATGCTACTAAATTCATTAGAGCTACTAACAGCAGCTGCTAGTGCGCTCTCATCAATACCAAGCTGCTGGCCAATGTTATTAAGTTGGATTTTGAATCTTTTAATAACTTCTGGCAGCACTGGTAATTTTGTAGAATCATTCATAATTGCCTCCTATAGGAGTATAAAAAAGAGAAAAAACAAGAAAGATAAGTTTGAATATTAGTGACTATAAAAGAAAAAACTTATTTATACAATAAATAGAATTATTATTCTGGCAAGAACCCACCAGCTTGTAACCCCCACAACCTTGTATACATACCATCAGTATTCTCTAGTAATTTATGATGAGAGCCATCTTCTATGATTTTACCTTTATCAAGCACAATAATTCTGTCGAGATGCGCTATTGTAGACAGGCGGTGCGCAACTACTATAACTGTTCTATCTTTCATCAACGCTTCTAGGCTTTTCTGGATATATTTCTCTGACTCACTATCAAGGCTAGAGGTTGCTTCATCTAAAATAAGGATTGGTGCATTTTTCAAAATTGCGCGCGCAATTGCAATCCGTTGCCGTTGCCCGCCAGACAGTTTTACTCCACGTTCGCCAACTAATGCATCGTAACCTTTTTTCTGTTGCAGAATAAATTCGTGGCAGAATGCTTTCTTGGATGCGGCAATAACTTCTTTGTCGGTGGCGTCTATCCGCCCGTAGCGGATATTTTCCATTAAACTACGATGGAATAACATCGGGTCCTGAGGGATAACCGCAACTTGCTCGCGCAGGCTGTCTTGGGTAACTGTACTTACAGCTTGGTTATCAATTTTAATAGCGCCTTTTTGTAGGTCAAACATTCTAAGCAACAAACTAACTAGGGTAGATTTCCCCGCACCACTTGTGCCAACAAGGCCTATTTTTTGACCTGATTTAATAATTAAATTAAGGTTCTTAAATATGTTCTGGTGCCCATCATAACTAAAAGTAACCTTATCAAATACAACTCGGCCTTTACTTACTTTTAGCTGTTTTGCGTTATTAGAATCAACCACATCATGAGACTTAACAATAATCCCTACTCCGTCAGCAACATTACCCATATATTCGAAAAACTCTAGAAAAGAGCGACTCAGCCCTCTGGTCTGGTTAATAATTAATAACGACAAACCAAAAACCATCGCAAACTCGCCAGGGGTAAGTGCTCCTGCGGCAAGCTCGCCCAATGCCATTAATAACAGCCCCATTAACAATAAAAATGCAGCAATAAACTGGAACCAGCGCATTATCTCCATATACCAATAAGTGCTGCGAGCTTTGCTTACTTCAACTTCTAACGCATCTCTAATATAGTTATGCTCGAAATTGCGTCTAGCGAACATTTTAATGTTCATCATATTGGTCATAGCATCAACCACCTTACCGCTTACCATACTTCTAGCTGCTGCAAACTCTCTAGATAGTTTCCGAGCATGGCTTGCAAGCAGTAAAGACACTGCAATATAAACAAATATCCAGCAACTTAGGAATACAGCTAAATCATGACTAGCACCATTTAATAAAAATAATGAGACCGCAAAAGTTATAACAATTGGCCAAAAATCAAACATAGTTGTCCATAGACCATGCATAATGCTCATCGCAACTTCGTTAATACGATTAGCCAGCGAACCTGAGAAATTCCCCATAAAATAACGCTGCGAGTGGTACTGCATATAAGAAAAAAGTGTTTCCCTTATTCTTGCTCTTAGCCTTGGGCCAATAATAACAACTAACATCCCACTAAAGCGAGAACACAGCACCATCCCAATATTAAACCAAATAAATACCCATATAGCGGGCTCGAGGCTGTCATAAACATTTGCTCCAGCTGGCATTGCTGCCACGCCATCAAGCAACCCCTTAACCGCGTACGACAACAGCAAAGTAAACGATGCTTGGCCTGCTTCTAACAATGCCATTAGCAATAAAAGCCATTTTGCTGTCTTTATAAAATACCACGAGAACCCCAACACACTGCTAGGCAGGTCAGGCGCACTATTGTCTCTTCGGATTATTGGGGTATCTGGCATAGCTATCGACATTTAAGCTGCTAACACTAGTAGGGCTGAGCCCAACATAATTCGGTAAAACACAAAAGGGCCAAAACCTAATTTACCAACCAGCCTCATTAACAATGAAATTGCTACAAATGCGCTAGCAAATGAAATACCAAGCCCTAGCAACATTTCATGGCCTGCAGTTTGCCAGTTAATATCGGCACCTAACGAGTTCATGGTTGTATAAACCCCTGTCATAACAAGAACTGGGATTGCCATCAGCATCGAAAACTCGGCAGCGTCTTTACGTTTAAAACCTAAAAAACGCCCCGCTGTCATGGTAATACCAGAGCGCGAGGTACCAGGAATAATCGCTAGCATTTGGAATAGCCCAAAAAATAAAGCGTGCAACCAACTAACTTGTTTTAAGTTGTGTTGGTAACGGGGGAACAAATCAGACACCCATAACAAAACCCCAAAAACAATTGAGGTAATGCCAATAACAGTAAAGCTACGCGCCCCACCTGCCACAAAATCTTTTAAAAAATAGCCTGCGATTGCAACTGGGATTGTCGCCATTACAAGTAAACCAAATAATTTAGCGTTATCGGTAGTCATCCGCCCTGTTAATACATCTACTCCACCTTTTGTCATAGATGCTACCGCCTTATGGAAATACAACATCACCGCTAACAATGTGCCAGTATGTAATGCCACATCAAAAACTACCCCTTGGTCGGGGAAATCTGTTAGCAACGGCACTAAAACTAAGTGCGCACTAGAAGACACAGGGAGGAACTCTGTTATCCCTTGGATTATTGCTAAAATAAGAATTTGTTCGGTGGTCATTGTAATTAATTACTTTTTTATGAAATAATTTTCTCTACTATAGCTTAAAAAACTCCCTCATGCTCGCTTTTGTTTAATTAGAATGTTAAAAAAGGTTATGGATAACAACGACATTAAAATCTCTATCATCGAAAAAGCCAAAGAGATTGGCTTTGACGACGTGCGCATTGGCAGGCCTGTAGACAAAACAGCCGAGCTAAAAGCATGGCTAGCCAAAGGCCACCACGGCGACATGGCATGGATGGCAGACAAGGCCGATGTACGTGGAAACCCAAAGGTTTTATGGCCAGAGGTTAAGTCTATTATTGCGGTAGCTCTTAATTATGCACCTGATCACAACCCTCTTGGTAACCTTGAGCATAAAGACCGAGGTAATATATCGGTTTACGCTAGGGGCGACGACTACCACGAGCTACTAAAAAAGAAGCTCAAACAACTAGGTCGCTGGATGGCAGAAACATACGGCTGTGAACTTAAAGTATTTGTCGATACTGCCCCAGTTATGGAGAAACCACTAGCTGCAGAAGCAGGTATTGGCTGGCAAGGTAAGCATACTAATTTAGTGTCTAGAACCTATGGCTCGTGGTTATTTTTAGGGATTATGTACACAGACCTAGACCTTCCACCAGACGAGAGAGAGGTGGACCATTGTGGCTCGTGTCGTAAATGTGTAGATATTTGCCCAACCAAAGCATTTGTAGCCCCGCACCAGCTAGATGCTAGACGCTGTATATCGTATTTAACTATCGAGAACAAAGGCACTATCCCTGAAGAATTTAGAAAAGCAATTGGTAACCGCATTTATGGCTGTGACGATTGTTTGTCTATTTGCCCGTGGAATAAATTTGCTAAAGACAGTAAAACCCTACAGTTCCATGCTCGCAGCGAATTAGTCGGGATGAAACTATCTGATTTATTAGCTTTAGAAGACACAAGCTTTCGTGCCTTATTCCGTAAAAACCCTGTAAAACGTATTGGGATTAATCGCTTTATCCGTAACGTACTTATTGCCGTAGGTAATAGCGAAGATAAAACATTGCTCCCGCATATTGAACCACATTTAAACAGCGAAGACCCAGTCATCAAAGAAATGGCGCAGTGGGCAAAAAAACAGTTAGATCTCTAAAAAGTCTAAGTTAAAAAATTTCCTTAAGAATGGGTCTATAATTATCCTACCGTTGAAATTAGGGTTATAGTTATCATTGCTGTCAATCTGGGTGGTGCCTTTTGCCTTATTATTATCATTTATTTTAGGTGCTACTTTACGTGTTGCGGTTCTTGTTGCTTTTGCGAAGGTTCTGACTGGGTTGTTTTTGGCTTTAAATGTTGTCTGTACTTCTGGTATTTGCGACACGATTGTAAAAGTATTTGGTAGTGTTTCTGATGAAATTGTCGGAATTGCTGACCCTGTTACAGTTAAGTCGCCTGCTTGGAAGGCAAATTGGTAACCAAATGCAGT
>JAJFIW010000030.1 GCA_021774615.1 Alphaproteobacteria bacterium | reverse complement strand
CAATACTTGGTCGTATTTCAAGTGATGATGTTGAGAGAGTTATGTCTGAGTTCACCTCAAATGTTGTTGCAGGTGGCGATCTTGTAGGCTCATTAGAAGCAACAGAGCGCATCCTAAAAACATTTATGGGTGATGAACAAGTTGGTGAAATCCTCGAAGAAATGCGCGGCCCTGCAGGGCGAACCATGTGGGAGAAGCTCTCTAATGTTAGTGAAGATATTTTAGCTAACTATTTAAGAAACGAGTATCCTCAGACTGTTGCTGTTATTGTTTCAAAAATTCGCTCTCATCATGCAGCAAAGGTGCTAGCTTTACTACCCCCAGAGTTTGCATATGAAGTTATGGAACGTATCCTATTAATTGACAATGTCCCACGTGAGGTTGTTGATACAGTTGAAGAGACACTCCGCGCTGAGTTCATGAAAAACTTGGCATCTCGCAATAAGCGAGACACCCACGAGATGATGGCTGAAATATTCAATAATTTTGACCGTGCTCATGAAGCAAAATTTATGGAAATGTTAGAATCTAGGCGCAGCGAAGATGCTGAACTTATTCGTGCATTAATGTTTACTTTTGAAGATCTACTTAAAACTGATGATAAAGGTATCCAAACTCTATTACGTGACATTGAAAAAGATAAACTTGCAATTGCTCTTAAAGGTGCAAACGATGAGCTACGCGAGAAGGTTTTATCTAATATGTCTGAGCGTGCAGCGAAAATTCTACGAGAAGATATGGAAGCTGTAGGGCCAATACGCGTTAAAGACGTTGAGATTGCCCAACAAGAGATTGTTACAGTTGCCAAAACTCTTTATGACGCAGGTGAAATTATTATTGCTGATGAAAACAGCGGTGATGACTATGTTTATTAAAAAATAAGAGTAGGGCATAATGACCGAAAAGAAAATCATAGAAAAAAGACAAGAGAAATCTCTTGAACGCTGCTTGTTTGATACAAACTTCTTTGAAATAGAACTAGAAGAACGCCGTATTGCAGAAGAACAGCGAATTGCAGCAGAAATACCTCCAATTACAGAAGAAGACCTAGCCCAAGCAGAGTCTCGTGGGTATGCTGCTGGCATTGCTGAAGGTAAAAAGCAAGCAACAGAAGATTTTAAGAATATTTTAACTGATAAAACATCAGAATTGTTCAAACATATATCAGATGCACAAGTTATAAAGCAAAAAGTTGCTCAACAGCTAATGCACGAAGCATTTGACCTTGTTAAAGAAATAACCCCTGTTTTACTTGGCCATGCACGCAAACACTACCCTCAAGATTTGCTAGAGAATGCCATTAGCCAAATTTATACATCTATTGCAAAAGGGTATAAAATAAAAATCTTTACGTCTGCCGAAACATACGAATACCTATGTAAAACAATTTTAGAAGCACCAGAAGCAAAAGACAAATTAACTGCTAATGATATTGAAATCAGAGAAGACCTTGCTGGAGGAGACTGTGTTATAGAATGGGACTCTGGTGGTATAGATATAAGAGCATCTGAACTATCTAGTAAAATCGAGAATATACTGGATTCGGTATCTGCTGCAGGTACACCCGTACTTGATGATACCCAAAGAGAACAAAGCACAGAAAAAGAAATATTGGATGATACTACAGAAATAAGCGAACTAGAAGCGGCCCCTAGTGAATCAACACAAAAAGACGAACCTGTAGAAACTGATACCGATACCGATACTGACGATAAGTTATAAATGGCTATATATTAAATCTTTTACCTATAGGCAAAATCATCGTATAATCAATTAAGTATAATTTTTAGAATAAAAATAAGGTTGGGCACATTATGACAGATACACCGCAAACTCCTCCTGAGGACACTCCTGAAACCCCAGCCGAAGCGCCAGCTGGCATGACTCTTGACGATCTAAACATAGAAGGTATTGCCGAGGATAAAGATCAAGAGCAATCACAAAGAAATGAAGCTGGGCTAGAGGCTATTTACGATATCCCTGTTCGGGTTAGTGCAGTTTTGGGCGAAACACAAATGGAAATCAACCAGCTTTTAAAATTAGGCCGTGGTGCTGTTGTTGTTCTTGACCGCAAAATTGGTGAAGCTATTGACATTTATATTAATGACAGACTAGTAGCACGTGGAGAAGTTGTTATCGCTGATGAAGACAAACTTGGTGTGACCATGACTGAAATTGTCAAATCAAGTAAATAATAAATACAAAAGGAAAACCATAGCGTGCGTTTTGATTTAGCTACTATTTTTGGACTATTAATAGGTTTTAGTTTTGTAGCCATGGCAATAGCCATGGGTGGCAATGTAATGGGGTTTCTTAACCCTCCGTCAATGCTTATTGTGTTGGGTGGTACATTTGCTATTACGACAGTAAGCTTTAACATGGCAGAAGTTATGAACTCTCAAGGGGTTATTTTTAGGGCTTTAGTATATAAGCCGCTGCATAATAAATCTGCAGAAGCCACAAAAATGGTTGAATTATCCCAGAAATCCAGGGTTAGTGGCATCTTGAATATTCAAGAAGAAGTTGAAGCTTTTAAAGATAGGTTCGCTAGACAAGGCTTTTTATTAGCTATTGATGGAGTAAACCCAGAAGCTATTAATAAAATTTTAGAAGACGACACCCTTAGCATGATAGACCGCCACAATAAAACAATCTCTATTTTAAGGCGTTCCGCAGAGCTTGCACCAGCTATGGGGCTTATTGGAACATTAATAGGCTTGGTACAAATGCTTGGTAACTTAGCAGACCCTTCAGCTATTGGCCCGGCGATGGCAGTGGCATTGTTAACTACGCTTTATGGTGCAATTTTAGCTAATATGGTGTTTACACCATTAGCTGCAAAATTAGAAAAAAATAGCCTTAGTGAGATCCAACTCCGCCGTATTTATACCACATCTGTAATGTCAGTTGTTAAGCAAGAAAATCCTCGGCAACTTGAGATTATGCTAAATGCTATACTACCACCAACCGAACGCATAAAAGTCTTTTAAAAAGTAAAGGAGCAATATGAGCATTCGATTGCTTCTCATTGGTGACTTATCTGGTGCTGATAGCGCTATTGTTAAGTATGGCAAAGCCCATAACATGACAGTGCTAACAGAAACAGATATGACAGCTGCAATTACATTGCTATGCCAAGAGCGCATTGAAATGGCATTTATTAGCGCGTCACTTAATCTACCTGAGTTTTTCTCTGCTTATACTGAGGCTCGCCTTAATACCCCTGTTGTTGCTATTGGTGATGCAAGCAATGTCCAGAATGCAGTTACGGCTATTAGGCTTGGTGCGATTGAATATCTTATTACCCCAATTGAAGAAAAACAATTAGCAGAATTATTATCAGAATTAAGCTCTGTGCAATCTGAAGGTGGGCCAATTGCTGCTGATGATAAAACCCAAAAAATGCTTGGGCTTGCTCGTAAATTCGCAACATCAAATGCAACTGTTCTGCTACGTGGCGAGTCTGGCACAGGTAAAGAAGTATTAAGCCGCTTTATCCACGATAATAGCCCTCGTAAAAACAACCCTTTTATTAGCGTGAACTGCGCAGCTATCCCCGAAAATTTACTCGAAAGCGAGCTGTTTGGGCATGAAAAAGGGGCTTTTTCTGGTGCTGTTGCTAAACGACTAGGTAAGTTCCAGCAAGCTGATGGTGGGACACTATTGCTTGATGAAATTTCAGAAATGGATATATCGCTACAGTCAAAATTGCTACGTGCCATCCAAGAGCGGGTTATAGACCCTGTTGGTGCAACAAAACCTGTACCAATAGACATTCGCCTAATTGCTACAACTAACCGCAACCTTGAAGATGAAGTACGCGCTGGGAATTTCCGTGAAGATTTATACTTCCGCCTTAATGTTGCATCTATCGAGTTACCGCCACTACGAGAACGCCCTAGCGATATACTTTCTCTGGCGGAACACTTTATAGAGAAGTTTTCTGGGCAATATGAGATGAGTGGTATTACACTTTCTGATGATGCAAAAGAAAAGCTTATTGGTTGCTACTGGAAAGGTAATGTGCGTGAACTAGAAAACACCATTCATCGGGCAATTTTACTGATGAATGGCAATACTCTTAGCGCTGATAATATAGAAATATCTGCAATGAGCCGCGACATGGTGGAAACAAAGGAAGAACCACAACCAGCAGCACCAACAGGCAGTGCTACCAATGCATATGCAGCCGCACAAGGTGGCTACCAAACAGGTAATATTACCCAAACTGGCGGTATGATTGGTCGGCAAATGCACGAGGTTGAAAAAGAGCTTATCCTTAGCACTCTAGACTATTGCGGAGGCAACCGCTCGCACGCAGCAAATATGCTAGGCATTACCATTAAAACCCTACGTGACAAGCTACAAGAATATGAAAACAAAAAAATGGCAGTTTCTAGTTAATTAATTGTTTACTAAATTCTGTTATTTAAGCAACACCTGCCTGCCCAAAAACCACACAACCCCTCCCCTATTTACAAGATAACAGGTATACTGGAAGGCGGAATGTTAAATGTTTAAAGGAACGGCTATAATTGTCACAGTTTGATAGCATAATATCTTTTATAAAGCGCAGTGAGCTTGCTTTGCCGCTTGGTGTTATGACTATTGTTGCCTTATTGTTCATCCCCCTACCTGCAGCTATATTAGATGTGATGTTCACCATTAGTATTGCGATTGCTATTTTAGTAATGCTAAATGTATTGATGACTGAAAGAGCTATGGATTTCAGTTCTTTCCCGACAATTTTGCTAGTAACAACCTTGCTCCGTTTAGCACTAAACATAGCCTCTACCCGGCTTATTTTAACCGATGGACATGATAGTACAGCTGCTGCTGGTAAAATTATTGAGGCTTTCGGCCAGATTATTATGAGCGGCGAGTTTTTGGTTGGGATTATGATTTTCATCATCTATCTTGTCTTTAACTTTGTAGTTATTACCAAAGGTGCGACTCGTATTGCTGAGGTTGCTGCTAGGTTTAGCTTGGACTCATTACCTGGTAAACAAATGGCGATTGATGCCGACCTTAACGCTGGCACAATCAACGAAGACGAAGCCCGAACTCGGCGCCAAGACTTAGAATATGAAACAAGCTTTTATGGTGCTATGGATGGTGCTAGTAAGTTTGTACGTGGAGATGCAATTGCAGGGTTAATCATTACTGGGATTAACATTATTGCTGGTGTTACAGCTGGTATGATGCTTCATGATATGGGCTTTTCTGAGGCTTCTAACCGTTATATTATTTTAACCGTTGGTGACGGTTTGGTTGCAATGGTGCCAGCGCTGATTATTTCATTGTCAGCTGGTTTCTTGGTTTCAAAAGCACGCCACCCTCAAGCATCTGGTGCGCTATTATTTACACAATTTGCTAAATACCCGAAAGCCCTTTTTGTGCTTTCAGGGATGATGGCTATGCTTGGGGTACTACCAGGAATCCCGATGCTACCATTTTGGACACTGGCAGTTATATCTGCTGCGGCTGGCTATTTACTAACGCTTGCAGTCTCACAACAAGAAGCCGCAGCAGTTATAGAAGAAGAAGAAAAAATAGAAGCTGCAAAACCTACAGAAGAGCCTCTTTCTAGTATTCTACAAATAGATACCCTACGTCTACAGCTTGGTTATGGCTTATTAGGTTTAATTGACGAGTCTAAAGGCGGTAGGCTAACCGAACAAATAAAAGCAATGCGCCGCCAATTAGCTAAAGAAATTGGCTTTGTGGTGCCGAGTATTCGTATCCAAGATAATATGCAGCTTGAGTCTGGTGGGTATAGCATTTCTATTAAAGACGTGCAGGCAGCATCTGGCAATTTACGCCCTGGTTGGCTACTAGCAATGGATGCAACAGGCCATGCTCCACCTATTGATGGCGAAGAAACTATCGAGCCTACCTTTGGTTTACCAGCCCGATGGATTGATGAAAAACACCGTGAGGAAGCATCTTTTAACGGTTACACTGTGGTAGACAACTCTACCGTTATTGTGACACACCTTACCGAAATAATTAAAGATAACCTGTCTGAGTTATTAACTCGCCAAGAAGTGCAAAAACTTACCGAAGAACTGCCAGAAGACCAAAGAGGTATTGCTAGAACTATTGTGCCTGAGCCTGTTAGTGTTGGTTTATTGCAAAAAGTCCTGCAAAACCTACTTTCAGAGAGGGTATCAGTACGGGATTTATTAACAATTATGGAGTCGGTTGCTGACGCAGTAACCCTTACTAAAAATATCCAATACATAACCGAGCTTGTGCGAGCACGCCTAAGCCGCCAAATTACGGCTGCACATATTAATACTGATGGCTATGTACAAATAATTGCTCTTTCAACTGGCTGGGAAAAAGAAATTTCTAACGCTCTGATCCAGGAGGGGGAAGACCGCCAATTAGCAATGGAACCAAGCAAAGTACAAACATTCTTAAAGTCAGTTAAAGATACATTTGAAAAAACTATGGCTGGAGGTGGGCAACCTATTTTATTGACAACTCCTAGCAATAGACCTTATGTACGTTCATTGCTAGAACGTAGTATGCCGACAATTCCGGTATTAAGCCAGCAAGAATTGCACCCCAAAATTAAGATAAAAACTGTAGGAACG
Source organism: Alphaproteobacteria bacterium (assembly GCA_021774615.1). GTDB lineage: Bacteria > Pseudomonadota > Alphaproteobacteria > UBA1280 > UBA6503 > UBA6503. Next base: position 64,978 of record JAJFIW010000030.1, on the reverse strand, counting down.
GTATAATAGAATGAGACTAAAACGCTTTACAGCACCAACCATGACCGAAGCTCTTAAACTTATCAAAAATGATTTGGGGCAAGATGCTGTCATTTTATCGACCCGTAAAATAACAGGAGAAGACGGCAAGCAAGGGCTAGAGATTACCGCTGCTATTGAACAAATATCTCCACCACCTAGCCAAGAAGAAGCAATAACCACAGCACCTACAACTGTAGACGTTGCACTACAAGAAGCTGATATAAACAAACCAGCCGAACTAGATGATATGAGCACCCGCCTAATCGAGCATGGTGTGCTACCGCATATCTCCCAACGTATTGCAAAAGCTGTCCACGCCCTTATGGATACAGGCTTTACCGAAGAAGATGGTCTGGAGATGGTGTTGTCTAAGATAATTCGTTTTACGTCACCTGATACAGTCCTTGAAACAAAAAAACCATTAATTCTAATAGGCTCAACAGGTGCGGGGAAAACAACTACTCTCGCTAAAATAGCCGTAAACGAACGCATGCACGGCCACAAAGTAGCACTTGTAACTATGGACACCTATAAAATAGGTGGAGTCGAACAATTAGACATTTATGCCGATGCTTTAAAAGAAAGCCTCCATATTATCCGTGCAGGGCAAACCTTAGCTGACACTATAAAAGATACTACAGACTACGACCTTGTACTAGTAGACAGCGCAGGAATAAACCCTTACGAGAGCAGCCGTATTGCAGATATAGCAAGCCAACTTGAAGGGCTTGACGTAACAACTGCTATTGTTGTCCCTTGCAACCTAAACAGCTTCGAGATGATGACACTACCAAAAGCTTTTGCGCCATTAAACCCACAGAATATTATTTTCAGTAAAATGGATGAAACTATCTTTTTAGGTGGTATGATAAATACTGCTATTGAGAATAATCTACCATTGTGTTTTGCCACCGACGGTCAGCGAGTACCACAAGACTTGCTACAGTTAGACGCTCAGAGCCTTAGTCGGAGGTTACTAATAAGACCAACGCTACCATGGGAGGAAAGTGCATGAATACTCAGCTCGATCTAGCCGCTCTTGAAAAACTTGGCTCATTACATAAGCATGGACAAATTATAGCAATCGCCAGTGGGAAAGGTGGAGTCGGGAAAACCAGCGCTACTTTAAATATGGCGCAAGCTGCCGCAAAGCAAGGCAAAAAAGTATTAGTGTTTGATGCAGACCTTGGCCTTGCTAACGTTGACGTACAATTAGGTGTTAACCCTGCCCGCGATTTATCAGAAGTTTTAACAGGAAATGCCGAACTAGAGCAAGTTATAACCAGAGCACCAAAAGCTGGTTTCGACTTTATTGCAGGGCGCTCAGGTTCTGACACCCTCCCCTTTACTACAGCCCTTGACCGCCGTAATATTTTAAAACAAATCGAGAAAGTAGCAGCAAACTATGACCTTGTTCTACTAGATATTGCTGCTGGAGTTGGTGATGATGTATTATCATTTGCTAATTTCGCTGATAAAACATTACTAGTTATAACCCCAGACCCTAGCTCTATTACCGATAGTTATGCAGTTATTAAACTTCTTAAAGCAAAGCACTACAAAAATAATTGCCAAGTTCTAATAAACCAAGCGAATGGCGATATTGAAGCACGTAATACGTACGAGAAAATCCGCATGGCTGCAGATAAATTTCTGCAAATTGATATACCTTTGTTTGGTGTTATTCCCCACGACAAAAACTACATTATGGCAGTACGCAAGCAAACTTTACTGCTTGAGAGCTTCCCCCATATGCCTATTGCGGACACAATCCGTGGCTTGGCTAAGAAATTAATAGACCAAACTAGTGACTAATAATAGCCAACCCTGCCCATGGTGCTTAGGCAATAAGCTATACGAACAATACCACCACCAAGAATGGGGTGTTCCCGTTACAGACGATAATATTTTATTTGAATTCCTAATTCTTGAGAGCTTCCAAGCTGGTTTAAGCTGGCTTACTATTCTTAATAAACGCAACAACTTCCGCAAGGCATTTAAAGAGTTTAACCCGAAAAAAATATCCCAGTTCACTGCTGCTGATGAAAATAGATTAATGGCTGATGCAGGAATTATTCGCCATAAACTTAAAATTAAAGCTGCGATTAATAATGCTAATTGCTTTATAAAGATCCAACAAATACATGGTAGTTTTGCACGTTATATCTGGCAGTTTGTAGGCCATAAGCCTATTATGAATTCTATAGATAAAATGGATAATATACCCGTGGTGACACCTATTGCTATAAACATTAGTAAAGAGCTAAAAAAGCATGGCTTTAAATTTCTTGGGCCCACAACTGTATATGCCTATATGCAAGCAATTGGGCTGGTAAATGACCATCTAACCAGTTGCCCTTGCTACCAAGATATTATTAAGCTTACAGCCAACAAAAAATACGGGGTTTAAAAAATATGTTCCCGATGCTCAACGAAAACACACTATTACTTACAGACCCCAACCAACGAGGGCAAAACACCACCCAATTACTAAATAATATCGAAAACCTCCCCGAGGGCATTAAACAAACAGTTATAAAAGCTATTGTGCAATCATCAACGCCGCTACCATCAGGGCAAAGCCAGTTATTATTACCATCGGGGCAGGTATTTTTAGCAGAAATACCAGAACAGCTTCCACAAGGCAGCCAATTGTTGTTGCTGCGTGCTTCTACCAAACCAACACAAGACCAGTCAATACAGCTGCTGCGTGTTGTGTTGCCACAAATGGCAGATGTAAAGCCAGCACCGAACCCACCTATATTACTTGAGGTCGCGCAACAAATTCAACCCCAAGAAGGGCAAACTATTAACTTTAAACCCCCTGTATCAACAACAACTTCAGCACTACTACCAGCACCCGGAGCAAGTGTTATGGGAAAGATGACTAGCATTCCTCAAAATGGCCTCCAAGAGGTAACTTTAGCTAATGGAAATAAGCTCCAAATAATTCTCCCTCCAACATTCGAAAAAAATACCGAGCTGGTGCTGCGTTTAAACAACCAACAACAGGCAACAATTGAAAAACTAACCCTACCAACACCACCACAAGCAAAAGAGGCTATTGTTCATAACCAAGGGCAAATTAAACAGCCCCACCCTTCACAAATACAAGTACAGCAACAGTTAGAACCCAAAACCCAGTTTACCCTAACCATACCAAAACCAAGCGTTGTACAACACAATATTGTGTACAACGCAAATATCGAGCAAATAGAAGGAAGTAAGGTTACGCTTAAGCTTGAAAATGGCGTATCATTAAACTTACAACAAGAAATTGGGCAATCAAGACAAGTTGGTACAACAATGAGCATAAGATTTACAGAGAGCGGCCTATTAGAGGTATTAAAAGTAACAGCTACACAGCCCATCATAGCTGTTAAAGACAATGACCCAAACCAAGCTGATCAACGTAACCAACAACAACATAAAGCCCCTCCCGCTACTACCGAACAAACACCACGCCAACTGCCTGTTGGTAAAATAACTACAGGTACAGTTGTTGAGCAACGCCCCAATGGCGAGTTAATCCTCCAGTTTGGGCAAGAAAATAGTGGTGTAAAAGTTCCCGTAAAAGCGCAAAGGCTATTGCCTGTTGGTAGCCAAATAAGTATTCGTATTATGGCAGATGGCCATGCCGAAATCATTGATATGACACTCCCTAAAGGAACAGAACGCAGTAATACTCTGATGCGGTTTGCAGTTGTGTGGGATAGTTTAAATAATACTATTGATACAATCCGTGATAAATCGCCAGATTTAGTAGATAAAGTTATAAAATCTTTACCCCGCGCTGACGAAACCTTACTACCAAAACTAATCCAGTTTACACAAGCCACTGCACAACAAAACCTACGCATATTCTTTGGTGATGAAGTTATTAATATTTTAAGAGCACTAGGGCTTGATGGCGCACTACAAAACGATTTAGGACAACTAAATACCCTTCAACAGCGCCAAGACACGCCTGACGCTTGGAGAACTGTTTTATTCCCCTACTGGGATGACCAAGAACAACGCCTTAGACAAGGTGGGTTCTTCTGGAGACGGCAACAAGAAAACAACGATAGCGAAGACAGCTCTTTGCGCTTTGTTTTAAATGTTCAATTAAGCGCTTTAGGGCATGTACAACTAGATGGTTTAATGCAAGGTAATGACATAATCCACCTAAAACTACGCACAGCACAACCATTGGATGCAAAAGAAAAGGAAAGACTTTCAGAACTTGTAGAAAATAGCTTGAATAGAATTGATATGCATGGCAGCATTGTAGTAGAAGATGTAGACTTCTTTGAAGTGGACCCACTACATGAAACACTAACTATGGCGAGCTCAGATAGTTCTATATCTGCTATGAACCGCCTAAACGTTGAGGCCTGATAAAGTCAAATGACTGAAACCGCACCAAAAATATCTACCGTTTCATCAAGACCTACGATGGACGAAAGCATCTTTCGTAAGTTCGTAGAATTTATTTACGATACTACAGGCATTAAGTTTGATGACAATAAGAACTATTTCCTGACCTCAAAAGTAAACCATCGTTGTGATGTATTGGGTTTAAAGAACGATATTGCTTACTATGACTACATCACCACAAATGTTGACCGGCGTACAGAGCTACCTAAATTTATTGATATTATCACTATCCACGAAACATTCTTTTTCCGCAATGAGCCACAACTAAAAGCTTTTGAACGTGATGTTCTAGCACCACTTGTTGCAGCAAAAAAATTATCAGCAGACAAAAAAATCCGTATTTGGAGTGCTGCATGCTCTACTGGTGACGAAGTTTATACAACTGTTCTACAGTTCCTAAAAAATAACTGGTTGGCAGATATAAACCTAGAAATAGTTGGTACTGATATTTCTCAACAAGCTGTAGAAGACTCAAAAAAAGCTATTTATGCACAATACGGGGTACGCAATATCCCTAGCGATATGCTTAAGAAATATTTTAAAGACATTGACGGCAAAAGATTCGAGCTTGATGAAAGCGTTAAGAAGTTTACTAAATTCTCAGTTGCAAACCTCAAAGAACAATCAGACATCCGCCGTCTAGGTAAGTTTGATATTATTATATGCCGTAATGTTCTGATTTATTTTGATGCCAACTCTAAAGAACAAGTTTTATGGAATATCTATGACACCATGAGTGAAAATAGCTTACTTCTAGTTGGCCATTCGGAAAATTTATACTCCTATAAACATATTTTTCGTTCAGACCGGGAATTAGCAAGCGCCTTTGCTTACCGTAAAGCGCCTCCAGGTACAGAAAAGCTCCATGTCTAATTCTTCTACTCGTAGGCAGCGGCAAGAATTACTTACACCCCATACTTATACTAGCCATGGGACTAATACCGCTATTATTCTGGAAAAAGGTGTAACCTTACACACCGAGCAACAAACAGCTGAATTGTTAATTAAGCTTAGCTATTTACCAGACACCCACCTTATCTCTACAGATGAATATAGCCAATACCTAGAAGAGATTAGTAAGCATACCTGGCTTCAGCCAGAAGAAATGCTTACTGAATTAGCATGTGATATTTATGACCTTGCGATACCTTTTTATATTAATGTTAAAGGTACACTTACTACTAGCGGCATATCCCAAACAATCGAAGTTAGCCGTAGCCAACCTAGCTATACCCATAAATGATGAAATCCCCAGCATATAGCTGGGGATTTCTCGTTATTTCAGACACAAGCTAGTTTGCCTTAGTACTGGCTTTGTTAAGCCTTTCAATGGTAGGTCGCCCCAACCATAATAGCAGTAGATACAGAATTAGACTTGACAGAAAAAACATCAGGTCTATTTCCATATTACCTAAGACATACTTGCTTCCTACATCCAGTGGTTCGCCATAAATTTTTGCGCTTTCGATAGCTTCCGAAGCCACAAAAAAATTACTTACTGTTAACGATATGGCAGCTACACCACCTAACGTTGGTAGAAATAAAAATAAAAAATCTTTGGTAGATGGTAAAAGAGAGTTTTTATAAATATTCTCTATAAAAATAACCCAAATAGCTCCAAGGCAAACTCCTACCACCATCAAGATCCAAATGCCATAGTTACCATATGCTATACCAACTAGAGACAACGCTACAAACGCTGCCGCAAATGGTAACGTATATTTGATTACTTTATCAAAATCCATGGTGGGCTCCTATTCAAAAGGGTTGCCGAAATATTTGCCAATAATACTAGGATAAACGGCAAACAATGTGATGCACATAAGCACATTTATGAGAATTACTCTCACGATATGGCTTTCTGTGCCTGTTATACCAAGCCAGAAAACTAGCCATGTCACAAACTCTAGCAACAATAATGCTGCCAGAAAAGAAAAAATCATCATGGCTTTCTCGCCACTCATTCTGATTTCAGTAGCCATTTCTTTTGCAAACACAGCAAAAAGCACAACGCCTGCAAACCCAACAGCAGCAGCCAACCAGCCAAATATGGCATGGGCGACTACAGCCAATAAGAATATGCCTAAAAATTTAAACATTTGCTTTGTATTATTACTCATAATAAATACATCCTTATAGAAAGAAGAATAACCTCAACAAGATACTATCGAGATAGGTTTTTAAAGAAAATGAACAGAAAAATAATACTTAATCATAAAGATATTACTTATTTATAGTTTTTTCAAGAAGATTGTATACTTAATTTATACAGCTCTAGAACTTATATTTCCTAGTCGCTGCAATTTCGTCTAGTTGCTGTTGCTGCTTTTTATCATGTAACTTCTTACTTTCGGCTTGTTTACGCTCTAGTAGGATTTGATAGCGCTTTTCTTCAGCAAAGTTTTTGCTAAGTTCTTCTCTTAGTTGTGCCTCATGGTTAAGGAGTTTCATTCGCTTTTCAGCTAATTCTTTTATATCTGCCTTACTGCGTTTAGTAAACATATCAAGGGCAATCATCATTTGCGGGTCGGAGCCAGCATATACACCCTCATCTTTTATTTTTTTCTGGAGTTGTGCAATTTGCTGTTCATGCCCAGATATTGCCGCAAGAACTTGTGCAATACTTTTCTGAGTATCTTCAACTGACTTTTTTGCAATTTTTAATAAATTATTAAGTGTTTTAATATTATCAGCCATTTATTTTTCTTCAGCTAATTTTGGGTCTTCAGGCACAGCCTTACCAAGAATTACTCCTAAAGATGAGAAACCTTCATCAAGGGTAGCAGATTCGTTAGGGGCTTGTTTTAGAAATTTTTCTATAGGGGAATGGTAAAAAATGGCTGTGTCTACTTCTGTATCACTACCTTTTTTATATGCACCTAAGCGGATAAGCTCTGCCATATTGTCGTAAGTTGCGTAAAAAGAACGAGCTTTATTAATAAGGCTTGTTTCTTCATCGCTATTACAATCTGGAACAGCCCTTGAAACAGACTTTAATATATTAATAGATGGGAAATGCCCTCGCTCTGCTAGCTCTCGCTCCAACACAATATGACCGTCAAGAATACCGCGCACAGCGTCAGCAACTGGCTCGTCCATGTCGCTACCTTCTACCAATACTGTAAACAGCCCTGTAATAGCCCCCTTGCCTGCGCATGTTCCAGCACGCTCTAACAAACGGGGTAATTCAGAAAATACTGACGGTGTATAACCACGAGTAGTTGGAGGTTCTCCTGCTGATAAGCCAATTTCTCGCTGAGCCATAGCAAAACGGGTCACAGAGTCCATCATCATCAAAACTTGCAGTCCGCAGTCTCTGAAATGTTCAGCAACTGTCATGGCTGTATATGCAGCTTGACGGCGCATTAGTGGTGGTTCGTCGCCAGTTGCTACAATTACAATAGATTTCCGCAGCCCCTCTTCACCAAGGCTATTACGAATAAACTCCATTACCTCACGGCCACGTTCTCCGACTAATGCAATTACGTTAACCTCAGCCTGTGCATATTTTGCTATCATCCCCATAAGTGTAGACTTACCCACACCAGAACCTGAAAACACACCCATTCTTTGCCCTTGGCATAATGGCGTGAAAGTATTAAGTGCTCTAACGCCAACGTCTAACTTGTCACCAATAGGTAAGCGTGTGCTTGGTGCAGGAGGCACTGCCTTTAAATCGCGTATTTCACCTTCTACAGATAACGGCCCCTTGTTATCAATAGGTTCACCTAAAGCATTTATAATCCGTCCGATGAATCCATCATTAACCTTAATTGTTGCTTTTCCAGATATAAGATAAACTGCGCAACCAGGCCCAATCCCTTCAACTGGTGCAAATGGCATTAGAAGTATTTTGTCTCCCTGATAGCCAATAACCTCTGCTTGCAATGGCTTCTTATGGCGGTTTTCTACCAAACACCTGCTGCCAATAGTAGTGTCATGCAACCCTTCACAGGATACAACAAGCCCTGACACACCTGTTACTTTGCCAAAAAGCGCTGCATTTTTTAAGTTCGATATGTTCTCAGCTGCATTAGTGAATGGAGATTCCATAGATATATTTCCGCCATTTTTATAAAATATGTAACAAGTATACCTCACTGCACCCAAAAAAATAATCAATTTAAGCATTAAAAAAAAAATTTCAAGGGGTTTAACTTCTCATAATCAATAACTAAATATATACTAATGATAGAAAAAGCTATTCTGTCGGTAAAAAAATAAAGAAGAAGGTAGAAAACACCCATGAATGATCTTGTACCAAATCAGGAAGCTAATGTATCCCAGACCAACCAACGTGGTGCAAATGGTGACATGTTAACTTCTGACGTTTTAATGCACCTAGTTACCTTTGAGTTACTTGGTGAAGAATTTGGCGTACCAATTTTAGACGTACGTGAAATTATTGTTATGTCAGATATTACTCCAGTACCAAATGCTCCTGATTTTGTTGAAGGTGTTATTAACTTACGTGGCCAAATTATTCCAATTGTTGACCTTCGCAAACGCTTTAACCTCGATATGACAGATAATAACGATAAAACACGGGTCGTTGTTGTAGAAATTGCAGACAATGTTCTAGGGCTTATTGTTGATGGGGACTCAGAAGTTCTGCGTATTCCAACAGATTTGGCAAAACCTGCGCCAGCTCTTATTGCTGGTGGTATTGGCTCTACTTACATTAAAGGTATCGCTTACTACAAAGAACGAATGATCATCCTGATTGATTTACATAAAGTATTCAGCATTGATGAAATCCAAAAAATGGAATCTGTAGATGTACCAGCAGAAGGTGCAGATACACCAGCTTAGGTAATATTAGAATATAAAAAAACCAGCCAAAAGGCTGGTTTTTTTATATTGATACAAGTAAATATTAAGAACGACCATATTTCTTGTTGAATTTGTCAATACGACCAAGCATATCAAGGTTACGACGCTTGCCTGTATAAGCAGGGTGAGATTTACTATCAATCATCAACTTCATAGTTTCACCGGGTTTGCCCCATGTACTACGTGTTGTGTACTCGGTACCATCAGTCATAACGATTTTAATTTCGTGGTATTCTGGGTGAATGCCTTGTTTCATCTTTGGCAGCCTTCTCTATTAATAAATATCTATCTTCAAATCTGTTCAAACACAGTTAATCTAACCATGAGTGAACGCACAATATCCTTACAAACTTAAAAATGCAATATTTTTATTAAAAATAACTAATAAATTATTGTATTAATGAATTTCGTTAAGCATAGCATCTGTAATTTCAGACGCTTTATTCTTATCAACTTCTGCTGACATAATTTTTTCAGCAGCTACAACTGCCAAATCAACCATTTCGAGGCGCACATCGCGCATTGCTTTTGCCTTGGCTTGTTCAATGCTTATTTGCGCTTCTTCAGAGCGACGGGCTATATCGCGCTCTAACTCAGCAGTTTTAGCAGTAATTATTTTGCTAGCTTCACTTTTTGCGTGCGCAACAATCTCTTGGGCTTCGTTACGAGCAAGCTTTAGTTGTTCTTTATATTCAGCTAGAGACTTCTCAGCATCTGTACGCATTTGTTCTGCTTTATCAAGATCTTCCTGAATACGTGATTTACGTTGGTCAAGAACATCACCAAGAACAGGCGTTACATAGCGCCACACAACCATTAACAGAACAAAGAAAGAAAGCCCTGTCCAAAACAATGTTGATTCAACCATCGATAGATTAAATAATTGCTCTTGTGCACTACTTACATTTTCTAGTGTTGGTGTCGCCATGTTTAACTACCTCATTAATTAGCTATTAGATAACAAACAGAATCAAAATAGCGATAACGAAAGCAAACAATGCAATCGCTTCAACCAAAGCCATACCTAGGAACAACATTCCACGAAGAGATGATTCCATTTCAGGTTGACGAGCAACAGCTTCAAAATATTTACCAAAAATAGTACCAAGACCAATTCCTGAGCCAATCATACCGATTGCAGCTAATCCGCCACCAATTGCTTTAAGCATGTTTAGATCCATGTTTTCCATAAAAGATATTCCTTCATTTTAGTTTTGTTTATTATATTAATAATTTGTACCTAATAAGCACTTTATAACTTTTATTTAATGTAAATTCAACGCATCATTAAAATACACACACGTTAGTAGCGAAAATATATATGCTTGTATAAGCGCTACGAACAATTCTAACCCCGACAGTGCCACCAAGAACACCGCTGGAATAGCTGCACCAACCAGACCTACAGTGCCCAAAGCACCAATAATCATAATCGCGAAGCCTGCAAAAACTTTAAGTAAAATATGCCCTGCTAACATATTAGCCATCAACCGCACCGCCAAAGTTAATGGACGGGCAAAGAAAGATATAATCTCTAATGGAATAAGCAATACTAGCAATGGCTTGGGTACGCCAGCTGGTACAAATAAAGTTAAGAATTTAAGACCGTGTGTAAGCAAACCAACAACCCAAACCATTGCAAATACTAACAATGCGAATGCGCCAGTTACCGTGATTTGCGAGGTTGAGGCATATGAACCTGGTATCATCCCCGCTAAATTAGAAATAGCCATAAATGTGAAAAGTGTAAATACGAATGGGAAAAAGCGTAAGCCTGCTTTACCGCTGGTGCTGGTTATCATGTCCTCGACAAAGCTAAAGGTCATCTCCAGAACATTTTGCATTTTATTTGGTACCATTGCCCGTTGGCGTGTCGCCAAAATAAGCAGAATGCACAAAAATAGAGTCGAGCCTACAATCCAAAAAGCTTGGTTAGTAATAGCAATTTCGACGCCTGCTAAATTAAAGCTACCAAATTGCTTGATTTCAAACTGATGAAGCGGATCAATTGCCACTTATTTTACCCTTTATTTTTTTGCCTTCATAAAGTATATGGATAATAAACCCGAATTGTGCTGCTAGGTCAAGAATATATGAAAATTTACTGCTATTTTTAGTAACTTATAGCGATTTACTATTTATATATATGGCTACTTGACAAAAAGCAGCACAATATCCATAACACTTACTGTAATATTCCTTATTTTCCTTTTCTCTTTTTATTAAAGGTCACGACTATGACTATTTATATATTTGCAGTAATTACGCTTATTCTTTCCCTGTTGCCGTTTATACCCCTTGTAAATAAGGGCTATGCTACACGTGAGAACATGATTAACTATGTGTTCTTTGGAGCCACAGGATGCTTATTACTTCTTTTGATAGGCTTATTTATTGTGCATCTATTATATATGCTATCTGTGATAGATTTTGCAACAAAAGTGGCAACTATAAACCTAGAAAATTCAGTAATTGCAATAACATCTACGTTATTAGGTGTTGTAATATCCATATTTATTTGGCTACCGCTAACCAAGCTTAAAGCTGGCGAAAGGGTGGCAATATACGACAAAGAAAAAGAGAATTTTTCTATACTATTTGGAGACACACTCTGTGTTCCATCTTGGTTAAGGTCGTTTATAACAAATAAGCATGTTTTCTTCTTTAGTGGTACTGTAGGCGAAACTAGCCATTCAATACGCACAGAAAAAACTGATGAGGATGGCAAAGTACTCCTGATATACAAAGATGGCTATGGTGGTGTCCATAAAGCTAGGGTCGAAAGCAGCTTTGATGATATTAACTTAGCATTCAACACTAGGTACTACTGGACAGATCAGACCATAATAGTCGATCTGCATAAGTTAGCAGCCAGCGTGGATTATGGGTCATTATTAGAAGAAGCACTTCGCCAATCTGTGCATGACATATTTGTTTTTGATTCAGAAGGCAAAAGAAACCCTAATGACGATACACATAATTTCCTTCGCTATATTGAGCTAAAAGCAAAAGATCTTATTGCCGAGAAAAATTATAACCGTAAACCTACCATTACGATTCTAGAAGCTTAACCGTTGCTAAAAACAAAAAACGCCCCCATTAATCTGGGGGTGTTTTTTGTTTACGGGTAGAACTTTAGCTTTTAATATCAAAACTACTTGAATGTTGGTATATACCTCCTCATAATGCCTGCTGTAATATTTCTTATTTTTCTTTCCCTTTCAGGAACATATCATGTCAAGAATATCAAAAATTATTGGGTTTACCTTATTAATCGTATTGGTAATATCAGTGTCGCCAATGTGGGAGATAATAACAAAAGGCTATGCAGAGAATAACTCGGTGCTATTTCCAATTGGTATTATAGTAATACTAGGGTGCATACTAGCAGAATGGATAAATGGGCTTTAAGCAATCGAACAAACAAAAATACCTCCTATTAAGGAGGTATTTTTGTTTTTAATTATACCTAGTCTTTTTTCTTATCCATCTCTACCATGTATTGCCAAATGCTTCTAAAGCCAGCAGCAACACCTAGAATAAGGAATAGCAATAACAACCATGGTTTAGTGCCAAATAAACTGTCTAGCCCATAGCCTAGTGCAGCCCCTACCACCACGCTCGACATTAAATTAAGGCCAACCGCATAACCTGACCCTAAGCCATCGGCTTTAGGCTTATCTCCCTTAGTTTTGGGGTTAGTTTTGTTTTGCTGCAATTGCTAGCGCCTTGTCTATTTGTTTTGAGATTTCAGCATAAGGCAAACCGCCTTGAACAACTACTTCAGAACCAATATAAAAACTAGGTGTAGAGTTTACTTTTAAAACCTCCATACCAATACGGCGACTTTCCATAACCTTTGTGTGTAGGTCTGTATTATTAAGGCAGCTTTCAACGGTTGTACCATCCATACCGCCAAGACGAGCTACTTTTTTTAGTTCGGTGATAGGGTCAGATGACTTTGACCAAACTTTTTGGGTATCAAAAAATGCTGATGAAAAAGCATAAAATTGTTCTGGTGGTGCACAACGTGCAATTTTAGATACCGCCATCGCTAATGGGTCCCAAGGCATATCTCTTAGAACAAAACGTATTTTACCAGTATCGATATAGTTTTTCTTTATCTCAGGGAATGTTTCTTTATGGAAATTAGCACAATGCCCACATGTCATAGATGCATACTCAATCATCGTAATTGAGGCATTTTCATCGCCAATAACAACATCGTCAGCTGTTATTGTTAGTGGGTTAGTTTCGTCAGCAGTATGTGCTACTAGGCCCCAGCCTGCCACAAGTGCAATAGCAACTAAAAATATACTACTAAATTTAAATACTGTTGAAGTCATACTTATTCTCTCCTCAGGGATTGCTTATTACACAGGTTTGCTGTGTCGTGTTTCTATTTGTGCGCCAAGGCGTTCTAGAGCATCGCGCAGATTATCATCTTTGACACCTTCAACTTGTGCTGCAGCCCGTACTTTTGCGCCATTATCGGGGACAATAGCTTTTGCTGGCTCTGCGGCTTCAATCTCAAAATATGTTTGAATAGGGCGAATTGTCTTAACTGCGGCAAAACCAAAGTGGCTGTTAATTCGCTCGATAAGCTGGACAGACTGGTGTTGGATTTGCATACCAATTGCACCACTACTAACAGCTACACTCAACACACCATTTTTTAGTTGCCGAGGTTGTGCTTGTTGCGCTAGTTGTGCACCCACAATATTACGCCAATGGCTTAGCACACGGGCGTCAGTAAAACCTTGGCGAAACGCCAGTGGTTTTATAATTTTATGTAATGTACGACCTAGTGTCCGCATTAAAACCTAGCCTATTGGTTATTATAGCTACTTGTTATAGTAACTTAATTTAAGACCTGCATAGTCTCAAATATATTATATATATTTATTATGATCTCAACAAGCATCTAAAGAATACAGCTATTATCTTATAGTAATTTAGCAACAGGTGCAAAACTACGGCGATGATGTGGGGTTACGCCAATATTTTGTAGAGCATCCATATGTCTTTTAGCCCCATAGCCTGCATTACTCTCCCAGCCAAAGCCAGGGTATTGGTTTGCTAGCTCTGCCATAATGCGGTCACGAGTTACTTTAGCAATAATAGAAGCCGCTGCTATTGACAATACTTTACTATCCCCTTTAATAACGCACTCTCCTTTACATTCTAAAGGCTGCTTGTTGCCATCTACTAGCACATAGTCGGGCTGCATGGGTAGGTTTGCAACTGCGCGACGCATTGCAAGGAAAGTCGCTTGGAGAATATTTATGTGGTCAATCTCAGCGACAGATGCATGGCCAATACCAACATAAGCATTATCGAAAATTATACTGTAAAGAGCCTCTCGCTTTTTGGCCGAGAGTTGTTTTGAGTCACGCACTGTTAAAAGTGGTTCTGCATTCTTCAATACCACCGCACATGCAGTAACGGGCCCCGCAAGAGGCCCTCTACCTACTTCATCAATTCCAGCAATTATACTATAACCTTGTGCTTTTATTGATTTCTCGTGGGAGAAATCAAGAACAGATTCTACCACCTCTACAAACCTGAACGAGTTTTGTCTTTAAGCTGAGCATATGCTTTTGCTCGTTCTGGCCACATACCTTTGGTTACTAGTGCCATTGTCGGCGCCTCACCATAGTAATAGTGACGGTAAACCCAAAGGTTCGACAATACAGCCATTACATATTTACGAGTTTCCTCAAAAGGGATACGTTCAATGAATAAGAGTGGGTCTTTACCTACAAGGCCATTTCTGCGCCATTTAGATACATTACCTGGCCCTGCATTATATGCAGCTATCATTTGCACTAAATTTCCTGACAATTTATTATCTAGGTACATTAAGTAATCTTGCCCTAGCATCATGTTAACATTAGGGTCGTATAATTTATTTGCAGGAATACGCGCACGTTTTTGGACATCCCTAATGTGCTTTGCAGTCCGTGGCATTATTTGCATTAAACCACGGGCATCTGCATGGGATTTAATTTTAGGGACAAAGCCACTTTCTTGGCGAATTATAGAGTATAACAAAGCTTTATCGACCTTAAAACCACCTACAGGCTCCCACTGTGGACGAGGGTAAAGACCAGTCAAATAAATTTGACCTCGCTCTTTAAGATTTTTTGCAAGAGTTAGTGAAACCGATGGAAGCTTCAGTGCAATTGCCATTGCTAGAAGGCTTTCATCAAGACCATAAGGAATACGGCTGTATGATGCTTTCATTTCTCGTTGGGCTAGTTTGTGTTCGCCAATTTGCACTAAAGCAATAACACGGCGAATGCCCGCATCTTTAAGCAAAGTTTTCTTATGTGCTGGGTTAATAGTTGGGGTGTCCCATCTAAACAATAATGAACGGCCTAAACTTTCTTGAGCTAACATGCCGTAAAATGATGATGGCTGTTGCACTGCCATATTGTAGAATACTCTAGCCATAGACCTGCGGCCAAGCTCTTCGTATGACTTTGCTGCCCAGAATGATGCACGAGCGTACTGAGTGCTTTGTGGTGGCACTAAATATGCCATTTGTCTAAATGTACTTGCTGCTTTTTCTAGGTCTTTCTTTTGATAGGCTGAAAAAGCGCTAATCCATAAAGCATCTGGTTGAGGGCGGCTGCTTTGTTTAAAGATGTCTTCTGCTAGTTGAGAAGCCTTTGCAAACTTACCATCGTTAAGCATTTGTTGCGCAAGGCGTAGAGAAACCTGATTATAGGTGTCCTCGCCCAATAATTTTTTGGTGCTTCTCTTAGATAATTGCGTAATGGCTGCATCGTATTTTTTATTGATACGGAAGCTTTTTAACTGTCTTAATTTCTGTGAACGAGCTTTGGTTTTGCGTACTTGTTTACCAGATTTTTTAGACTGTTTAAGCTCATAGTCGGGGTCTGAGTATTGTGCAATACTAGCTGTAGAGCCAGTACTAGGACGGCGGTGTTTATTACCAGCAACACGGCGGCTATTTGCAATTTTATAGATAGTACGCGCTTGGGCATGGTCATGGTATTTACGTAACCAATTTTGCATATCTACATAAGGTGCTTTAGTTTTTGGGTGCAAAATTCTCTCAGCAACCAAATGACCCATTAAAACTTTTTTATCGTCAAGCTTAGGGATTAAAGCAACAACATCATCGCGCTTTAAGCTACGCTGTAATGTAAAAAGCTTTTTATAAATTTTAACATCATTGTCAGATAATATTGCAGGAACGCCAGTGGCAACCTCGCGATTATCTGTAGCAGAAGCGGTTATTGGCGCAAACAGCGCAATAGCAGCCACTAATATATATCTACATAATGTAAAGCTACTTAATTTTGCTAACATTTTAACTATCACCTTTCGTCAACATTGACTCTAACTGTAGTAAATCTGACCACGCTTGCCGCTTTAAAAGTGGTTGGCGTAGTAACGTGTGCACATGATATGTGGTCGCTAGGGGTAAAAAACAACCCTTTTCTTGTTCAAACCTATATTCTTGCCGGCGTACTGTTGCCGGAGTAGCATAACCACCCGACAATATTTGCAATGCTCTCATCCCTAAAACAAAGGCTGGGAGGCCTCTTTGCTGCATTAAATGCTTTTGTACAGCCTTGCTTAATAATTCTTCATCATCATCTGGCAAAGGCTTGTCAAGTGCAGCCTCTCCACTAATTATAAGGTAAGAAGGCTCTTTATCTAGTGGTAAATTAATAGCTGCAAGCATTCGCCGCCATAATGCATATTCATCTTCTTTAAATAAATTATCAGCATCGTCAGTTGTTAAAATAACTGTAAACCCAAGTTCGCCCTCACGAGTGCTAATAAACTGTTCTGCATCAAATTCAGATGCAGCTTTAGCTGCTTTATTCTTATGGGTTGGTGCTTTAATTTTAAAACTTTCATCTACTGTTCGCTTTACTGGAGCAGGTGAAATAGGCTTAACAGTAGGAACCACTGGGGTTACTAAAACACCAAAAGCATCTGTACCAATGCTGTCGGTATAACCAAACCGTTGCAAATCATCAAGCAAAACCCGAACAGCTTGCGCTTGCTCGGGGGAAGAAAATTGTTTCTTCATCGCCATCATTATTAGTTCATCCGTTGCGGCATCGAGAAGCCATCTTCATCTTCATCGTCATCTTCACCAGACTCTGAAAGAAGAAATCTAAGGCGTTCTATCTCTTGGCGCAGTAGCTGCAAACAAAAGTGTGCGCGCTCTTTTAACGAGTTTATCTCAAGCCCTTTTTGCCGAACAGCATCTCCTACTGCCATATGGTCAAGAACAGTGAATGTTAAATCATATCCAGATAAATCGTCGGGTAAATCTTCGACTAAGTCAGGGTCAATTGCTTCTAGTAGCTCTAAATAAATATCTAGTAAATGTATTATGGATTCAAACAAGCTGTCATCTAATGACATATCCATATCTTCTGGTAATGGCTCGTACTCGGCATCATAGTAGCTATGTTTTGATAAACTAACAGATTTAGCAATAAACCGTTCCCCACCCTCAACACGAGCGGTATAAGAGCCATCCTCAAAAGGTGTAACCTCGATAATGTTTGCTAAACAACCAATCATAGACATTGTCGCAAGTGGGTGGTCGCTATCGCTACAATAAATAACACCAAAAGGTATAGCATCACGTACGCAGTCATCAACTAGCTTCTTATGTTGCGACTCTAGTAGCTTCAGCATAACTTGCGTCCCAGGTAAAAGCACCATTTCCATAGGGAAAATAGGAAGTTTTTCTGCCATATATCAATTTCTCTTTAATTTATAAATATATATCAAGATTACTATAATATCACATCTTGCAAAAACAAAAAAGGCTGGCAAGTGCCAGCCTTTTTATAAAAAGCGTAGATTTTAAATTAATATACTATGCTTCAGCAACCTTTTTGGTTTCAGCAACTGCTGCCGCTTCTGTAGAAACAGTATTCTTAGGTAGCTTCTCAACAGTTCCTGCAGGTGTGCGTTTATCAGTCTTTTCAGAAATACGTGCTGATTTACCAGTACGACCACGTAAGTAGTAAAGTTTCGCACGGCGTACATCACCACGGCGCACTAGCTCAATACGGCTAAGTGTTGGTGAGTATAGTGGGAAGATACGTTCCACACCTTCGCCAAAAGAAATTTTACGCACGGTAAAAGATGATTGTAGGCCTGCATTTTTACGAGCAATGCAAATACCTTCAAAAACCTGAATACGCTCACGAGTTCCCTCTGTAACTTTTACGTGGATACGCAAAGTATCACCAGCACCAAATGCTGGGATATCTTTTGCTAATTTTTCAATCTGTTCTTTGTCCAGTTGTTCGATGATGTTCATCGTTCTCACCTATTCCGCTATCAAAATTTATAAAATACCATCTACCCATTAAAGAAAACCTTAATAATAGGCAGTGTCGCTGTTTATAACCGACAAAAGACATTTTGCAAAGTGTTAAATAAGCATCACTACGTTTTTTTTCAAGTTTAGTGCAATTTATCTATAAAAACCTTGTAAATACACAAGGTAATTATTATAAATCAAGCATAATTACATTCCTTCATTAACTTTTACAGAGCCTATCGCCGTTAAGGTGATGGTTAATATTATGAAAATATCTAAAAACAACGCAAGGCCATTAGCTGCATTATTAATTACAGCCATATTCATCTGCAGCGTTATTGCAGGAATGGTGCTGTGGACTCCAGAAACTAATACAACTCTACAACTCCACAGTATTGCTAGATCCTTAGGAGGATTAGTATTTATCTGTTTTCTATTGATGTTTCTGCTAAATAAAATTAACAACTACATGCTGATTTTGCTATTAATAACCAGCATTGTAGCATCTGTATTATTTCTAGCAGGGGATCTTATAGCAATAGGCATAACACTAAATTTCCCCATAGCGGTAATAGCGACCACTGTTATATTAATAACAATGTACGGGGTTATACTATCTAAAGCATTTAAAGTAGTTGATAAAATCTACGGAAAACCAGATCACTGCTGAAAACAATATAAGCGATAAAAAAAATGCCCTTTAACTGGGGCATTTTTTATTTGAGTAGATCGGGACGTTTTAAAGCTGTAATTCGCTTAGCCTCGCCTTTACGCCACTCTGCTATTTTGCCATGATGCCCAGATTTTAATACTGCTGGCACCTCCAGGCCGCGCCATACGTCGGGGCGAGTGTAATGGGGGTACTCTAAAAGCCCTTCTAAACTATCAGCGAACGATTCTTCAGCTAAAGTCTCGTCATTACCAACAACGCCACTCAATTGACGCACAATAGCGTCTACCACAGGGTAAACCGCAATCTCACCACCAGTTAATACAAAATCGCCCAAAGATATTTCCTCATCAACTAAAGTGTCGATCACTCGTTGATCAATCCCCTCATAATGACCACACAACAAAATTACCCCATCAGTAGAGCTAGCAAGGCGGTTTGCAGTTTTCTGGTTAAACGGTGCACCCGATGGAGTAAGAAATATTACAGGTGCTTGTGGCATTTGTTGTTTAGCAGCTTCAATTGCCCCTGCTACAACATCAGCCCGCATAACCATACCAGCACCCCCACCGTATGGTGTATCATCAACTGTATTATGTTTATCGATAGCAAAGTTGCGGATATCGGTAGCTGACAATTGCCACGAGCCTTCTTTTAAGGCTCGCCCTGTAATAGATGTAGCCAAAGGCCCTGGAAATAAATCAGGAAACAATGTTAACACATGGACTAAGAAAGGTTGCCTTTTACTGATAACTACTAAATTCCAGCTTGCTTAAGGTTAATAAGCTCTTCTTTTAAGCCTAATGTCACCACGTTATGTAAACGATTTAAGTATTGTTTTAATGGAATAGACGACTCATCATCCGATTGTGGCGTCATGTCTGCCATCATCTGACCTTCCATATCAATCGCTAGCATGTTTTGGTTAAGGTCTTCAATCATTTCGGCGAGCTCATCGCTGTTAAGGTGGCGCAAACCATATTTAAGAATAAATCTAGCTGTTGTAGTAATAGCTAGTAAGCGGTGCTCATAAGGTAATTTACTAAAATCACACTCTCTTTCCATATCCAAAGAACCATCAAGAAGAGAAATAAAGCTATCTAACTCTACAGATACAGCCTTACCGCTTTCCAGAGTTTTAAATACTTTTTGTACTTCACCCTCTAGCATTTCGTATGATTGTAATGCTAATTTCATAAACAATGCAGGACCATCTTCTTTGTGGTCAAGCTCGTTACGCAGTACCAACATGAACTGACAAGCATGGGCAACATGCCTTGATGCACTATCAGGCAACCCTGCTTGTTCCACATCAACATCCGCAGGATTATCTTTAGTTAAGAAAATATTCGCCAATCTTTGCGCAAAAATATGCCCTGACACTTGTGATACTCCTCTTATTATTCAGTTAAAAAAAGTGTCTATTACTAAACTAAGTATGGTTAGATTGTACCAAAACAACAACCCCCTAAATAGAAATTAGCACTAATAAATTTAGGTTATATAGTTTGAGTATTTTATGCTGCACATGTCAAGAAAAGAATAAATCTAAGAAATTTTTAAGAACTGTTCTGCAAACGGTAATAGTAGTAATTGCCTTGTTGAGGTGTCTATCTCTGCAACAACATCTTTTGTATAAGGTAATAACATTTCGTTGCCTTTATTAATTACAACGATAATATCTTGTGCACCATTAGAGAATACATCGGCAATAATACCAACATCTTTCCCATCATCAGCAACTACAGCCATACCTTTTAAATCGCTGTAATATATTTCCTCTTTTGCGGGGGGAGGCAGAGCATCGCTAGGTATAAACAAAGCAACACCTCGCATGTTTTCTGCTCCATTGCGGTCGGTAATATTAGCAAACTTAATTAGCACGCCTTTATCAGTCATGCGCCATTGCTCAATAGAAAAAGGCGTACCAGTGATATCCACTGGTACGCCATATTTCTTAAGTATTTTTTCGTTCTCGAGGGTTAAACGTAGTTTAACTTCCCCTTTTATCCCATGGGCGCCAACAATTATACCAGCGCAGACAAAGCCTTCTTTTGTAGGTAAAGCTTTATCAACCATATAGGGTAGAACTACTCAGCTGTAGCTTCAGCAGCGGGTGCTTCTTCAGCAGCTGGTGCTTCAGATTCAGCCATTTCAGCGGCAGCAGCTTTAGCTTCGGCTGCTTTAACAGCATCAGCGTCAGCTTTACGCTTTTTGTATATCGCTTTACGGCGATCAATAGCAGTTTGCCATTCTGTGCGTTGGCGCTCTGAGCCTAAATCATTAGCCATAAGGAACGTAATAACACGGTCTGAAGGTTGTGCACCTTCACTTAACCAGTAGCTTACACGCTCGTTGTTTACTGTCCATTTGCCTTTACCCTCGGCTAGTGGATCAAAGTGACCTAATTTTTCAATAAAACGGCCATTACGTGCTTTGCGCTTATCAGCTGCAACAACATGGTAAAATGGCAATTTCTTACGGCCACCTCGGCTTAAACGAATAACTGTCGACATTTAAAAACCTCTTTAAATATAAATATAATTAACTTCACACACGTGTAAGAGAGGACACTACACGCAAAACTATTAACAATTTCAGATGTATGCCGCACACCTGAAACCAACTCTCTATAAAAGTATTACCGGATATGTAGCGCGTTTAACACATAAAATCAAGGGTATAATTAAAATTAAATTAACAAACTACTTCATAAATGGCATTTTACCGCCACCACCCATCATGTTAGCAAGCGCACCTAGCCCGCCCATTTTCTTAATTCTCTTCATGGCAGTTTGCATAGTCTCAAACGACTTTATAAGTTTATTAACATCGTTTACGCTAATCCCTGCTCCTGCTGCAATTCTTTTACGGCGTTTTGCATTTAGAATATGCGGGTTTAAGCGTTCTATCTTAGTCATCGAGTCTATCGCTGCTATTTGTCGCACTAGCATTTTGTCGTCAAGTTTTGATGGGTCTACTTTATCTTTCATCGCACCCATACCTGGCATCATCCCCATTAAGTCCGATAATGACCCCATTTTCTGCATTGCTTGGATTTGTTTTTTAAGGTCAAGCAAGTTGAACTTACCGCTCATCATCTTCTCTTGCATGGCTTCGGCTTCTTCTTCAGAAACTACTTGTTGGGCTTTTTCAACCAGCTCTACAACATCACCCATACCAAGGATGCGTCCTGCCAAACGCTCGGGCTCGAATGGGGTAAGAGCATCTAACCCCTCGCCCATACCTAAAAATTTAATTGGTTGGCCTGTAACCTCACGCATGCTAAGGGCTGCACCACCACGGCCATCGCCATCCATGCGGGTTAGAATAATACCTGTAACCCCAATTTTATCGTTAAATGCGGTGGCAATATCTACAGCTACTTGCCCGGTTAGACCATCAGCAACTAATAGAGTTTCGGCAGGGGCTGCTATTTTTTTAACTGCTAATAGCTCGTCCATCATGGTTTGGTCTATTTCGTGGCGACCTGCAGTATCGAGAATTAGAACATCATAGCCATTTTTCTTGGCTTCGGTAATTGCACGCTTGGTAATATCGGTAGGGATTTGCCCTTCGATAATCGCTAGGCTATCGACCCCAACTCGTTTTGCAACAACTGCTAATTGCTCTTGTGCTGCGGGGCGGTAAATATCTAGTGAGGCCAACATAACTCTTTTGTTGTCTTTTTCTTTAAGCCTTTTAGCAAGCTTAGCGGTAGTAGTCGTTTTACCAGAACCTTGCAAGCCCGACATTAAGATTACCGCAGGTGGCTGCATCCGTAAGTTAAGATCTTCGCCCGTACCCAGAACATTAACCAAACCATCATGGACAATTTTAATAATTTGCTCGCTTGGTTTAACTGCTTTTAAAACCGACTCGCCCACGGCTTGCTCGCGGACTTCTTCCATAAAGTGTTTAATAACTGGTAAAGCTACATCTGCCTCAAGCAAAGCTAAGCGCACACCGCGCAATGCTTCATCTACGTCACTTTCGCTTAAGCGGCCACGACCAGAGAGATTATCAAAAACGGTTTTTAGCTTACCTGAAAGTTGGTCAAACATAGTTTAAGGCTCCAAAAGGTTGATTTATTTCTATATAACATTTAATAATCATAACTTATAACAACAAAAGCTAGGTTGCAACATGGGATTTTTCGAGAAACTAGGTTTAAAGAAGCTAACTAAAGGGCTTGAGAAAACGGCATCTAGTTTAAAAGACAATGTTAAAAAAGCATTGCTTCATAAAAAACTCGATGAAAAAACATGCGCCGAGCTTGAGGAAGTCCTTATCCGTGCTGACCTTGGTGCGCCACTTGCCGACAGCCTTATTAGCTCGCTACGCAAAGAAAAGTTCGAGCAAGACATATCTTACGAAGAAGTGCAAAAACACCTTAGCACAGGAATTGCAGCACGCTTAAACCCTGTAGCACAAGAGTTAAACCTCCCTACTGACAAAAAACCAATCGTACTGATGATGGTTGGGGTTAATGGCTCGGGCAAAACCACTACCATTGGTAAACTGTCGCAAATATTTAAAGAAAATGGTAAAAAAGTAATGCTAGCGGCGGCTGACACTTACCGAGCAGCAGCAGTTGAGCAACTTAATATTTGGGCAAAGCGGGTTGACGTACCAATTGTAAAGCCTGAAAAAGAAGGAGCAGACCCAGCCTCACTACTTTTTAAGGCTTACGAAACCGCTAAACAAGAGAATGTAGATATTTTAATTTGTGATACTGCTGGTCGCCTGCAAAACCGCCAAGACTTAATGGCACAACTCGAGAAAATGGTGCGTGTGCTAAAAAAACAAGATGAAACTGCCCCCCATGCCTCTCTTTTAGTGCTAGATGCCACCGTCGGGCAAAATGCCCACCAACAGGTAGAAGCATTTAAAGAAATTGCTGGCGTAACAGGGCTAATTGTCACCAAGCTAGACACTACCGCCAAAGGTGGCGTAGTCGTAGCACTAGCCGACCGCTTTAGCTTACCAATCCACTTTATTGGTGTGGGAGAAAAAGTAACCGACCTGCGCCCGTTTGACGCTGCCGACTTTGCCAAAGCGTTGTTGGAATAAAAAACACCCCCAGTACAAACCATGCTGGGGGTGTTTTTTGTTTCGTTAAAAAATCGATTTAGGTGCAAGAGACTCTTCCATTCAACCTGAACCGTCTCTCTATTTCACGTGTCATCACAGCAGCTACCATCATTACATAAAATGTAGCTAATTCGGACAAGCGTTCACTTGCATCTCCTTCTGTAGGTAAAAGCCCTACCATTTTAATAAGTTCGCTTCCTATTGGTAATAACAATAAAATACCAATAAGTAGAGCACACATCTTTAGGAAATGCATTTGGCGGCTCTGTGCAAAATAGTATAGCCCAAAAAGTCCAACTAGGGCTGTAAATGGCAGCATAGGGTTTACATATGTAGCCATGTCTACCACCAAACTTACAATGACAACACCCAACACAGATAACGCAGCAAATAATAAGAATGTTTTAATCATATTAATAAATATTATATTCATAATTACTCTCCAAAATACAATTTACTACCATGATGTTCTAAATTTATTGAAACTACCAATCCATGTTAATATAGCCACCACAAGGATAATGGTAAGGATAGGTATTATGTCATCAATACTAATAATATACCCTGTAGCAATTAAAGAGGCAGGCGCTACTATTGCAATGAATACAGATACTTTATAAAAATAAAGTACCATCTTATCATAAGCATTCGTATAGTTATGATAGATAAATACAGCCCCTAGAAAATTAGCAATAATTATTGCTATAAGTGGTAAAGAATACAATAATAAGGTAGTCCAAATGCCAGACGACTCAGCTATAAACGAGCCAACATACAGCGATATGCCAATAAATACTGCATTTATAATAAAAAGAATTGCGGTCATAATCAACCTCACTCAAAAGTTGTAAAAAGACTACTGCGAAGCTTTTTCGCCGGCGGCAAACCAGGTGACTAGCACCATTATCGCCGTGACGGCATAAATTGGATTAATATTAGCAGCTAGGTCAATATTACCTGTAACTGCCAATAATACAGGTAGTAATACCGAAAGAAATACTGATATTTCATAAATACCAATCTCTCTCCCAACACCAAAAAAGCGCCCCATTGCCAAAGCGTATAAAACCGCCACAAATGGAGAAGCTAATAATAATAAATAATAGAAAGTGCCTGTCATTGCTACAAGAGCAACACCAACCAGCAGCGATACCGCAAAGATTACTGTGTTGCTGATAGCATAAAAAATAAACCATTTAATCATGATTATCTCCAAGAAAAGGAAAAGAAAGTACTATAAACGTATGCTACGAATAGTACCATTTTTACAAAATTACAAGCAGTTTAGTAACTTTACTCTTGAATGTATACATTTTTAATATTATACCGAACAAACAACTAGATTTATCTTTTCTTCTTTTCACTATCCTTTTCAGGAGAATTCTATGAAAATTATATTCACTTTACTAAACAAAGTCTGGCAACGCATGGACTACATTGTTTACCCTCTACAGGATAAAAATAAATATGTAGCATGGGTTGAAAAAGAAGCATGGGATATTCTTAACAGCAAAGGAATAATGGCTGTTGAGAAAAATCTTGAAAACATGGGATTTAAACGATTCCACAATAGTAATTCGTCTTATGTATTCTGCTCTCCATGCGGCAACTTCGTAATAAAATTAGCTTATGCTAATGAAGGGTATAAACAATTTATTGAATTAGCCTTAAAAAGGCAAAACAATCCTTACTACCCTAAAATATATAAAAGCATTTGTGAGGGGGACGATAATTTCCAGATAACTTTAATGGAGAATTTATCCCCATTATACGGGCATAATACTTTTGCCTATAATGACCTAAGGTTCCTAACATCATTCTTAAATGCAAGAACCAGAAACTTTCTAAGAATGGGCAAAAGAACCTTTAACCTAAAGCAGTGCGCCACTGACCTAGACAAGTTATTCAAGGCTGAAAAAATGCATGGTAACCTTAACACCACAAGTGTTATGCGCCGTGGAATGCAACTGGTTATTACTGACCCTGTATATCATTCAAGTTAGAAAAGCCACTACTAAAAAACGAAGAAAAAGGGAGGCATTGCCTCCCTTTTTCGTTATTTTATAACTATACTGAGATTTTACTTAACGCTTGGTCTAAGTCTGCGATTAAGTCGTCAGCATGTTCTGTACCAATGCACAAACGCACATAGCCGTCGGTAATACCTGCTTTAGCACGCATCTCGCTTGGGATTTGCGAGTGGGTAGTACTTGCTGGGTGGATTGCCATAGAGCGCACATCACCAATATTAGCTACATGGTAAAACAGTTTTAAGTTTTCGGTTACGGTTTGCCCGCCTTTCATAGCACCTTTAACATCTACCCCGACCATACCACCGTATTTACCGCCCATGTAAGCGTCTGCCCAGCGTTTAGTGTTGCCGTCTGACAGTTGTGGGTATTTAACAAAGTTAACTTTAGGGTGGTTTGCCAAGAAGCGCGCAACTTTGCTTGCATTCTCGCAGTGTTTTTCCATCCGCAAATGTAAGGTTTCCAAACCATTAGTAAGCAGGAAGGCATTCATCGGGGCAAGAGATGCACCCATATCGCGCAGCTGTGTTACTCGCAATTTAACTAAGTAACCCATTTTACCAAACTTCTCTGCCCATTTTAGGCCGTGCATACTTGGGTCTTCACGCATCATCATCGGTAAGCGTTCGCCGTGGGCTGCCCAGTCAAAGTTGCCGCTGTCAACAACTACACCGCCAATAGTAGTACCATGGCCGCAAATATATTTTGTTGCCGAATGCACCACAACATGTGCGCCATGCTCGAATGGGCGGCACAATGCAGGTGTTGCACAAGTGTTATCGATAAATAGTGGCAAGCCTAGCTCGTCGGCTATTTTTGCGACCTCGCCAATTGGAAACACATTTAAAAGTGGATTAGGTAAGGTTTCCCCCCAAAATAGACGCGTATTAGCATCTACCTGTTTACGGAAGTTCTCAGGGTCATTATGGTCTACAAAACGGCACTCGATGCCAAAGTCTGCAAATATATTTTGGAATAAGTTACTTACACCACCATACAAATTACGAGAAGCCACAATATTATCACCAACCCGACAAATATTTAGGATAGACGACGCAACCGCTGCCATCCCTGAAGCAAAAGACACACTACCAATACCACCTTCAAGTGCTGATATACGCTCTTCAAACTGGCTAACAGTTGGATTGCTCATCCGGCTATATACATTACCGTGTTGCCCTTCTTTAAGGTCTTTTAACAAAAAGATGCCTTCAGCGTGTCTAGCATCTTCAAACTGGAAGGCTGCTGTCTGGTGGATTGGGGTAACGATACTACCTGTAGAAGGGTCAAACCTTTGACCTGCATGAATAGCTAGTGTTTCTGGGTGGTTTTGGTGTGATATTGCCATTGTATTATTCCTTAATGTTTTTGTGTTGTACCGTTTTTGGGCGTAGGTAGCGCACTTAGGAAAATTATTAACAGTCAAAATACTACACGTAAAAAAACCTGTGCACAAACCCCAATATATTTATGCAAAAAATAAAGGCAGTATTTGTTTTGGCATGGTTGATGCATTAAACAAACCTAAGACAACGGGGAACTTAGGAGAGAGACCATGAAAAGAACGCTAAACATATTAGCATTAACAGCAGTTATATTAGCTACTTTAAGTCCTGTGGCACCAGTTTATGCCAACACAGGGCCTTTAGTGCGAGTTAAAGATATTGCCAATTTCCAAGGGGTGCGTTCAAACATTCTGATTGGTTATGGCTTAATTGTTGGTTTAGCTGGCACGGGAGACAAAGCTGGCCCTGTAACACAACAAACAATGGTAAATATTCTAGAAAGGCTTGGCTTAAACACCAAAAGCCAAATGGCACAAATCCAAAGCAAGAATATAGCAGCAGTTATGATAACTGCCGAACTACCACCATTTGCCCGCCAAGGAGCACGGATTGACGTTACCGTTTCTTCGCTTGGTGATGCAAAATCGTTAGAAGGCGGGCAACTACTAGCTACACCGTTAATGGCGGCCGACGGCAATACTTATGCTGTAGCACAAGGTGCTGTTATTTTAGGTGGTTTCACTGCTGAAGGACGCTCGGGAGTTGTAACAAAAAACCATACTACAGCAGGGCGCATTGCAGATGGAGCAATTGTTGAGCGTGAAATAGATTTTGAGCTTACAGAGCTTGATAAACTACGCCTTATTCTTAAAAATCCTGACTTAACTACAGCTATGCGCATGTCTAAGGCTGTTAATAAGTCATTCGGGGAAAATGTATCCCGTGCGATTGACAGCAGCACTGTTGATATTAAACTCCCAGAAAGATTTGCTGAATACCGCCTACCTGCTATTGAAAAAATTGAAAAAACAATGGTACGCCCTGACATGGAAGCAGTTGTAGTTATAGATGAGAAAACCGGAACCATTGTTATGGGTGAAGACGTGAGAATATCAACCGTAGCAATATCTCACTCTAACTTAACAATCCGTATCTCTGAGTTACCACAAGTGTCGCAGCCCCCTGCTCTTTCTGAGGGTGGGCAAACAGTTGAAGTACAGCGCTCTAATATTGATGTTGAAGAAGGTCAAGGGCACTTTAGTGTTCTAAAGAAAGAAGCAACCTTAGCTGACTTAGTAAAAGGGCTAAATGCACTTGGTGTTAACCCACGTGACGTTATTAGTATAATGCAAACCATAAAAGCTGCGGGCGCCATGCAAGCACGCATAAAACTTTTATAAAGGCGGGTATTTTATGGACAACACAATCGCAAACTTACATATGAATGCAGCAATACAGCCGCAGACTAGCTCGACCCGGATAGAAAAAGCAGCAGCAGAGTTTGAGTCATTCTTTACTTTCCAGATGCTAGAACACATGAGCGCTGGTATTAAACCGCCTGAGGTAATGGGTGGTGGGCATGCTGAGACCATATTTAAGTCTATGCTAAACGAAAAAGTTGCCGCAGAAGTAACAAAAGCCGGTGGGCTTGGTGTAGCTAAAGTAATTGAAGACCAAATTAAACTCTATCAGGAGGCACAACAACGATGAGCACAACAGTACAAAACATTATTAAGCAAGCAGTAAGCAGTTGTGACGAGCTTATTACCCTTTTAAATAAAGAAAACGATGTTCTTATGGGTAAAAACCTTGAGCAGATCGAAGCTATAAGCGTTGAAAAAGAGCATGTATCTAAACGCTTAGATGACCTTATTGCAAATATTAAAGTATGGTCAGAAACTGCTTCTGAAGAAGATAAAATAGCAATTAAAGAAAAGGCTAATATTTTACATGACAAGCTTGCAGTTATAAACCCTATTGCTCAACGCAATTTTAATCTACTTGAAGCAAGCCATGTAGCCACCCGTGATTTCTTAAACATTGTTCGCAAATCAATCAGCAAACCCAAAGCAGCGACATATGGAAATAGCGGTGTTATGGAAAATGAAGATAGCGATGCAAACTTGGTAACTAAATCTGTTTAAACCGCCATTTGGCACGGAATATGCAGGAATAACTACAAGACTTAGTAAAAGGAGATTTTAATCATGGCATCTGGGCTTAGTAATGCGCTAAACATATCGATTTCGTCGCTGTTGTTTAACCAAACGGCCATGAGTACTATTTCTCATAACTTGGCAAACGTAAACAATGAAGATTTCTCTCGCCAAGAAATAAATGCAGATGCTCAGTTTATCGCAGGTTTTGGTTCAGGCGTTGAAGTTGGCGCTATTACTCGAAGAGTAGACGAGCAAATACAATCTCAGTTAACAGTACAAGTTGCTAACCGTAGCTTTGCTGAAACCACAAAAAGATTTATGGAAAATGTCGAAATTATTTTCGGTACTCCTAACAGCACAACACGTATTAACAATGTGCTATCTGATATTTTTGGGCAATTAAATAATGTAGCAAACTTGCCAGAGTCTAGTGCGCAAAAACTAAACGCTATAAACCAAATACTATTCATGACCGACCAACTAAACGGCATGAATAGTGGTATGCGTGATTTACAACGGGATATAGATGGTGAGGTAGATAACCAGATTTCTGTAGTTAACCGTGCTATTGCTAGAATCCATGAGCTAAACACAGAGATTGCCATCAGCGGCAATACTTCTACATCAGGAGGTCAGAATACAAATGACCTTGAAGATGTACGTCAAGAACAAATCAGGTTTCTATCAGAAGCACTAAAAATAAATACAATTTATGATGAAGACAATAGAGCTATCATCAACTCTGAGAATGGCCAACAATTTATTGGTAGTGGCGGATTCTCACAGCTTGAGAGAACAGCAAGTGCAGGGCTTTTCCCTGATATTGGTATCCGCTCTATTAGTGCTGACGGAATATTATCAACCTTTGTTTTACCGCTTAATACAACAAACCTTACTGGTGGAAGCCTGAAGGCATTAGTAGATGTACGTGATGTTGATATCGAGAACATGCTTTCTCAGCTAGATGAGTTCTCACGTGTAACTATTGAAGAGTTTAATGCTGTTCATAGTCGAGGTATCGGCATACCGCCGCCATCAAGCATTATTAGCCGTGCATTAACCACGCCAGCAGTTGACTTATTTGCCGAAATTGGTCTTGTTCCAGGCTCTAGCTTTGATGTTTCAATTGTAGACCCTACAACAGGTGCGCCTCTTAACACTACAACTGTAACCTTACCAGCATTGCCACCATTATCAGGGGTTGGTCTTGCTGCAATAATTAACGGTACTCTTATTGGTGCAGGTTTCCCCGCAACAACTGTAGCAACTTTTGCCGCAGGAAGGTTAGATATTACAGATTCTACAAATACCGTTGGTATTGTAATGGGTAATGACACCGACGACTTTTTAGGCAGAATTGTTATGAACCCGCTACTTGAAGGTACTGACTCTGCAACTATTACAGTTCGGCCAGATATCCAAACACAACCAGGGTTACTTGCAACAGCACAAATGCGAGCAGCTGATGGTGGTTTATCATTAAATAATAACATTAATGCTATTGCGCTCACTCAAGTGGGTACAACTAACTTCAATTTTAATGCAGCAGGTTCTCTTACTCCACAGTTTGATACGCTGTCTGGTTATTTTTCTACTATTACAGCGAACCTTGCAGTAGAGCTTCAAGATAATACAAGGCGGCTAGATTTTGCAAGCAGACTAGAAACAGACTTATCAACCAGAAATTCCGCTGTATCTGGTGTTAACACCGATGAAGAATTGGCAAATCTAATTATTTTCCAAAATTCATTCCAAGCATCAGCTAGAGTTATCTCAACTATTGATGAGATGTTTGATACGTTAATGAACATTATATAAAGGGTATTAGATATGCGAGTGGCAACATTTTTCCAGCATCAGCAGTCTATAGAACGAATGCAGCTGTCTACTAGTAGGCTTGCAAAAGCTTCTTTCCAGATAACATCTGGGTTCAAAGCTGAACGGTTCGAAGACATGGCTAACAGCGCTTCTCAACTCTTTAATTTACAGCAACTACGCGATAATAATGATATTTTTACTAATGGTTTACAATCTGCTGACTCTCGCTTATTGACCATGGAGAATTCTCTTAACAGTATGACAGATCTTCTAATTGAAGCTGCTAATGTTTACACCCTTGGTAGGAACGAACTATCGGCAGAAGTAAGAGCGTCTATGGCACCAAAAGCACAAGGTATGGCCGATACTTTCTTTCAGCTTCTGAACACTCAGTTTGAAGGACGGTTTGTATTTAGTGGCCAAGGAAGCGAACGAGCTCCGATTACTACAAGTTTAACTGCTAACCCTTTTCCAGGGAACCCACCACCTACAACCTATTACACAGGTGACAGTGATAAAATGCGGGTTATTACAGGCCCTAACATTAGCACGACATATGGTGTTACTGGTGACCATGTTGGATTTGCTAGAATTAAAGCAGGGTTAGAGTCTCTTATTTTTGGTTTGCAAAATGATAGTATAGTAGACATTGATGGCTCTATTGACCTACTACGTGATGCCCAAGGGGACCTATCAAATATGCTAGGTGAGATTGGTGGAGACCTCGCAGGGTTCGAGCAATTACGCGATAAATTTGAAAACACTAATGTTTTTATGAACCAACGCATTGACGAGTTAAGCAAAGTAGACCTAGCAGAAGCAAGTACCCGTTTTGCACAGGAAGAAGCTGCACTTAATGCATCATTATCTGTTACAGGTAGAGTCTTGCAAATATCGCTACTTAACTTCTTGCGTTAAAATATATAGCGCAATTACTTATTTGGCGTTAAAGTAGTGTTCCAAGAATAAAGAAAATGGACACTTTTAAAACGCCATGCTGCTAATAGCTAGACGAGAATCAGAATCGGTAATAATCAATGGCTCGATTGAGGTCAAAATTATCGAAATTAAAGGAAGCCGTGTTAAGCTCGGCTTTGAGTACCCGTCTGGCAATACCGTGTACCGTGAAGAAATATTCAAAAAAATTCAGGAAGAGAACCGTTCAGCAATGAAGTTAGACACTGCTAAGCTTGGTAATGTTCTAAAAAAATTATCGGTAAAACCGCAAGATAAAAATAAGGGCAAGCTACCATCAACAGCCACCCCTTCTAAACCAAAACAAGAGGACTAACCCAAAAAATGACGGCCTTTAACCCAAAAGAGCAAGCAACAACAAGCGAAAAACGCACCTTGCACTATAACACCAACTTTGGTGAGGTTGCATTACGAGATGATAGGCTAATTAGCTTCCCCTCTGGGTTATTAGGGCTAACATGGTGCACTGTTTTTGGTTTATCTCGCATGCCCGACGCTGACGAGACCCCATTATTGCTGCTACATTCAATCAACGACCCTGGGATTACTTTTCTTGCTGCTGACCCTGATGTGTTGGGGCTAGACCTCCACGAAAAAGACCGCAAGCAAGCCATTAAAGATGTAGGGTTCACCCCTAAAGACACCCAATTTCTAGTTATACTAACTCTATACCCCGATGGTGAGGCTGGTTATTTAACCGCGAACCTCCGTGCGCCAGTACTAATAGACAGCCAGCAACGTATTGGAAAACAACACGTATTAGCTAATAAAGAATATACTACACAACATAAAATTTAATAAAAATTATTTTTAATGCTCTTTCCTACTTGAAAAGAGCGTCAAATACCCTTAGTTATATAAGACTATTTTATTTCTAATCTTCTTTTCATAATTCTTTCTTTCACAGGAGTTGCCCCATGGACAGCTACTCAAATTACCACGACTTTATGAATGCTCGCTTTAAATGGCATTTAGCATTCATGAGTTATCTAATTGAAAAAATAAACCTTGGAGAGCCAATTACTATCGGCACCCATAACGAGCGCTTTCACTGCGACGAAATTATGGGAATTGCAATACTAGAGACTCTCATCACACAATTAAAGGGCAGCTGCACCATTCATCGTACCGACCGCCGTGACGAAGCAATGCTATCTAACATGGACATCCTTGTCGATATTGGTGGCAAATTTGACCCTGCAAAAGGTCGTTTTGATCATCACCAAACTGGTGGCGCAGGGTATCGCATAAACAAACGCAGCCAACTGGATATTCCTTTTTCTAGCTGTGGTTTGGTTTGGTATTCTTGTGGATTAATTTTAACTGGGGAAGAATGGTCTGTAGAGGAACATTCTTATTCATCACCAATTTTTGACATAGTAGAACATGAAATAATCAGAGGTATTTGCGCTTCTGATAGTGGCTCTGTTATGCCAAATGGATTTAAATTTAAAGGTCCAGATAACTACTATATAGAGACATACGGCTCACCTATGCATATCTCTAAACAAGTCGGGCAATATAACTCCGATGATGTTAGAAACCACCAAGAGCAATATCAACAGTTCATAAAAGCATTAAATATGCTTCATGATACTTTTGATAATACGCTGAGGTCTGCAGAGACTTGCGTAGCAGATAAGAAACATCTTCAAGAAGAGCTCTTAAAAAAGCGCGACCAAGAAGAGGTCTTGGTTCTGCAAAGAAGCGTAAGGTGGGAGCAACACCTCAACGAGCTAGACAGAAATGGACTAGTTAAAATAATTCTAGCCCCACGAGGAGAAGATGGGGTATGGAGCCTTTACCTTGCAGACAGAGGTAAAAGACCATGTACCGTAACAATCCCGCCCGAATGGCGCGGCAAAAGAGATGGTGAGTTTGTTGGGGAACACCCGATAACCAAAGGTATCTTATTTTGCCACGACAATCGTAATATGATAAATACGGTTGATAAAGAATCTGCGTTAGGACTTACAAATTTTTTATTAACCAAAATCGGAAATACGCAGTTGGACACTTCCATAGCTGCATAACAAATAGAACAACCCTCACCTTTAAAGGTGAGGGTTGTTCTCGTTTTATATTACTTAATTTCAGCTAAGACTGTTTCTCCGGCTAATACACTTTGCCCTAATAAAACACGAACATCAGCATCTAGCGGTAAGTAAACATCCATCCGGCTACCAAAACGGATAAGCCCGAAGCGCTCCCCTATTTCTAGCTCTTGCCCCTCGCGGGCGTAGCAAACAATGCGTCGTGCAACCATGCCTGCGATTTGTACAAAACCAACTTTGACTTTGTCCTTACGCTGTATAGTTAGTAGCATCCGCTCGTTCTTATCGCTAGATTTTTCTAGCTCTGCATTTAAAAATTTACCGGGGATATAGTGCCTTGCAATTATTTTACCTGCTACTGGCACTCGGTTAATATGCACATCAAATATACTTAAAAAAACAGATATTTTCTTGAGTTTTTCTTTGCCTAGTCCAAGTTCTTTAGGTGGGACAACTTCAATGATACTAGTAATTTTACCATCAGCAGGGCTTACTACTGCATTTTCTCGGTCTGTGATAACTCGCTCTGGGTCACGGAAGAAATAAGCGCACCATACTGTTAGTATTAACCCAACCCAGCCAAAGAAAGTAGAAAATTGGTCAATAAATAGTGCTGCCAAGAAAAATGCTACTATAAATATACGACCAGCAGGGTGGATTGGCGGAAGATTTTTAATATACTTAATAATACTATCTTTCACGGTGTGCTCTCTCCTAATATGTATAGAAAAGTATTGTATAGCCAAACACAGTAGACAATCAAGAACAGAAGTCGTAACCTATAATTATATATAAACAAAGAAAGCTACCTCCGATGCCTGTACTATCAAAGCGTGTGCAAAGTGCAAACCCAAGTGCAACCATTAAAGTTGCTGAAAAAGTACAAGAGCTTAAGAAACAAGGCAAAAATATTATTAGTTTTTCAATTGGTGTGCCTAACTTTCTGCCTGCTGAACATGTTTATAAGGCTGCACATAAAGCTGTAGACGGCGACTCTGGCTCGTACCTACCTGGCCGTGGTAGTGAAGAGTTAGTTGCTGCATTTATTATGCAAATGGAAAACAAAGGCCTTCCTTACAAAGAAAATGAAGTAGCCGCTGCTATTGGTGGTAAGCATGCTTTGTTTAATTTACTAATGGCTATGCTAGAGGCTGATGACGAGGTTCTTATCCCCACTCCGTATTGGACTAGCTACCCCGACATGGTAGAAATGTTTGACGGTAAACCCATATTTATGCACTGCCCAGCCAGCCAAAATTACAAACTAAAGCCCGAACAAATTGCTGCTGCCATTACCCCTAAAACTAAAATTTTTATGTTTAATAACCCATCTAACCCTACTGGTATGCTTTACAGCAAAGACGAAGTCAAAGCCATCGGCGACGAACTAGAAAAACACGATATTTGGATTATCTCCGACGACATTTACGACCGCATGGTTTTTGATGGCGAAAAATTCCACCACCTACTCCACACCAACCCTAATTTAAGAGACAAATTAGTATGTGTGCAAAGTATTTCTAAAAACTATGGCATGCCAGGTTGGCGCGTTGGGATGTTTGCAGGCCCTGAAAGAATTGTCAAAGCTATGCTAACCATTAGCGGTACTTCTATTACTAATATTAATAATGTTTCTATGGCGGCAGCTGCTGCTGCTTTTGGTGGCCCTCAAGATTTCTCGGATAAAGCTATGGAAACTTTAGCTAAAAAACGCAACCAAGTTATGGCTGTTCTTGCTAATATCCCCGGGGTTGTTTGCCCAATGCCAAAAGGTGCTTTTTATGCATTCCCTGATGTATCATCTTACTATGGTAAAACCCATAATGGGGTACTTATTAACGATGATATTGATTTTTGCACCCAATTACTAGAAACAAAAGAGTTAGCACTTATTCCAGGCAGTGCCTTTGGCGAGGCTAGTGGAGCACGTATTTCCTATGCTTGTGACTATGACACCCTTAGCGAAGGGCTAAAACGCTTTGCAGATTTCTTTACAGAAATGAGAACCCAAAACAACCTGATATTTGACGTAGCATGAAAACAAATTTGACCATAAATGGTGCTGTTACCAATATAATAAGTACAATTATCAGTGGACTAAACAGCCTTAACGAACAATATGGCGTTAAACATGAGGCAGAACCTCTAACATTATCTCTTACCAATGAAAATGGCGATATCATAGGTGGCCTGTCAGGGCAGAAAGAGTTTAAATGGTTAAATATTAAACTGCTCTGGGTATCAGACGAGTACCGTGGCAAAGGTAACGGCAAAAAACTAATGATAGAAGCCGAAACTTGGGCAAAAGAACGTGAACTAACAGGGATAACAGTTAGTACTTTTGACTATCAATCCCCAGAATTTTACCTAAAGCTTGGCTTTAAAGAGCACGGCCGACTGCTAGATTTCCCACATAATGGGCACAAACGCATTTACCTTGCGAAAAAACTATAGGAATAGTTACAAATGGCTAATTTACACCAAACATTTATAAAGCAAACCCATAAAGCAGGCATTACCCATATTATCAGCGTACCCGATGGCTATTTAGCACCACTTATTAAAGAAGTATTGGAAGATAAAACTTTGCACCACACCCATGCCGCACGAGAAGAAGAAGCATTAGCAATTGCCTCAGGCTTGGCTATGTGTGGGGTTAAAGCAATGGTGATGATGCAAAACTCTGGGTTTTTAAATAGTATTGGCTGTTTTGCAACCTTATGCCAAAATTACAGCACCCCATTTGTATTATTATTAGCTAACCGCGGCAATTTATACGATAAAAATAGCTACGACATCCCCAAAATACGCTATATGGACGGTATTATTAAACAGATGAATTTATTTGCCTATAGCTGCCACCAATACCAAAATGAAGAGAATTTAGTTAGCCTTGCACAGTCAGTTGCCGAAACAGTGCAAGAGCCAACTTTGTTACTGCTCGACTACCCACCTAGTCATAGTGCTTGTTAGGAGAAAAACCATGCAACAAAAAGACATTATCAAATACCTTGCAGATAACGCCCATCAAGAAAACGTACTTATAGTTTCCGAGATGGGCTCGCAAACCATGTGGCTACACAGCGTATGCGACCATGATAGCCACTTGTATTTGTCAGGCCCGATGAGCATGTCACCGTCGGTTGCTTTAGGTGTGGCACTAGCCAACCCCGACAAAACAGTGATGGTTATTTGTGGCGATGGTTCGCTTACTATGAACCTTGGTGGGCTTACAACCATTGCCCACCAACAGCCTAAAAACCTTATTGTTGTAGTAATAGACAATGGTATTTATGAGTTAACAGGCAGTGTTGCAACCCCAAGCCAAGCGGTTGACTGGCAGAAGCTTGCTTTATCTCTAAAGGGTTTTAGCTACCAAAGTATAGACACAAGCTCTACCTTAGATTTTAGCAAAGATAATGGTTTGCGCCTATGGCATGCAGTTGTAAAACCTTCAACCGAGAAGGCGCCATCTTTCCCACTTAAGCCAGTGTTTATTCATCAACGGTTTAAAGATTATCTTTTTGCTAGCAGAAAGTAATAATAGTATTATACTCAATATGAGTATAACCAGTATGGTAAAAGAAAATGACAAATAAATTAGCAATTTGGTGCGGGCAGTTTAACCCTATAATGGGTGACATCACCCACAATAAACAAGCCATT
The DNA here is from genome assembly GCA_021774615.1 of Alphaproteobacteria bacterium. Taxonomy (GTDB): domain Bacteria; phylum Pseudomonadota; class Alphaproteobacteria; order UBA1280; family UBA6503; genus UBA6503. The sequence continues at coordinate 26,622 of JAJFIW010000030.1, read as the reverse complement.
GCCGACATATGGGAAAAAGGTAATAAACAAAATGCCGACCTTGTTGTTTTCACAGAGTTTGCTATTTGTGGCTACCCTCCAGAAGACCTCTTAAAAAAGAAAAGGTTTAACGAAGATTGTGCAAAAGCAATTAAAGAACTTGCCGAGCTAACTAAAAATGGTTGCCCAATGCTGGTTGGTACACCTTGGATGGCTGAAGGGTTCTTGTTTAATGCTGCTGTTTTGTTAAAAGATGGTATCGTCAACACTATTGCTTGTAAAACAGAGCTGCCTAATTACGGTGTGTTTGATGAACTGCGTTATTTTGCATCTGCTCCTGGTGTTTCTACCTGCACAATTAAAGGCGTGCATTTAGGCATCGCCATTTGTGAAGACATGTGGTTCCCTACCGTTGCAAAAGGGCTTAAGAATAAAGGTGCTGAGGCCATTATTTCGCTAAATGCATCCCCTTTTGAAATAGACAAAGACGACGTACGCTGCGAAACAATCCGCCACCGCTCCGAAGAAACACAACTCCCGATACTGTACGTAAACCCATGGGGTGGACAAGACGAATTAGTTTTTGATGGCCGCTCTTTTGCTGTTAATCCAAGCCAAGGGGTATCCTTTATGGCGCCACCATTTGCCGACAGCTTTTTTATGGCCAACCTTTCTGACAAGGGCTTTACCACTAACGAGAACTTCCCCCCCCAGCCCGAGCGACTTGCCGAATTGTACCAAGCAGTGTGCTGTGGTTTAAAAGATTACATAACCAAAAATGGCTTTAATAAAGGGGTTGTTCTAGGGCTTTCAGGTGGAGTAGACTCGGCATTGGTCGCAAAAATTGCAACCGATAGCCTTGGTGCCGATAAAGTAGTAGGCTTGTTGATGCCATCCCCCTATTCTTCCGAGCACTCTATTGCTGACGCTAAACACTTAGCAAAAAACCTAGGGATAAAAACCCATACCATCCCGATTAAAGCAGGTATGGCCGCTTTTGATGAAATGCTAAAAGAAATCTTCACTGGCATGGAAGAAAATGTAACTGAAGAAAACATCCAAGCACGCCTGCGGGGTATGCTGGTAATGGCATATTCTAATAAATTCGGCAATCTACCGCTTACTACTGGTAACAAGTCCGAGCTAAGTATTGGCTATGCTACCTTATATGGCGACATGAATGGCGGTTTTAACCCAATAAAAGACCTTTATAAAACAACTGTTTTTAAACTATGTGAACACCTAAATAAAAATGGTGAGGTTATCCCCCATAATACTATAACTAAGCCGCCGTCAGCAGAGCTGCGCCCCGGCCAACAAGACAGCGATAGCCTCCCACCTTACGAAGTGCTAGATGACATTATTAAAAAAACCATTGAAAAGCACATGAGCATCCAAGAAATAGCAAACACTGGCGCAGACCTTACCACTACCAAAAAAATCACCCAACTACTACGCCATGCCGAATATAAGCGCCGCCAATCGGCACCAGGAGTTAAAGTAACCAGCCGCGCCTTTGGCCGTGATTTTAGGTTGCCAATTACAAATAAATGGGTTGATAGCTAGTTTTTACATAATAGCCCTTGTTTTTTTAAAAAAGGCGCTTATAAGAACTATTACACATAGAAACATCTTTTTTATTTTTTAAAATTAAGGAACTTATTATGACTATCAATCGGCTATTATTATTTAGCTGTTGTTTAGCTATACTTACTATCTTCTCTTCACCTGTAATGGCGGATGAGAAAGAAATAAACTGCCTCGCAGAAAACATCTACTATGAATCTGAAAGCGAGTCGCCTTTTGGTAAGGAAGCAATTGCAGACCTTACAGTCATGCGCTATTTAGACAAAATGTACCCCGGTACATTTTGCAAGGTAGTTTATGACAAAAAGCATGGAGTGCAGTTTTCATGGGTAACCATGAATAAGCCCGCACCAAAAGGTGCTGCTTGGGTTGAGTCCCAACGGATTGCGCATAAGTACTATGCCAATCGTTATAAGCCAGAAAACCGCTTCTTTAGAGGGCAAAGAGTATTGTTTCATCATGCAACTTGGCTCCCTGAAAAAGCAACAAAATGGTTTAGGGAACACCCTGAACTTTTACCAGTAATGGTAATTGGTAACCATGTCTTCTATATTTATAAAGAAGACATGCCAAAGGGATTCACCATGGTAGCGTCAGCCAAGTAACGATTAGTTACGGTTCTTCGTAATGCAGCAACCCCCTCATTAAAATGAGGGGGTTTGTTGTTTTTTAATGCTGTAGTACTTGTAAAATACACTCGAACAACCTACATGAAGTTTTGAAATATACATTATCGCTTGGATATATACTTTATTCGAGCTGTTCCTTTTCGCAAAAGCGCAGATTTTTGCGCTGTTATTCTTTTTTATTCTCTCGAGGAGAAAACTATGAAAGTAGAACAATTAATCCCTTATGTTGGCATGATTGGTGCTGTTTTGGTTATTGGCATTATATTATATGTACTTATGCTAACCTATATAGCGCTACGCTGCAGAGTGGTAGTGCCCGATGGCGAGGTGCACTTTGTGCATTATCTATCAAGATTTTTATCAGTGGGCAGATTCAACGCAGGTGATTCTTACGTAAATTGGCCCAGTTGGAGTCTTATAAAAATATTCTCCATCGGCAAGTATCCCGCGAACTTCGACTTTGAGGTTAAGATCCTTGATCTACTTTACGAAAGTAAAGATAACGTACAGTTCTATTTAAATGCAACAGCCCAATTTCATTTTGATGGCCCTTCTTTTGAAGAATGGGGGAAGTCTAAAGATGAGATTGAGGAGAATGCAAGACTTATTCTAAGGCAAGCCTTATATGCTCGCCTTAAAGATTATAGTATCAACCACATTACTGGCAATCCCTCAGGTGTCGCTGACGGTATTATGACTTCATTAAACTGGACAAAGTCTAGCATATCCACATCTATTACCGAACTAGAGCTAGAGCTACCTGAATAGCTCTAAGCTAGTATCGTTACTCCGAAGTCCTAACCCTTTAATGGTTAGGGCTTTGTTGTTTGTATACACTAACCACTTGTAAAACTGCTTATTACCTGCCATATTAAATAGATCATTGTTTCATCTTTTTACTACTTTTTTCTTACTCTCTTCTCGGAGAAAATTTTATGAATACATTACAACTAATATCTCTAGGGTTTGTTCATGGTGCTGCTATGGGGATCTCAATTATTATTGCAGCGGCGATACTTGTATCGCTTGCTATGGCAGTAATAAAAAGAACAGACCACGACCTTTATGAATAAAGCGCAAAAGAAGAAGCCCGCTATTGGCGGGTTTCTTATCTTTTAAGTAATTATCTTAAATATTATTACTCACCTTTAAGGAGAATGTTATGGGTATCCACCCTCTCTCATTTCTAGCTGGAGCAGTAACAACTTCTATTGTAATGATGCTTATTATATACATCATATCTAAGAGAAGAGTAGTAGAAGAAAACTATACCCACGTAGTAGAATGGCACATTGGGCGTAAAGTATATCAAGCAAAAGAACACTACTATGAATGGCCAGAATGGGTTATAGCTTTTGGTGTCACAGAAATAACTAAAATGCCATGTACCATAGAAGTAAATCAGATGGCACAATTAGATAATAGTAGAGGGCTAGACATTACAGTTACTGTAAATCTAGTGGATCCAAGATCGACCGTATCCTGCTACAAAACATCTAATGGGTTAGCAGAAAAAATTAAAAGCATCATTAAAGATTTATCCAATAATCAAACTATAATAGATAACTTCTCTTATGTAGATATAGACAAAGAGACTGATATAACTGCTACAAATATAGTCAAAGAAATGCTCGAGCATAGCTTAATTCTAGTTAGTGCTAAAATTGAATCCATTAATGCAAAGATACTTAGTTAACTATCTATTCTGACAAGCGATAAAAGCCCGCCATTGGCGGGCTTTTTCTTTATTTATACTATATTAAGTAATAATAACCTCAGCCTTTTCAGCCAAAATTGTTACTTTGGTTTGGTTAACATCTACAAAGCCTTTGCCAACTTGGTATGATGCTTCTTCGCCATTTGGCTTTTCTACCCGCACAACCCCTGCTTTTAGGGTGCTTAAAAGTGGTTGGTGGCCGTCTAGCACGCCAAAACCGCCTTCGCTACCGGGTATTACTACCATTTTAGCTTCAAAAGAAGCTAAGCTTTTTGCGGGTGTTACTAGCTCGAACTGCATATTACAAAGTCTCTGCTTTTTTAATTGCTTCCTCAATCGAGCCTACCATGTAGAATGCATTTTCTGGCATATGGTCGTATTTACCTTCGATAATCTCGCCGAAACTGCGGACAGTATCGTCAAGTTTAACGTAAACACCTTTCATACCAGTGAACTGCTCGGCTACGTGGAATGGTTGGCTTAAGAATTTTTGGATTTTACGAGCACGAGCCACAACTAGTTTATCTTCCTCGCTTAGCTCGTCCATACCCAAAATAGCGATAATGTCTTGCAATGATTTATAGCGTTGCAAAATCTCTTGAACTTGGGTTGCCACACGGTAGTGGTTATCGCCAATAATTGCAGGGTCAAGCGCACGGGAGTTAGAGTCTAGCGGGTCAACCGCTGGGTAAATACCCATTTCAGCGATTGAACGGTTCAACACTGTGGTTGCATCCAAATGCGAGAATGTGGTTGCAGGCGCAGGGTCAGTCAAGTCATCCGCTGGCACATACACCGCTTGCACAGAAGTAATAGAACCTTTATTGGTTGAGGTAATGCGCTCTTGCATTGCACCCATTTCTGTAGCTAGTGTTGGCTGGTAACCAACCGCTGAAGGAATACGCCCTAGCAAAGCTGACACTTCAGAACCTGCTTGGGTAAAGCGGAAGATATTATCGATAAACATCAATACGTCTTGCCCCTCTTCATCGCGGAAGTACTCAGCTTGGGTAAGACCAGTTAGAGCAACACGAGCACGAGCCCCTGGAGGCTCGTTCATTTGGCCATAAACTAGCACAGCTTTTGACTTTTTGCTGTCGCCTTGGGTAATAACGCCAGATTCCAACATTTCATGGTACAAGTCGTTCCCCTCACGGGTACGCTCGCCCACACCAGCGAATACAGAGTACCCACCATGCCCTTTAGCAATATTGTTAATAAGCTCCATGATGATAACTGTTTTACCAACACCAGCACCACCAAACAAACCAATTTTACCACCTTTAACGTATGGCGCTAAAAGATCAACAACCTTAATCCCTGTTTCTAGTACGCTGGTTTCAGTTGCTTGGTCTTTAAAGTCAGGCGCTTCCATGTGGATTGGGCGTAATTTTGTAGATGGCAAAGGCCCCATCTCGTCAATAGGTTCGCCCACAACATTAAGAATACGGCCTAAATTTTCTGGCCCAACTTGCACTGTAATTGGTGCGCCTGTGTCTTCAACGTCTTGCCCACGGCTTAGGCCTTCGGTTGCGTCCATAGCAATGGTACGAACTATATTTTCGCCCAAGTGTTGTGCTACTTCTAGTACTAAACGTTTACCGCCATTAGTAGTGTGGAGTGCGTTTAGAATTTGCGGAATACCTTGGTCGAACGATACATCTACCACAGGGCCTACAACACGGGTGATTTTACCACCAGTTGCATTTTCAATTTTCTTTGCTGCTTGTGCCATAGTATTTCCTCTTACATTAATTATAGTAATTTAAGCTGCTTCTGCACCTGAAACAATCTCAGTAATTTCTTTAGTAATATTTGCTTGACGCTGACGGTTATATTTAAGCGATAATGTTTTAATCATCTCGCCAGCATTACGGCTTGCGCTATCCATCGCCGACATCCGTGCACCTTGTTCTGATGCTTGTGACTCTAGCAATGCGCTAAAAATTTGGGTACTAACATTTAATGGTAACAAATGTGCCAAAATTTCTTCTTCGCTTGGTTCGTAGTCAGCAGATGCTTTTAATGACTTACCTTCATTTTTATCTGCCTTAAATGGCAGAAGCTGCCTAAATGTTGGTTTTTGTATCATCACGTTAACAAACGTGTTGAATAAAATGTGAACCTCATCACAATTGGCATCATCAAAAGCTTTTGTAATTTTTATACCTAAAGCTTCAGCACTACTATATTCAGGCTTATTAGCAAGGTCGTCATTACGGTCAACTAGAAGCTCTGGGCAGAGGCTTTTCATCCCATTATGGGCTTTGCTACCAACAGTAACAACTTGCACTTTTTTACCTTGTTCTTGCCATTTTCTAATAGTTTTTAAAGCTTGTCTGGCAATTTGACCATTAAAGCCACCACACAACCCGCGGTTTGAACCAAAGATGACAAGACGAACAGTTTTTATCTTGTCACGGCCACGGAGCATTAATGGTGCGCCAGACTTAGGAATACGGCTTGAAAGTTCGGTTAGCACTTTATTTAATGCGTCAGAGTAAGGGCGGGATTGCTCGCAAGCCTCTACTGCACGGCGCATTTTAGCAGCCGCAACCATTTTCATGGTTTTGGTAATCTGCTCGGTGCTTTTAACCGACTTAATTCTGGTGCGTAAGTCCTTAAGCGACGGCATCCAACGGCTCCTGACTGCATTTATCTTCTACAACTGAACCTGAAAATGAATTTTTAGCATCAGTAATAACTTTAGCTACTTTAGTTTCCATTTCCTCATCTAGTTTACCTTTAGCTTCAATCTGGGCTAAAAATTCTGCATGGCTAGTACGAGCTATCTCGGTTAAGTGAGATGCAAAAGCAGGTACGTCAACTACTTCGATATCGTCTAAATGGCCTTTAACACCTGCAAATAGTTGTACAACTTGTTCGCTTACAGTTAATGGCTGGTATTGCTTTTGCTTTAGCAACTCTGTTAGACGCTCGCCACGGCTTAACATTTTTTGGGTTGATACATCAAGGTCTGATGCAAACTGCGAAAATGCTGCCATCTCACGGTATTGGGCTAGTTCCAAGCGCATTGTCCCTGCAACTTGTTTCATCGCTTTAACTTGGGCTGCACCACCCACACGAGAAACAGACAAACCAACACTAATCGCAGGACGAACACCAGAATAGAACAAATCACTCTCTAGGAAGATTTGCCCATCGGTGATAGAAATCACGTTAGTTGGGATATAAGCCGACACGTCACCACCTTGGGTTTCGATAATTGGCAATGCTGTCATTGAGCCTGCACCCGCTTCGTCATTCAGCTTACAAGAACGCTCTAAAAGGCGGGAATGTAAGTAGAATACGTCACCAGGGTAAGCCTCGCGCCCCGGAGGACGACGCAATAATAATGACATTTGGCGGTAAGCCACAGCTTGTTTTGACAAGTCATCAAAAATAATCAAGCAATGCTCGCCTTTATCACGGAAATATTCGCCCATAGCACAACCTGAGTACGGTGCTAAAAACTGCATTGGTGCGGGGTCAGATGCTGTTGCTGCAACAACAGTGGTGTAAGCCATTGCGCCATGTTTTTCCAAAGTTTTAACAACTTGCGCTACAGTTGAACGCTTTTGCCCAACCGCAACATAGATACAACGTACTGGCTTGTCGCCTGATTGGTTATGTTTTTGGTTAAGGATAGCATCAATCGCAACCGCAGTTTTACCTGTCTGACGGTCACCAATAATAAGCTCACGCTGGCCACGGCCAATTGGCACTAGTGCATCAATCGCTTTTAGGCCTGTTTGCAATGGTTCGTGTACAGACTTACGAGCCACAATACCCGGAGCAATAGTTTCTACTAAGTTACGCTCTGTAGTTTTAATTGCACCCTTGCCGTCAATTGGGTTACCAAGCGCATCTACAACCCGACCTAGCATAGCGTCACCAGCTGGAACATCTACAATACGTTTTGTACGTTTAACTTGGTCGCCTTCTTTAATAGTGCGGTCATCACCAAAAATAACACAACCAACATGGTCTTCGTCTAGGTTTAAAGCCATACCGCTTACGCCACCTGCAAACTCTACCAACTCGCCAGATTGTACATTATCAAGGCCATAAACACGGGCAACACCGTCACCAACACTTAATACTTGCCCAACTTCAGTAGTAGTGGATTTACTATCAAAAGATTTTATCTGATCCTTGATAATGCGGCTAATTTCTTCTGCGCGGATTTCCATTGTATTGCTTACTCCGTTTACTTATTTAATTAAAATCTACTCTGCAACAATTTGTTGTTGCAAGCTTTGCGCTAATTGACCAAGGCGACTAGAAAGAGAGCTATCATATTCTACTGCACCTATTTGTATTTTCAAGCCTGCTACTAAGCTTTTATCCACATAAGCTGTTAAATTTACTTTTTTCATTGTAGGGTCGGTTTTCTTAACAAATGCTTCAACCTCTTTTTTCTGGGTAGAGGTAAGGGTTGTGGCACTAACTACACTTGCCGACACAACGCCTTTATCTTCAGCATTAAGCATTTCTACTGCTGTTAGCATTTCAGCCAAAAACTCTCCGCGACCTTTCTGCAATACTAGTAATACAAAACGAGTTAATAAAGCAGACGCTTTTATTTGTTTAAGAATGTCGGACATAGCACCTTTTTTTGCCCCATGGCTATAAGCAGGTGACGCTAAGAAATTTTCTATTTCGTGGTTTAGCCATGTTTTTAGTTCGGCCGCTTCAGCCATCAGTTTAGATGTGCTTTTTTCCTCTTGAGCCGACAGATAAAGGGCAAGGCCATAACGCCTCGAAAGACCAGAAATAAATTTATCTGAATATGTATGAGTATTATTTTTAGCCATTTTACCTCTTTATAAAAGATGCTTTTACGTGCGATTAATTACCATGTAGTACTACATTTAGCAACAAAAAAAGAAAAATACCACTCTAATAAACAATATAATAACATTGCCCAATCTTAGCTATTTTGGCATTATAGCATCAAATATAAATAAGTAAGAATACCCATGAAAAACGAACCTATCTACATGAACAACTCCGAACCTAAAATTGGTATTGTGCTATGCAACCTTGGTACGCCTGACGAACCTACAGCAAAAGCAATCCGCCGTTACTTAAAAGAGTTTTTGTGGGACAAGCGTGTTGTAGAAATACCTAGAGCTATTTGGTGGTTTATTCTTAATTTTATTATCCTCCCTTTTCGCCCGCGCAAAACGGCGCGCGCCTACCGCCTTATTTGGGACCGTAAAAACAACGACAGCCCTTTACGGGTTATAACCAAACAACAAGCCTCCGCACTACAGGAAACTTTAGATAAAACAGCCCCGAACACCTACCAAGTAGAAATTGGGATGCGCTATGGTAAGCCTTCTATAAAAGGTGCTGTTAGCAAATTAAAAGCCGAACGCTGCGACAAAATTTTACTATTACCACTTTACCCACATTATGCGGCCGCTACCGTTGGCAGCGCCTGTGACGCTTTTTTTGATGCCTTAAAAGAATGGCGGTGGATGCCCACAGCACGTGTTGCTACCCCTTATTTTGACCATAAAGACTATATTAAAGCCCTTAAAGACAGCATTAACGAACATATAGAGACGCTAAACTTTAAACCCGATATGATATTGGCTTCTTACCATGGTATCCCCGATTATGCCCACACCAAGGGTGACCCCTACCCTAACCATTGCTACAAAACTACCCATCTTCTTACCGAAGAACTAAAAGTACCCACAGGCTATATTACAACAACCTTCCAAAGCCGTTTTGGTAACGCAAAATGGGTTGAACCATATACCGACCAAACTTTAAACGAGCTACCGCAGCGAGGAGTAAGAAACCTTGTGGTTATTACGCCTGCTTTCCATAGCGATTGTTTAGAAACACTCGAAGAAATGGCCATTGCTGGCAGAAAAACCTTTATGGTTTCAGGTGGAAAAAATTATAGTATCGTACCATGCCTTAATGCTAGCAAAAGCTCTATCCATCTTCTCGCTAGCCTAGTAAACGATAATACAAGTGATTGGCTAAAAACTAAAAAGAACCCTAATATTAAACTAGTAAAAAATAAAAAAGTGGCTTCCATATCATGACAACGAAAAAAGCAAAAACTACCGACAACCTAGAAAACCAGTTAGCAGACCTGCATCTAACTACTAAGAATATCCGCAAAGAAATTGGCAAGGTTATTTATGGGCAGCACGATGTTATCGAGCAAACACTTATTACCCTTTTTGCTGGTGGGCATGGTTTATTAGTTGGTGTACCAGGACTTGCTAAAACATTATTAGTTAGTACTTTGGCCGAAACTATGGGGCTCGAAAATAAGCGCATCCAATGCACACCCGACCTTATGCCAGCAGATATTTTAGGGGCAGAAGTTTTAGAAGAAAGCGAAGGCGGGCATAAAAGTTTCCGCTTTATTGAAGGCCCTGTTTTTTGCCAACTGCTTATGGCCGACGAAATTAACCGTGCTAGCCCTAGGTCACAGTCAGCACTATTGCAAGCGATGCAGGAACGCACAGTTTCAATAGCAGGGCACACCCATTTACTGCCAAAGCCATTCCATGTTTTAGCAACCCAAAACCCTCTCGAGCAAGAGGGAACATACCCGTTGCCAGAAGCACAACTCGACCGTTTTATGATGCAAATCAACGTTGACTATCCATCGCTAGAAGACGAGCGCACCATGATTTTAGCCACCAACAGCGGCAAAGAAGCGCCTCTAAAAGCTATTATGAATGGGCAAGCTTTAATTGATGCTCAAGCTTTATTAAAGCGTATCCCAGTTGGTGACAAAGTTGTTGATAGCATTATTACTCTTGTACGCCGTGCTCGCCCTAATGACACTGACAGCCTCGAAGTAAGAGAAAATGTTGCATGGGGTGCAGGCCCACGTGCTGGGCAAACATTACTAGGCTGCGCTAAAGTACGTGCTGCACTAGATGGTAGGCTTACCCCATCGGTTGATGATGTTATTGCACTTGCTCCAGCTGTTTTACGCCACAGGATGCTAACTAATTTTACTGCACGTGCAGCAGGAAAGCATGTAGACGATCTTATTGCTAATCTGTTGACAGACCTATAAGAAAGGTTATTTTATTTTGCCCCAACAGCAGATAAAACAGGCCGAAAAACTTTCCCAGCAGCTTCCGCCACTGGTTGTTGCGGCATTGCATACTGCTGAAAATTTAACATTTGGGGCTCATGGTCGCCATAAAAGTGGCCCTGGTGACAGCTTTTACCAATACCGCCACTATATGCCTGGCGAAAGTGCGCACCGCATCGACTGGCGAGCATCTGCTCGGAGCGAGCATACCTATATCCGCGAGACCGAGTGGGAAGCCGCACAAAAAGTATTCTTTTGGGTCGATACCTCACCATCTATGAATTGGAGTAGCAGCAAAAAACTACCCACCAAAGCAGAGCGGGCACAAATATTAGCTTTAGCTTTAGCAGCATTACTTTTACAAGGGCAAGAAATGGTCGCAAGCCTTGATGGTAGCCTTCCGCCAAGCCGTGACCTTGGTAGTTTACTAGGCTTACACCAAGCACTACGCACCGCACATATTGCAGGCAGTATTCCCCCCAATGCCGACTTGCCACGCCGAGCACACGTAATTGCAATTGGTGACTTTATTTTACAACCTGAAGAAACTTGCAAATGGTTAACTAATATTTCTAAACAAGGCACACCTGTGCTTTTGGTTGACATAAGCGATGTTGAGGAGGAAACATTCCCCTACCAAGAGCCTACCTTATTTAAAGGCCTCGAGGGTGAAACAGATGAGGATATCGGCAACCCTGCAGGATTGCGAGCAGCCTACCTTAAGCGCCGCGAAAAAAACCGCCAATTATTGGCTGATACTGCTAACCGTTGCCAGTCGCAGTATTTAACCCACTTAACCAACACGCCACCCGAGATGATGTTACAAAGGCTATACCATTTGCTAAACCTTAAACAAACTCCAAACAGAGGCGGAGTGTAGCAAATGGGGTTAACTTTTCTTTATCCAAGTTTATTGTGGGGCTTACTTGCTTTACCTGCTTTTTATCTGTTAATTAGGCTATTGCCGCCACGCCCACAAGCGGTAGACTTTCCTGCGATAAACTTACTTAAAAAGCTAAGCTCTCGTTTGCCGCCACCACGGACTCCGCCTTGGTGGTTGTTATTGTTACGGTTATTGCTTATTGCTTTATTTATTATTGGGCTTTCCCACCCAATGCTTAGCCGTGACAGTGTGCAGTTGGGTAAAGAGCCACTAGTAATTTTTGTAGATAATGGCTGGAAGTCGGCACAAAACTGGTCGCTTATTTATGAACGCCTACTGTTAACCTTGCAACAAGCACAAACCAATAATACTAAAGTACTAGTGCAAGGCACAGCAGACCCTATTAATACAAGCTTTGTAGCTGCCACTACTGCGCTAAAAGAGCTACCTACTCTTGCACCACGACCATGGCAAAGTAATAGCGTAGAAATAGCCCAACAAATAGCAGCAACATTAAAAAACCAAAATACGGTGCGCCCTTTATGGCTTAGCAGCGGCCTAATGGACGAGTTCGAGCGCAAAGCATTTATTACAAAAAGCGAAAGCATTGGTCGCACTCGTGTTTTTGTACCACCCCAACACCACCTACCTTTAATGATAGAGGCAATAGAACCAAAGCAAGGGGCATTTAAAGTAGAGCTATGGCGAGCAGGCACAAGTGGCGAGCATGATGTATCGGTAAGCCTGTACGATGTAAATGGTACTTTTATTACCCGCAAAGGTGGGCAGTTTAACGCAGGCGAGCAACGAGAAACCTTAACCATAACTTTACCCAAACAGCTTAATACCCCTGGCTATTTTAAAATTGACCGCCAACAACACATTGGCGCATGGTGGGGTGTTAGCACCATTGCAGGGTTGCCAAAAGTTGGGATTATTGCCCCTACAGAAAATGACTTCCCCCTACTTAGTGGCGAGTTTTACCTAAATAATGCATTGGCTGAAACACTAAAACCACAAAAGCTCGAAGCAACAGCCCAAGGCGATGGTTTTGATGTTTTACTACTTACAACCCAACCAACTAATATTGAGCAACTAGACCAATGGACCAAAGAAGGTGGGGTTTTAATTACTTTTGCAGGTGATTGGCTCGAAAAAAACCGCACGGTTGATAATTTATTACCTATTAGATTACGCCCCCACCCTCGCCAACTTACGGGGGCTTTGTCGTGGACTGGCTCGCTAAAAATTAAAGGGGTAAACCCCGAAAGCCCAATTAAAGCACTAGTAAATAAACCCCTTCCTGATGATGTAAACATTACAACACAATTCTTACCTGAAACTGCTGCAAATTTAGCTAACAATACATGGGTTAGTTTGAACGACGATACCCCCCTTGTAACAGGGCAAGCAGCAGGAAATGGTTGGAAAATACTTGTCCATGTGCCTGCAGATGCAAGCTGGTCGTCTTTACCGCTATCAGGTTTTTTTGTAGATTTATTAAATACTCTAATTAACCTTAAACAAAAAGATAGTGCTGTATCTGCTGATTATGCCTTCCCTCTCCCTGCACACAGAATACTAACCGCACAAGGCGAGCTTATATCTGCTCGTAGCGGCGAAATGGTAGAGGCAGTTGATAACCCAATTAATGTTAATACACCAGCAGGGCTATACGGCAACCAACGTGCGCCATTTGTCCACCAGTTAAGTGCCGAGCAAAGGCTAGAAAGTGCCATTACCCCTAGCAACCTTGATGGGTTGACCACTCGCTATTACGATGAAGCTGAAAAACATAAACCTTTGCATAGCTTTGTTCTAGCTTTGGCATTACTACTTTTGGCGATTGATAGTTTACTGCGAGTAAACTTTATCCATAAAAAAATATTGCGCAAAGTTAGTACCACAACCGCCATGCTACTACTTGCAAGTTTAGGGTTTTCGTTGCCCGCTTATGCAGAACCTTTCCCTGCTGGCGCACATAAAATCCAGTTTGCGTGGGTTGACACTGGCAACAGCACTTTAAATACTATTGCTAAGCAAGGGTTAACTTCGTTGTCTTATGTTTTGGCAAATCGTACTACTGTTGAGCCAGTTGCACCAGTTATGGTAAACCCTGCTACCGATGACCTAGGTTTTTACCCTATTCTGTTTTGGTCGGTACCGCCTAATTTAGGGAAGATCAACAAAAAAGCCACCGAAAATTTACGCCTCTATATTGAAAATGGGGGTCTGTTGGTTATAGATACTCTCACCGATATTGGCAGTAGTGCTGCGGCTGGTAAGATAATCCTCAACCATATATTGCCTATGCCATTGGGTGCACTCAGAGATGACCATGTTATTAACCGTAGTTATTACCTACTCCGAGGCAAAACCCCAGGGCGAGCAGACGGTAGCTTATGGGTTGAAACAACCCGCCACCTGCCAAGGTTAATAGTTGGTAACCACGACTGGCTAGGAGCATGGGCCCATGACGAAAATGGCACGCCACGCCGTGCAGTTACCCCTGGTGGTGAGCAACAACGTAGCTTAGCATTCCGTTTTGGGATTAACCTTGTAATGTATGCCTTACTTGGTGACTATAAAGCCGACCAGCTCCACGTAAACACCCTTTTAAAACGTATGGAGGAACGCTAAGTAAATGCCACAAGCAACGCTAAGTTCCATCATCTTTGACCCATTATTGCCTTTGTGGCTACTAGGGCTATTAATTATCCCTATTATATTAGCGGGGGTTATTAACCGCCGTATAGGGCGTACATTATTAGGGTTTGTTGTATTATTAGTTTTGGCAAACCCCATTGCTGAAAATAAAGTTATGCAAGCAGAAAAAGATATTGTGCTAGTAGTGCGTGACAACAGCCCTTCAAATAGTATCCCGCCTCGTTTGCCAATTACAGATGCTGTTAGTAAAAGCATAAAACAGCAACTTGCAGGGTTTACAAATATAGAGCCTATATTTTTAACCACTAGTGGCTCTGCTGCACAAGGTTCTAACTTGTTTAGCCAAATAAAAAACCGCTTAGATAGTTTACCGCTTGATAGATTGTCGTCGATAATTGCCATTACCGATGGCGAGCTTACCGAATTACCTAACAAAGAAAGCCTTAAAGTACCACTGCATGTGCTCCACACTAGTCCTGCTAGCATATTTGACCGCAGGCTTATTGTGCATCAGGCGCCGTCTTTTGCCCTGCTTGGTAAGCCGCAAACCTTAATTGTAGAAGTACAAGACAACCGTAACGAATATGCACCAATATCGCTAAAAATTGGCAACACCGAAACTAAACATCTAATCCCCACTAATAGCCAACAATCGCTACAAATAACTTTGGACCATGCAGGCACAACCGCACTACAACTTGCGACACCTGTTATTATGGACGAACTAACAGACCGCAACAATACAGCTACCCAACTAATTAATGGGGTGCGAGAAAATCTAAACGTATTGCTAGTTTCAGGGTTGCCTCATAACGGTGCACGGGTTATCCGCAATTTACTAAAAAGTGACCCATCGGTACATCTAGTCCACTTTACTATTTTACGTACTTTGGGCAAGATTGACCCCACACCAGACACAGACCTAGCGCTTATCCCCTTCCCTGTGGATGATTTATTTACACAACAACTGAAAAAGTTTGACCTAATTATTTTTGACCGTTACATCCGCCGTGGCTTTATTGACGATAACCATTTTAATAATATTATTAACCATGTTCGAGGTGGTAAGGCTTTACTAGTTCTAGCAGGGCCAGACTATAGCGGTGGCAGGGGGCTATCCTCAACACCGCTTAACGGTATTATGCCTGTAACTCCAATATCGGGCGAATTAACCCACCTTTACCGCCCTCATCTGTCAAACGTTGGTAAACGCCACCCGATTACAGCACCATTTGTAAACCAAGAAGACACATGGGGGCGGTTTTCGTCACTTATCCCGAGCCAACGCCGCAATGGGCATACGCTGATGACAGCCCAAGGTGGCGCACCTTTACTTGCTACAACCGAAGAGCAAAAAGGTCGAGTGGGGATTTGGCTATCAAGTAATTGGTGGTTCTGGAGCCGCGGAATTGACGGCGGTGGCCCACAGGTGGAAGTTTTACGCCGTCTGACCCATTGGCTAATGCGCCAGCCCGAGCTTGAAGAAAAACGCCTTGATGTTAGAGTTTTGGGCGATAAATTAAATATTTCTTACACGCAAGTAGATGAAATCAATAAAATTAGCGTAGAGATTATATCCCCCGAAGGTATTGCGACTACCCATACCATTACTAAAGAAGACGGCTTTAAGCTAGAGACCCCTGCTACAGAGGATGGGCTATACACTATCCGTGCAGAAAATGGCGTAACCGCTTATGGGGTGCGTGGCCAAGTACGAGATTTAGAGTGGCGCGGCGGCGATACAATCCCCCTATTAGAGAGCTTAGCCAAACAAACCAATGGTATTTTTATGAGTGTCGCTGAAAATAACATCCCCAAACTACGCCAAGTACACAGCAACGCCAAAACCTTTGGCCCTGGGTGGGTTGGCCTCCCCCACAAAGACAGCGCAACCCTTGAAGGCATAACCCAACAACCACTACTACCATTCTGGCTAGGGCTAATGCTTATTTTAGCGACTATCGTGCTTACTTGGTGGCTAGAGATGGTTACGTTGAAGAAAAAGAGGTAGAGGCCTAAATGTAACACCTCTTTATCTAAAGAATATGATATCTGACTTTAATAGATGACAATATCTTTCATTGTATTTTATGCTGTATGTATAGCATTCGAGTGGAAAGGGTTTAGTAGACTTGGTAACACATCGCATCGGTATTCTCGGAGGGTCTTTTAACCCACCCCATCTAGGTCATCTGGCCATGGCTAAGCAAGCTTGGCAAATCCTTAATCTTGACGAAGTTTGGTTACTTGTTAGCCCGCAGAACCCCTTAAAAGATACAAAAGACATGGCGCCATTTGCAGATCGCCTTAGAATGTGCGAATTAATGGCTGAAGACAAAATGTGGCTAAAAGCGTCTGACTTTGAGCAACGGATGGGCACCCAATTCACGGCTGATACTATCGACAGGCTAATAAATAACATGCCGCAAAATGTATTCTTTTGGCTTATGGGCGCAGATAATATGGCTCAATTCCACCATTGGAAAAGGTGGGAAGACATAACAAAGAAAGTTCCCCTAGTTATATTTAACCGTGACAATGAAAATGACGACTGGTTAAACAGCCCTGCTGCTTGCACTCTTAAAAAATATCGTGTATCACCTGACAACAACAAGGCAGACTGCCCTAATTGGCGGGTTATTGACAATGATACTTTAGATATTAGTGCAACAGATATCCGTATGGCTGATGATATTGGCACGAAAAAAGCATTATTACACAAGAAAGTATTAGATTACATTAACTTGAAAAAGCTTTACGCAGACCCCAAAATATAAAGTAGGAGGATTAGATATTATTAAATCAGAAAATCATGAAACTACAAAACCAACCCATATCGTAACTGCACAACAGCAGGTAGATATCGCAAAAGAAACCCTCAGAGATCGCAAAGGCGAAAAAGTAGTCTCTATTTCCCTTGCTGGTAAATCTAGCATGGCAGACAGCCTAGTCATTGCAACAGCAACCTCAAGACCACACGTATTAGCTTTAGCCGAGCATGTAACCACAGCACTAAAAAGTGCTGGTGCTAGCATTTTAGGGGTTGAAGGCACAGACAGTGCCGAGTGGGTATTAATAGACACGGGCGATATTATTGTCCATATTTTCCAAGAAGACGCTCGAGAGCTATACCGACTAGAACGTCTATGGTCGCATACTTTTGATACCGATACCGATGAACTAGGCGAAGAGTTAGATTTGACTGCTAATCTTTAAGGTATCGAAATGAAAATAATTATTTTAGCGGTGGGCAAATGCCGTAATAAAGCGGTACTGTCGCTGTGTGATGACTATATTAAACGGCTAAAGCCGCATTGGCCAACATCGGTAGCCGAAGTTACTACTCGTGTTTCCGATATGGGAGCCGAAAAAGCCGAAATTGAGAAATATCTAACTAAGCATAAAACTGACACAATCCGCATTATTGCGCTTGATGAGTCAGGAAAATTGCTTAATAGCCGCAAGTTTGCTGATACCATTAGTAACTTTGCCGAAAACAACACCCAAACCCTAATATTCCTAATTGGTGGTGCTGATGGTATTGCCCCTGAGCTAAAAGCAAAGGCTGACGCTATTATTTCCCTGTCAA
The DNA here is from genome assembly GCA_021774615.1 of Alphaproteobacteria bacterium. Taxonomy (GTDB): domain Bacteria; phylum Pseudomonadota; class Alphaproteobacteria; order UBA1280; family UBA6503; genus UBA6503. The sequence continues at coordinate 8,487 of JAJFIW010000030.1, read as the reverse complement.
CAATGACTATGCCCCACATGCTAGTGCGCCCTGTTATACTCGAACAAATTTACCGTGCAGCTACATTGCTAACTGGGCATCCGTATCATCGAGATTAGAAAGAAAAGTTTTGATAGAAGATTATAAATTTTGGTTGGCAAGCATTGCTATTATTCTTACTTTATATGCGTATATCCCATACATAAAAGGGATTTTTAAAGGCAAAACTAAACCTCATTTGTTTACTTGGGTCGTATGGTTAATAACTACTTCTATTGCAGCCTTTATCCAAGTTATTGCAGGCGGTGGCATGGGGGCATGGCTAACAATATTAGCTACCTTAGTTTGTTTAATCATTACTATTCTTGCAATTAAATATGGAAGTAAAGATATAAAAAGAGTTGATTATATCTTTTTATTTGCAGCTCTTAGTTCTATCCCACTTTGGGTAATAACAGATAACCCAGCATACTCGGCCATACTTGTAACTGGTATTGATGTACTTGCTGCATTTCCAACAATAAGAAAATCATGGAACCACCCCAAAGAGGAGGTCATAGTAACTTATGGCATAAACATAGTAAGGTACACACTATCTGTTATTGCGTTGGCTTCATTTTCAATATCAACAGTTGTTTATCCTTTAGGGATGGTGCTTATGAATGGGGTAATTTTTGCTGTATTATTTATGCGGCGCCACATTCAACATTAATAACAAATAAAAATGCCCGCTGTAAAAACAGCGGGGCTTGTCGTTAATATAAATAGGCTCATTTTTCGTCTTTCTTTTTTGAAGTAAAAAGAACTCCGATGAAGCCTGCTAAAAAACAAAATAAGAAAATAAAGGTGGGGGTCATGATAACTCTCCAGAATTAAACAATTCTATACTCAACTAAAAAATATAGAATAAAAATAACAAGAAACGTTCCTAAAATACATCTAGCAAAATCCATACAACCTCCCAAAGAAGGAATTTATAAAAAAGAAAAGAAGAAAACATACTATTACATATTAAATGGTGATTTAATGAGTTTTGTCAAGATTTACAATAGTCATTTATTGCTCTTACCCTAAAAAGAACGTATTGTATTACCTATGCTAACAACACAACAAAACAACACTATTCTAGATAATAAAAAACCCTTTAAGGGGCCAATGATGTTGTGCATTCTCGATGGTTTTGGTGAAGCCCCAAGCACTGCTGGCAACGCTATTACACAAGCAAATACGCCTACCATTGACCGATTTCATAACACTTACCCACACAGTACGCTATTAACCCATGGCAAGGCGGTTGGTTTGCCTGACGGGCAAATGGGTAACTCTGAGGTTGGGCATACTAATATTGGCGCAGGGCGAATTGTCCACCAAGCATTGGAACAAATCCGTCTTGACTTAGAAACTGATGCTTTTGCCGACAAGCCCACAGTTAAAAAGTTTTTAGCCCAAAGCAATGACAGCCGTGCCATCCACCTAATCGGGATGGTGTCAGACGGTGGCGTACACAGCCATAGTGAACACCTGTTAAAACTGGTAGAATTGTTAAATAAGCTTAATAAACCAATTTATATCCACGCGATTACCGACGGCAGAGACACCCCACCTGACGCCGCACTAGAGCAAATAAACCTTTTTGAAGAAGACATAAAAGAACTTGATAACGTTGCTATTGCCAGCATTTGCGGGCGTTTTTACGCTATGGACAGAGATAGCCGCACCGAACGCATTGACCAAGCATTTAACCTTTACACTACAGATAATAGTAAATACCAAGCAGATAACGCAACCACAGCTATTATTAATGCCTACAAGCGCGATGAAGGTGATGAGTTTATATCGGCAACAGCATTACCACCATTAGCTAGCGGCGGGAAAATAGAAAATGGCGACAGCATACTATTTTTCAACTTCCGTGCCGACCGCATGCGCCAAATTGTGCGCCGTTTTGTGGACACAGACATTAACTTAACTATCGCAACCATGACCAATTACGACGAACAGTTCGCAAACAAAACTATTGTTCTGTACGCCCCTTTACAACTTAATAACACACTAGGCGAGATTATTAGCAATATTGGTGGCACACAACTACGCATCGCCGAAACAGAAAAGTATGCCCATGTTACATTTTTCTTTAATGGCGGCGAGGAGCAACCTTTTAACGGTGAAGATCGTATTATGGTGCCGTCACCTAAGGTACACACTTATGACCTTAAGCCAGAAATGGCGCTACCTGAAGTAAGCGAAAAATTATTTGATGCCATTATAAATAAAAATTACGACATAATAATTTGCAATATTGCCAATGGCGACATGGTTGGGCACACAGGCAATATAAATGCAGCGATAAAAGCGGTAGAAGCTATTGACACCTTCCTGAGCGGGCTTGAGAAGGCCATTAAACAAGCCAATGGCGAGCTGTTTATAACCGCCGACCACGGCAACTGCGACGAAATGCTCGATAACAATGGCAACCCTGACACATCGCACAGCATTAACCCCGTACCATTTTTTTATATTGGACGTGAGAATGCTAGTTTAAAAAATGGTAAACTATGCGATATTGCCCCAACCATACTTAAAGCCATGGGGCTAGAACAACCTACAGAGATGACTGGTAAATGCCTTATTTCGTTTGCTCGCTAATATTAATTATTACGCTGATAACTTCTCCGCAAACTTTTGCGCAGTCTCGCTCGGCGCAAGATGTGGCATTACGCAAAAATATCCAAACATCTATAACTGGTATAGACGCTAAGTTAAATGATATCAACACCACCATCGCCAAGATAGAGCGCAACATTGGGGTATTAGAGAAAAATATAAAAGATATAAAAACCCAAGAATTAAGCCTAAAAAAAGTACTGTCGGTAGACGTGCAAAAGCACCACCTTGCAATGGCAAACCTTGCCCGCATCGAGCGCCAACCACTGCGAGCAATGCTAACTTATGATGCCTTTGCTATCCAGCCCCAGCGGCAGCCAATTTTAGCTATTTCAAGAAAAGCCCTTAACCGTGACATCGAACAAAGCCGCACCAAACTACGAGAGCTACTAATTGTTACTTATGAGGCAGAGCTTAAACAACAAGCCCTTACAACAGCACTTGCCAACATGCAGACCCAACGCGAGAAACTCCAAAAACTCCATACCGAACAAAAAAAGGTAATGGCCCTATCGCCAAGAGAACTACGTAAATTAGCCACTAGAAGTACCAAACTAGGGGAAGAAGGCAACCTTAAAGAGCTGCTGAAACTAGAAACGAATTTATCGGGGATTATCCCTAAAATACGTAAACCTAAATATGGCACATTGCCGCTCAAAGGTATAGTAACCCAAGATTTTGGCAAAAAAGACAAACGCACCGAGCTACCCGCAAAAGGCATAACAATTGCAGGTATCCAAGGCCAAGAAGTTGTAGCCGTACGTGATGGCCGCATTTTATATAATGGGAAGTTTAAAGGCTTTGGCTCTTTAATAATTATGGAGCACGAAAAAAGCACCCACTCTCTGTATGGCGGAATAACAAATAAAGACCTTAAAACTGGCACATTTATAACTGCAGGCACCCAACTTGGTAAACTATCAGAAACAGACAAAAAACCATCGCTATACCTAGAAGTACGTAAAAATGGTAAGTCTGTTAACCCTACAGGTTGGCTGCCTAAGTAAGCTTTCTTTCCTTATACCTTTGCCAATTCTCAGCGGTAAGCTCCCAGATTTCAGCTTTAGTGAAATCTGGATTGTTGAATTTTTTTGGCTCGATACGTAGCATATTAGCACCTGACTTTTCTTTAACCCTCCGTGAGCGTTCATTGCCCAAAGCGTTACTAAATGTCAGAGTTACCATACCTAATTCATTAAAAGCAAAATCTGTAATAGGCTCAACAGCCTCAGTCATTATCCCTTTTCCCCAAAATGGCCGACCTAACCAAAAACCACGGTTTGCTGGATGAGCATTAAGCCAAAATTCAACTGCCCCAATAAGCTCATCAGGGTTATCTTTTAAGAAAACCCCCCACATCCATTCCACATCACTTTGTTTATGGATAACTTCTGTCATTATATACTCTTCCACCCCATTCTCAGGGTATGGCCAAGGTATAGATGCTGCCAAATTGCTAATAACTTCATAATCTACAAAATACTTTGTATAAGCAGGGATATCAGCCTCCGTAACAGCCTTTAGAATAAGGCGTTCGGTTGTAAATGTTGGTACTGATATGTTTTTCATCTTTTTATGTTATCAACTTTAGCTTATGCTTTATTTCCGAACTTATGCCAATTAGCGGCCGTAAGCTCCCAGACTTCAACTTCAGTAAACTGTGGATTATTGAACTCTTCTGGCTCGATATATAACAGTTTAGCACCTGCTTTTTCTTTAATCCGCCGTGAGCGCTCATTACCCAAAGCATTATTAAACCTGATGGTTTTAAAATTAAGTTCGTCAAATGCAAAATCTGTTACAGGGATAGTAGCCTCTGTCATAATACCTTGCCCCCAAAATGGTCGCCCTAGCCAAAAACCGCGGTGCTCAGGTTTCCCCTCAACCCACATCTCAATCATACCAATAAGCTCATTAAGATTATCTTTTAAGAAAATCCCCCACGTCCATCTTCCGTTACCTTGTTTAGGAATAATTACTGTTTTAACGTATTCTTCCACTCCGTTCTCAGGGTATGGCCAAGGCACACTGCTTACTAAGTTGCCAATAATCTCATAATCTACAAAATACTTTGTATAAGCAGGGATATCAGCCTCTGTAACAGCCTTTAGAATAAGGCGTTCGGTTGTAAATGTTGGTACTGGTATGTTTTTCATCTTTTTATGTTATCAACTCTAGTTTTAGCATACAAATAAAAACACCTTATAAGCTTATTTCTTTCGTTCACATCTGGCGTAAACCTGTTAGAATAGACGGCAAATTCATATAAAAAAGGTGATTAATTTATGTCTCGTCGCATTCTAGGGTTTTCTTTCTCCAAACTTGTTATTGTTTCGGCTGTTGTTTCATTCTCTGTTTTTGCAGCAACACCATTTGTACAAACAGTTCGTGCCACCGACGATTTATACCGCCAGCTTGACCTTATGGCACATGTATTCGAAAGAGTGCGGGCAAACTATGTTGAAGAAGTTACCGACAGCAAACTTATTGAAGCTGCGATCAGCGGCATGCTTGCCGACCTTGACCCACACTCGGGCTATTTACCGCCAAAATCTTTCGACCAAATGAAAGAGCAAACCTCGGGCGAGTTTGGCGGCCTCGGGATTGAAGTAACCATGGAAAAGGGTGTAGTTAAAGTAGTAGCACCAATTGAAGACACCCCTGCAGACCGTGCAGGCCTACAAAGCAATGACTTAATTATCCAGATTGACGGGGAAGACATTCAAGGGCTTAACCTAAACGAAGCTGTTAACAAAATGCGCGGTAAAGTTGGCGAGAAAATTTCCCTTAAAATCTTCCGCGAGTCCGAGAAAAAGGCATTTAGCGTAACTATCGTGCGTGATAAAATCAAAATCCGCTCTGTCCGTTGGGACCTAAAAGACAATGGGATTGGTTATGTTCGTGTTACTACCTTTAACGAGCAAGTATCAGAGCTATTACCAACCGCAATCAAAGAACTAAAAGAAAAGAACAATGGTAAAGAGCTAAACGGCCTTGTTCTTGATATGCGCAACAACCCAGGGGGCTTATTAAACCAAGCGATTTACCTATCTGACGCCTTTTTAACCCAAGGTGAGATTGTTTCCACTAAAGGGCGCATTAGCAACCAAAACCAAGTAACTCATGCCAAAAAAGGCGACATTATAAACGGCAAACCAATGGTTGTTCTTATTAATGGCGGTAGTGCATCAGCCTCTGAGATTGTAGCAGGAGCATTACAAGACCATAAACGAGCAATTGTTATGGGCACAAAAAGCTTTGGTAAAGGGTCGGTACAAACTGTTATTAACCTGCCAGAAGGCGCAGGAATGCGCTTAACTACGGCTTTATATTACACTCCATCAGGGCGTAGTATCCAAGCAACAGGAATAGAGCCAGACATTAACGTACCGCTAGTAAGACTTGCTGAGAACAACCCAGATGAAGATGGATACCGCCCGTCGGAAGCGTCATTACGTGGCCATATCGAGGTTGATAAGAACGGCAACAAAATTGACGCACCAAAGAAAAAATCCAAGAAAAAAGGTAAAGACAAAGCTAAAGCTGAAGAAAAGGGCGACAAACCTTTTGACTACCAGCTAGACCGAGCATTAGGCGTGGTGCAAGCGCTAAATTTATGGCAACAAACCCATAAAAAGTAATTAGCAAATGTTTGTATGGCCACCAAACAAACAACTACTAACGCTAGCAATTATTGGCGCGGTTGTTGTTTTGGTGGCAGCATCGCTAACTTTTTGGCTGCTCTCCTACAAACAAGAAGGTGTAGTACCACCTCCACCCCCACCTATAGAGCCTAAAGTTGTGGCTCTGCAACCAATGCCCGAGGCTTGGGACAAGGTTATGCAACAAATCCACCCCAAGACAGATGCCCAAGAAACACCGACTGATGTTGCAATAGAAGAAACTCTGCCAAAGCCTAAATATATAACCAATGCCGAAAAAACACCACTTACACCTAAAAATGCAATACGTGTTGCCATTGTTATTGATGATGTTGGGGTTAATGCACAGCAATCGCAAAAAGCAGCAGAAGTTTTACCCCCTGCGGTGACATTCTCTTTTCTACCTTACGGTACTAGTACAGCTAAATTAGCGCAACAAGCACGCCAACAAGGTCGGGAAGTAATGATCCACCTACCAATGGAGCCTATGCCAAGGCTTGCCGAACCTGCCATTAACCCAGGGCCAAATGCATTACTTATTAACCTTGCCCCACAGGAAATTAACGACCGTACCATTAAAAACCTTGCTACACTAAAAGACCTTGCCGTAGGGGTTAATAACCATATGGGCTCTCGGTTTACTGCCTTTAAAGAAGGTATGGAGCAAGTACTGCCTATTATCAACAACGAGGGGCTGTTCTTTCTTGATAGCCTTACCACAGGTAAAACAAAGGTGGCAGATGCAGCAAAACTAACACCCGATATGCCACTATTGGTGCGCGATGTGTTCCTTGACCATACCCCAACTGAAAAAGCATTGATGGACTCTTTATTAGCACTCGAAGAAGTAGCACGCAATAAAGGTAGTGCAATTGCTATTGGACACCCCCATGAAATTACCCTTAAGGTTCTGTCTGACTGGATACCAACCCTACCTTATAAAGGTATTTACCTTGTGCCGATTAGCCATTTACTACCCAACCATGAGGTAGCACCTTTTGCACCAGCAACCCCAACTGCAATTGTTGAAACAGTAAATGAAAGCACTAATCATGACAACACCACTTATCCAACAGAGCCCCGACTTTAGTAAATTTCGCCCTAATGCGGGTTGCGTTATTGTTAATAAAGATGGCAATATCCTGTACTGTGAACGTGCCGACATTAAAGATGCTTGGCAAATGCCCCAAGGTGGGGTTGATGCTGGCGAAGAACCACAAAAAGCAGCGCTGCGTGAGCTATTCGAAGAAACTGCAATTGCAGACGTAACCGTTAAAGGCGAATACCCCGGCTGGCTAGTTTACGAGTTCCCGCCTACTGCCAACAAAAGAGATGGCTTTCTAGGCCAAGCCCAGAAATGGTTTTTGCTCGAGTTTACAGGCGATATAAACAATATCAACCTAGAAAATGCCCAAGACCAAGAGTTTTCTAACTACCAATGGGCAACGCCTGAATATATCCTTGAAACGGTAGTAAATTTCCGTAAAGAAGCTTATACAGAGGTGTTTAACCACTTCAAAAAAATATAGCCCCTGCACAAGCAAGGGCTATATCTTCCTACATATTTGTATAGGTCTTAGTTAGGGTGCACCATGCAGATAAATTTACCGCCAGTATCATATGCACAGTAAGCGGAACCTGTAGCGGTATTTTGCGACCAAACACCACTACCTACAACACCTGTATGGCCATGCCTAGGAGCAATTGTAGGGTTAGAGTTCCAATTAAGGCAACTGTTGTTAGCGTTAGTATCATGAGTACCGTTGGCATTACGCCCAGTCCGGAAATAAGTACCAAAGTCTGACCCTCCGAACATAGAGGTTCCTGTACTCCATGACCCACCAGGAGGTAAAGGTATACCGGAAGAAGTTGCTACAAATGTACGCCCACCTGTGATCAAATCGTCTGCTGTAGCAAATGCATAGGTTCTACCAGCTTTTAAGTTCTGGCAAGAGGCATTATCGCAAAGCCATGCCTTAACATTTGCTGCAGTTAAAATACCTGCTGCAACAGCGTCACTCTTACCGCGCCAATCATAGGTTGTTAAGTCACTTAAACATTTAGCATTTGCACCAGTTAAACCTCCAAGCACACCTGTCCAAGTATTTTTTGTACCTACAAAGTACCCTTCAGGAGTTCCGGCAGAAGCAGAGTCAACTGAGCAACAAATATTATGAGAATA
>JAJFIW010000029.1 GCA_021774615.1 Alphaproteobacteria bacterium | reverse complement strand
TTCACCTTTACCAAGAATTTGATTTAAGGTTAACTGGTTCTTAATCTCATCGGTAATAACATTTCTTTGTGCTTGTACAATAAGATCTTCTGCTGGTGACATAGGTGATGTATTAATAGTTTCTATCAAAGAACCATTTTTATATTCTAGCTCTCCATTCTTCATAGCCTTTATTTCATTAGAGGTTTGTGCTTCTGTTAGCATTTCATGTCTTTTTGCTTCAGTAATACTCTTACTGGCTTCAACTAACCTTTTCGGGGATATGAATGCTCCTGTTGAGATAGCTACTTCTCTGATTTTAGTAACACCCTTAGACATCCAGCCTTCTGCTGTTTCTACGGGGATTTCTACACCGCTACTATTAACTTTAAGAACATCTTTACTCATCATTATACCTCTAGATCTTTTCTAGTTTATGCTACCAACAAACAAAACTATACAACTATTCATAGAAATGTAAATACAAAAGGGGTTGTTGTTAAATATTTGTAATATATACGTATATTTGTGTATATCTACGTTGGTAGATGTTGGAGTATGTTGGTTTTTGTTCATGGCACAAATTAAGAAAAACGTGCCCGAAAAATTCCAGTAGTCTAACCACAATTTATTAACGATAAACCCCCGCACTTTGCGGGGGTTTTGTTGTTTGTATGTTGTGGGTATAGTAATTATCTTTAGATATATATTGCAGAAAGTGTAAAAAACCTTTAACCATTTATATAGATAATTATTATTTATTAACGAGGAAATAGTCTCTTGTCACGCAATGTTGTTATTGTTGAGTCCCCATCAAAAGCTAAAACTATCAATAAATACCTTGGTAAAGACTATATAGTCTTAGCATCCTTTGGCCATGTTCGCGATTTACCATCGAAAAATGGCTCGGTAGATGTTGATAATGACTTTGAAATGAAATATGTAGTCCCGAAAACGTCGGAAAAACATATTAAAGACATTGTAAAAGCAGTTAAAGGCGCTGAAGCTTTATACCTCGCAACCGATCTGGACCGTGAGGGAGAGGCCATCTCGTGGCACGTTTTAGAAGAACTTAAAAAGCGCAAAGTAATGGGTGATGTAAAAGTCCACCGGATTGCATTCAACGAAATTACCAAGACAGCAATTAAAAAAGCGCTCGATAATCCCCGTGACCTAGACAGCAGCCTTATCGACGCCCAACAAGCACGCCGAGCTTTAGACTATTTGGTGGGCTTTAACCTGTCGCCTGTTTTATGGCGTAAAGTGCGCCCTGGTTTGTCGGCTGGGCGTGTGCAGTCGGTGGCATTGCGCATGATATGCGAGCGAGAGGCAGAAATAACAGCCTTTAACCCTGAAGAATACTGGACAATCCACGGCACATTCCGTACTACAGATGGCGCAGAAATCGCTGCGAATTTAACCCATCTTAATGGTAAAAAACTAGATAAATTCTCTATCACCGCTGAAAAGGAAGCAACTGCCGCACTAAATGCCCTAACCGCAGGTGACTATAGCGTACGTACAGTAGAGAAAAAGCAAACCAAACGCCGCCCATCGCCACCGTTTATTACGTCTACCTTGCAGCAGGAGGCGTCACGCAAGCTAGGCTTTGGTGCTCGGCAAACTATGCGAGTAGCGCAACAACTTTATGAAGGTGTAGACATTGGCGGCGAAACAGTAGGTCTAATTACCTATATGCGTACTGACTCGGTAGCATTAGCAGCTGAAGCCATTACAGCACTACGCCAAGTTATTACCGATAAATACGGCAAAGAATATTGCCCTAGTGAACCTAATTTTTACAAAACTAAAGCTAAAAATGCCCAAGAGGCGCACGAGGCTATTCGCCCGTCAAACCCAACTATTACCCCCGATAAGCTAAAAGGTAAAGTTGACGAGCAAATGCTTAAACTTTACGACCTTATCTGGAAGCGCACCATGGCCTGCCAAATGGCGCATGCCTTACTTGACCGTACAGCGGTTGATATTGCAGCGCTCGAGCATGTATTCCGTGCGACAGGTTCGGTTATTGCGTTTCCTGGGTTTATTAAGGCCTACCGTGAAGGGCTAGACGATGGCGCAACTGACGATTTAGACGAAGGCATTTTGCCAAACGTGGGCGAAGGGGATAAGCTATCTACCAAAGAAATTAGCCCCGAGCAACACTTTACCGAACCTCCACCACGCTTTAACGAAGCAACCTTGGTTAAACGCCTTGAGGAGCTAGGCATTGGGCGGCCATCTACTTATGCGTCTATTATTTCGGTATTGCTAGACCGTGGCTACGTTAAATTAGATAAACGTAGGTTTACTCCGGAAGATGTGGGTGTGGTGGTTAATAAATTTTTAACCGAGCATTTTTCTAAATACGTAGACTATGGCTTTACGGCTAATTTAGAAGACACTCTGGATGAAGTATCTCGTGGTGAGAAAACATGGAAGCCAGTCCTGCGGGAGTTCTGGGAGCCATTCCACCTCTTGGTAGAAGATAAAATAGTTTCCGTCCGCAAGAGTGACGTTACCAGCGAAAAAACAGGCGAAAAATGCCCCGAGTGCGACAAAGGCGAGCTAGTATTTAGACTAGGTCGGTATGGACGCTTTAAAGGGTGTAATAACTACCCTGAGTGTAAATATATTGTTAATATAAATGCTGATGGCAGCCAAGCAGAGAAAAAAGAAGACGAAAGCACAGGCTTTAAATGCCCAGTTTGTAAAGAGGGGGGCATTGTTAAGAAGACTTCTCGGCGGGGTAAAATCTTTTTTGCGTGTAACCAGTTCCCTAAATGTAAAACTGCAATGTGGGACATGCCAATAGCAAAACCTTGCCCAAGTTGCGACTGCCCAATTACTACCGAAAAAGAAACCAAGCGTTTCGGCCTAGTTAAAAAATGCCCAGTTTGCGATTGGCAAGACCCACCAGCTAAGCCAAAAGCAGAAAAGGCCGAGAAGAAAACTACAACTAAAAAAGCTGCCCCGAAAAAAGCTGCTGCTAAAAAGAAACCAGCAGCTAAAAAGGCTACCGCTAAAAAACCAGCTACTGCTAAGAAGCCAGCTGCCAAAAAAACAGCTGCAAAAAAAGCTACAAAACCGAAAGCTAAAGAATAAACATGAACAACCATAGCGACAATTCGCACGAGCAAGAGATGATGGCAGAACTGCCAAGTACTGATGACATTGTTCGTTATATTGATCGCTCGGGTGGCCGTGTTAAACGCGGAACAATAGCAAAACATTACAAGCTAAAAGGCTTGTTGCGCCGTTTACTTAGGCAAAAGCTAAACGATATGGCAAAACAAGGGGACATCACCCTTCTAGGCGGCAACACTATTGCTTTGCCTAAGCCATTACCTAGCCAATTGGTCTTAGAAATTAGCCATCAGGAAGAAGACTTCACCCTTTTAGCACGCCCAGTTGACCCCCAATTACAAGCAAAACACTTAAAAATATTTGTTGAAACTTCAATGGATATTGGCGTTGGCGACCTTGTTGAAGCACGCATAACTAGGGTAGAAAACAATAACTACATAGCGCACCCAACCCGTAAGGTACAAAGCGAGGTTGATAAGCCAGTTTTAGGTGCATTTACTAACCTTGGTAAAGGCTTACCAGGGCAAGTTGTGCCACTAGACCCTGACCGCCTGCCACGCAGGTTTTTAGTAAAAGCAGAGGCTTCAACAGAAATCCCCGATGGTGCAATTGTGCTAGCGCGCCCACTACCAATTACCGACCGTGATGCCACCCCAATGGTAGAGCTTATCGAAGTTGTTGGCGACAATGTAGAAGGGCTTGAAAGTTTAATTGCTATCCATAATTTTGATATCCCGCACGAGTTCCCGCACGAGGTACTAGACTTTACCGAAAGCCTGCCCGCAGGGCTAACAGATGCAGAACTAGCCGAGCGAGAAGACCTACGCAAATTGCCAATTGTTACTATAGATGGGCCAGACGCTAGGGACTTTGACGACGCAGTCTGGGTTGAAGAAGATAAAGATGGTAACTTCCATGTTATCGTTGCGATTGCTGATGTTGCACAATATGTGCAAGAAGGCTCTATACTAGATAAAGAGGCTTTTGTCCGCGGTAATTCTACATACTTCCCCGACCGAGTAGTGCCAATGTTACCAGAGCGCTTATCGAACGATTTATGCTCGCTGCGCCCTAACGAAGACCGCCCAGTTTTAGCAGTCCACATGACAATCGATAAAAAAGGCATTTTGGTAAAGCATAAGTTTACTCGTGCGGTTATCCACTCGCACGCTCGCTTAACCTATGACCAAGTGATGGACGCTATTAACGGCAAGTTTGACGAACTAACCAAAGATCTATGGCCGCAAAACCTTGAGGCAGCCTATAAGTGCTATAAAATACTGCTAGAGGCACGTATTGCTAGACATGCGCTTGACCTAGACATGCCAGAAAACCAAATTATTATTGGTATTCATGGCGAGATTACTAGCGTAGTTAAACGCGAGCGCCACGATGCACACCGCCTAATTGAAGAACTAATGATTACCGCAAACGTTGCAGCTGCCGAAGCTTTAGAAAGCAAAAAAGCACCGTGTATTTACCGAGTTCACCCTGCGCCTAGCCCTGAAAAGTTAGAGAACCTAAAAGTTATTTTAAAGCAGCATAACCTTAATCTCGAGAAAGTTATTGGTTTGCAGCCTCGGCATTTAAGCGTGCTTATTAACCAAATCCACGGCCGCCCTGAAGAAGAACTGTTAATGCAAACCATTCTTCGTTCCCAGCAGCAAGCAGTTTATACCCCCGACAACCAAGGGCATTTTGGGTTGTCATTAGCTAAGTATGCGCATTTTACCTCACCTATTCGTCGTTATAGCGACTTGATAGTACACCGCAGTTTAATAAAAACATTCAATTTTCCTGGTAAGGGCGAGCTAAAAACCCCTGCAAATAAATTTGGCAATTTAGCCGAGCACATCTGCGTTACCGAGCGCCGCTCGCAGCGCGCCGAGTGGGACGCTAAAGACCGCCTGATTGCTAGATACTACAAAGATAAACTAGGGCAAAATTTTGATGCCACTATTGTATCAGTACAAAAGTTTGGCCTGTTTGTTACCATCGAAGAGGGTGTAGGCGAGGGGCTTATCCCGATGCGCTTTTTGGGGGATGAATACTTCAGGTTTGATGAACAGAAGAATATCCTAGTCGGCAGCCGTACCAACTGCATCCTTAAACTTGGCGACAAAGTTGAAGTAACCTTAAGCGATGCCGACATGATATCAGGGCAATTAACTTTTGCTTTAGGTAAGGTAGACATTAAAGACCTACCCCAACGGACCTCGTCTAAAGACAAAAAAGGCGGTCGCCCCGCACGCGCTGCAAGCCGCAAAGAAGAAAAACCAGCCGCATTAAAAAGAAAACATGCAAAGCATAAGAAAAAGAAGAAGTAACTAAAGTAGTTCTGCCATAACCTGTTTAACTAAGTCATCTACGCTAGCACTGCTATCTAACCGTAAAACTTTACAAGGTAGAGTCTTTAGCCATTCTTCGTGGCGTTTTCTGTTTCTTCCAGGCATGGTGCTATCTTCGTAGTGGTATGACCATTGTAGGAATTCTTTACTGCTTTCGTATGCAGAACCACCAGGTAAAATATTCTCTCCATGGCGCTCAGCCTCACGTTTTATAAGGCGTTCCATGCGCTCGTTATTATCAAGCTCTAGGAATACTACTAAACCAAAGCTTGGAACAAGTGACTCTCCCCAACTTTCAAGAGAACCAGATAAAATCCAGCCATTTTCGGCATTTGTAAAAGCTTCTTGTAGTAGTTCCAGTCTGTCGGCAATAGGTCTTTTCTCTTGAAAACGAGGGGTACTTGGGTACCAATAATAATTGTCGGTGTCAAGCCATGCAGCTTCTAGTTTTTGTGCTAGTGCTTTACCTAGGGTAGATGTCCCCGATCCTGAAGCTCCCATAATATGAATAGCTGGTTTAGGCATTTTTGTTTTTTCCCGATAAATAAATATTCTTTTGTTTTAGTAGCGTAGCATCTCTAGTACGCCTTGTAAAATTAGGCTGGCGGCTACGTTGTCGAGCTGCTTTTTGATGGATTTTTTTGATGCCCGTTTTTGCCTGCCTGTGCGTTGCTCGAATAATGCGCTTTCGGCGGCTTTGGTGCTAAGGCGTTCGTCCCATAATAATACAGTTAGTCCTAGGTCTTGCTCGAGTTGGCTTGCCAGCGACATGGCACGGTCTGCGCTGGGCGACATCTCGCCGCTCATGTGTAGTGGCAAGCCCACTACAAAGCAGGTGATTTGTTCATCTGCTATTAATTGCTTTAATTGCTCGCTTACAGTTTGCCATTTTTCATTAGCAATTGTTGTTTTGGGTTGCGCAATTAGGCGGGTAACATCACTTATAGCAAGGCCAATGGTTTTTTCGCCCACATCTAGTGCTGCAATTTTTCCTGCTTTTGGGAGGTCTTGAACATTGCGTGTAGGCATTAAAAGTGCTATTCCTTTTTACTGTATTAAGTTTCTTTATTATAGGGAAAGGTTTTGTTTTATGTCCACCATTGATATTCCATTAGTTGAAAAACTTGCGACTTTAAGCCGCTTGTCTTTTTCTGACACCGAAAAACAGACTCTACAAACAGAGTTGGGAAATATTTTAGATTTTATCTCGCAATTGCAGGAAGTAAACACCGATGGTGTTGAACCAATGGCGAGTACAGTAAATGCTGCATCTACATTAGAGCGCCCTGATGCGGTTACAGAAACAAACCACCGTGATGATTATTTAGCCGTTTCTCCTAAAGAAGAAATGGGCTTTTTTGTTGTACCAAAAGTTATTGAATAGGATATACCCCCGATGAGCTTGATGACCCTTGGCTTAAAAGAAGCCGCATTGAAAATTAAAAACCGTGAGATTACCTCACAAGAGCTAACTAAAGATTATTTAGAGCGCATTAACCAACGCAACCAAGAAATTGGTGCATTTATTACGGTTTGTGCCGACAAAGCTATGGAAATGGCAAAGCAGTCTGATGCCCGCATCCAAAGTGGTAATGCTGGTATTATTGAAGGTGTGCCTTTGGGCATTAAAGATTTATTTTGCACTAAAGGTGTTAAAACAACAGCAGCATCGCACATTTTAGAAAATTTTGTACCTCCGTACGAGTCTACAGTTACAACCAACTTGTGGAATGCTGGTGGCGTATTGCTTGGTAAAACTAATTTAGACGAATTTGCAATGGGTTCATCAAACGAAACATCTTTCTTTGGCAATGTTGGTAACCCTTGGGATGCCTCAACCACACCGGGCGGCTCATCTGGTGGGTCGGCTGCTGCTGTTGCAGACTTTATGTGTGCTGGCGCTACTGGTACCGACACTGGTGGTTCTATCCGCCAGCCTGCATCACTTACTGGGATTGTAGGCCTAAAACCAACCTATGGCCGTTGTAGCCGTTATGGTACGGTTGCTTTTGCATCATCACTCGACCAAGCAGGCCCAATGGCACGCTCGGTTGAAGATGCAGCATTAATGCTGCGTGCTATGGCAGGGCACGACCATTTGGACTCTACATCGGCTGATGTTGCCGTACCTGCGTTTGATGAAAACCTAGAAGGCTTACCATTAAAAGGTTTACGGATTGGCTTACCAAAAGAATACTTTATCGATGGGCTTGATGCCGATGTACGTAAAATAATTGACGAATCGGTTAAACGCTTTACCGACCAAGGCGCAATTATTAAAGACATTAGTTTACCGCATACAAAATATGCAATGCCAACTTACTACATTATTGCCCCTGCGGAGGCTGCATCTAACTTATCTCGTTATGACGGGATGCGTTACGGCTTGCGGGTAGAAGGCGAAAACTTAGCCGATACTTACCAAAAAACTCGTTCCGAAGGTTTTGGCTGGGAAGTTAAACGACGGATTATGGTTGGTAACTATACTTTGTCGTCTGGCTACTATGACGCTTACTACATTAAAGCGCAAAAAGTCCGTGCACTTATTGCTGCCGACTTTGCCAATGTGTTTAAAGAGGTAGACGTTATCTTTACTCCAACTACAACAAACACAGCTTTTCCTTTGGGTGGCAAAATTAAAGACCCAATCCAGATGTATTTGAACGATGTATTCACTGTTGCAACCTCATTAGCAGGTTTACCGGGTATTTCTGTACCAGCAGGTTTAGTAAATGGGATGCCAGTTGGTTTGCAAATAATTGGGCAATCATTTATGGAAGAGAAAATGCTGCAAGTAGCTTGGGCACACGAAAAAATGTGCGGGTTCGAAATGCGAGCACCAACAGCAAACGAGAACGCAGCATAAGGGAGATATAAAATAATGAGTATTTACGATAACTACGAAATTGTTATTGGGCTTGAGGTTCATGCTCAAGTATCAACTAAGGCAAAGTTGTTTTCAGGCTCTAGTACCGAGTTTGGCGCCGAGCCAAACACCCAAACCTGCCCGATAGACCTAGCAATGCCAGGTGTATTGCCAGTGCTAAACAGTGCTGCTGTAGATGCAGCTATTAAAACAGGTATTGCACTGCGAGCAGCGGTTAATAAAGAGAGTGTGTTTGCTCGTAAAAACTATTTTTACCCAGACTTACCAAAAGGTTACCAAATATCGCAAGCTGATAAGCCAATTATTGGCGAGGGTACATTAACCATAGACCTTGAAGACGGCAGCAGCCGTGATATTGGCGTTACTCGTTTGCATTTAGAG
The DNA here is from genome assembly GCA_021774615.1 of Alphaproteobacteria bacterium. Taxonomy (GTDB): domain Bacteria; phylum Pseudomonadota; class Alphaproteobacteria; order UBA1280; family UBA6503; genus UBA6503. The sequence continues at coordinate 5,104 of JAJFIW010000029.1, read as the reverse complement.
GAAGATGCAGGTAAATCAGTCCACGATTTTGGCCCCGAAGACACTAGCCACGTAGACCTAAACCGTGCAGGTATTCCGCTAATGGAGATTGTGTCTGAGCCAGACATGCGCACCCCTGAGGAAGCTGGCGCTTATGTGCGTAAACTCCGTGCAATCTTGCGCTTTTTAGGCGTATGCGACGGTAATATGGAGCAAGGCTCGTTGCGTTGCGATGCTAACGTGTCAGTACGTAAAAAAGGTACGACCGAGCTTGGCACACGTGCCGAAATTAAAAACCTTAACTCTATTCGTAATATCCAACGTGCGATTGCTCATGAAGCTATCCGCCAGATTGATATTGTAGAAGACGGCGGCGAAATTATCCAGCAAACCCGCTTGTGGGACGCAGTTAAAAACGTAACCCGAGCAATGCGTAGTAAAGAAAATGCGCACGATTACCGCTATTTCCCTGACCCAGACTTGCTACCAGTACGTTTTGACGATGCTAGAATCGAGAAAAACCGTGCTGAAATGCCAGAACTGCCAGACGCTCTAAAAGAACGTTTTGTTAATAGCTATGGTTTGTCTGCTTATGATGCTTCTGTATTGTCTAGTAGCCTTGCAACTGCAAGTTTCTACGAAACTGTAGTAGGTGGTGGTAAAAACCGCGACCCTAAAATAGCTGCAAACTGGATTATGGTAGAGCTATTCGGCGCATTAAATAAAATTGGTAAAGACATCGAAAGCTCACCAGTTAGCCCTGAAGCGCTAGGTAAAATGCTAGATTTGATAGCCGACGGCACTATTAGCGGTAAAATCGCTAAAACCGTATTCGAAGAAATGTTCGAAAAAGGCACTGATCCTGAAAAAGTTGTTGAGGACAAAGGCCTTAAACAAATTTCAGACAGCGGCGCAATCGAAGCCATAATCGACGAAATTATTGCCAATAACCCCGACCAAGTTGCCAAAATCAAAGCCGGCAACGATAAACTGCTAGGCTGGTTTGTAGGCCAAACCATGCAAGCAACTAAAGGTAAGGCTAATCCGGCAATGGTTAATGAGTTGCTGCGCAAAAAGTTGGCATAACATATATGTTTGAAGCTATTCGTTATCATGATTTTTGTGCGGGGCATCGGGTATATGGGCACGAGAGCAAGTGTGCGCATTTGCATGGCCATAATTATCGGGTGCATTTTTATTGTGAAGCAGGTTTGGACGAGCTTGGTAGGGTTATTGATTTTTCAGTTATTAAAGAAAAACTCTGCCAGTGGTTGGAAGACAATTGGGATCATCGTTTTCTTGTTTGGGAAGAAGACCCTTTGGCAGAGAGCCTTATAGAATTAGATGCTAAAACTGTAAAAGTCCCATTTAACCCTACCGCCGAAAATATGGCACAATATTTGGTAGAAGTAGTAGGGGTTAAGCAACTAGACGGTACAGGTGTATCATTGCACCGTTGTATCGTCGACGAAACCCGTAAATGCAGCGCTGCTTTTACTAGTCTTGACTAATTAGGATTGACCTCTTTCAAGTCGTCTTCGCCTTTAAGGCGGGTGTAGTAGCCTTTTACTTGGGCGCCGCTAACGCGGTTTAGTTGGACTACGCCGTAGATGTCGTCTATCAATTGGCGGCGCAGGGCTTGGATTACTGACTCTTGAATATCGCCATTTAGGAGTACTCGGTTTAGTACAGCATCTAGTGCCATTTTAGGGTTATTGGCGTGGATTGTTGCCATTGATCCTTCATGCCCTGTATTAATTGCTGAACAGAACGTAAAGGCGTTTTCTTTACGAATTTCCCCCAAAATAATGCGGTCGGGGCGCATCCGCAGGCACGCGTTCATCAGGTCGTTAATGTCTAGCTGGCCTAAACCTGTTTTATTAGACGAGAAAATTAGCGGCACCCAATTTTGGTGTGCTATTTTAAGCTCGGGCACGTCTTCCATGCTAATTAGACGCTCATAGTCGGGGATGTATGGAATAATTGCATTCAAAAAACTAGTTTTACCTGAACCTGTACCACCTGAAATTAACAATGTTTTTTGGGTTTTAACACATTCAATAATTGCGGTTTTGTCTTCTTCCGACAGCGAAAAATCATCAATAGTAAATTTGCGGTCACGCTGCAGGCGAATAGTCATCGAAAATTCGTTAGGAGTAGCAAAACCTGACACTATTTGCACCCTATGCCCACCCGGCATTCTGCATGACAATAGTGGCTCGTGCATGGTAAAAATTTGCCCTGCAAGGTTTGCTAACACTCTGGCTACGTCGTTTAATTGGTCAAGGGTAAGCTCTGGGTCTTCAACAAACTCCCAAGTGCCGTCGGGCAGTTCTAGCCCAACTTCTCCAGGTTTATTGATAACAATCTCTTTAATATCATGGTTACTAATGTATTTGGCAAAAGGCCTTAAAGCTCGCTGCGAGATAGGGTCAAGCTGCTTAACAAAATCGACAAAATCGACCTTCTCCATTTCTTGTTCGTCTAAAGCTGTAACCATAGTAGTGCTGCCCAATCTGCATACTTTTATTATATTGTTAATATTAGTATGGGGGCTTTAGTGCTGGAGTTGAAGTGCAAAACGCACAAAAAGGTTGTTTTGTTGAAAAAAGTCCACTCATCCCCATATTATTAAAGTAAGTACAGGTTATTTAAATAATTAATAAAAACCATCAGAGAGCCAGTAGAAGCAATGGTCGATAAGGAAATCGAAAATAAATTATTAACTAAGGTTATAGAATCTTACCCCGAGCTTGCTGATAAGCATTACATACTTATGGAATCAAGGCATAGTTACATTTTGGAAATATTTAACGAGGGGCGGGATAATACAATATTTAAACTTTATAAGAATTCTGAATATAACCCTGGAACAGAGACAGAAATAAAAGTTTTAGAATTTATACATGGTAAGTTAGATATAAATACGCCTCATGTTACCCATAAGTGCAGCAATAATACATTTATAGGCTACGATAAAATAGTTGGGCATGTTCCAACAGTAGACAACTTTAACTCTATGCAGCCACAAGATAAACAGAAGCTATTAGACAGTTTAACTGACTTTTTAGATAGCCTGCATAAACTGGTAGATGTTAATGTTGCTAAGTCTCTGGGTGTTAAACAAGACCCATCAGAGGTATATGTTAGTAATATTGAAGTTAACTTCCCACTTTTCTCTGATGATGCAAAATTTACTGCAGATAAAATACTAAACGATAAAGATAAGTTCCCTATAGAGCCAGACTTTGCACAGTTTATCTATAATGATTTAGATTTTGGGAACATTGTCTTTGATGATAATAACGCTTTAATTGGTATTATAGATTTTGGATTTACTGCTATTGGCGATGTCCACCGCGAGTTTCATCATCTGCATAATCGATGCCCTGACCTAGTGCAAGGTTTTATAAATAACTACGAAGTAAGAACTAATAAGAAAATTTGCCCTAAAAGGGTAGCGTGGCTATCGGAAGTAGATACATTTAATTATTCAATTAATGGTATGTTGAAGAAGTAGACCTCGTCATTGGTAATAACGAGGTCGGCAGTTAAGAATTATTCTTACGTAATTGCTTTATAGTCGCATGTAAATTCGAATGGTTGTGGGGTATCAGTTTTATTTAGGTGAACATGGTGGTTGCTTATAGATGTAAGCTCAAGAATTTTCTCAACCTTAAATAATTTATCCCGATGAACTTTTATCCAGTTGGATGCTTGTAGTTTTGCCTTTGTCTTTGCTTCAGCATCGTTGCTAGCAACTACCAAAACATTTTTATGTAACTCTATGAATTGTTCTGGGTCGTACCCACCTAGGTTTACAAAATAGAGCTTTTCGGGGTGGGTTGCTGGCGTGTCTTTAATTTCTATATCATAACAATCTACGCTTTTTACTACACTCCAACCATCTACGTGGAAAGCTTTTTTATCGCCCCACCATTGTTTTATTAATTCTGGGTAGCAATCTTCTACAGTGTTTCCTATTACAAAGCGCATGTCATGTAGTTCTAAATTAGCATTTTCTTTGTAGCCACCTACATAGATCATGAATAAATTCATTGTGTTAATACCAGTATGAAGTTTAAATTAGAGTGGTGCTCGAGGGCAGGATTGAACTGCCGACCTCGTCATTACCAATGACGCGCTCTACCACTGAGCCACTCGAGCATATTTGTTTTTTATACGCAAAGTAGGGGCATTCTGCAATAAGAAAATTACTCGGCCGATTTTGGTTTCGGTGGAGAGCCAATATCTATAAGTTCGCCAAGGGTGCCATATTTAGTTTTTCCGAGGCGGGTTAGAGGGTCTATTGCTTTTTCATCAATATGTAATGCGCCGTCTTCATGCTTCTCGATAACATTATCGGCAACAAAAAATTGTTCTATTTCAACCAGTATTAGCCCCATTGGTGCATGCCCAAGGTTGATAACTTCTATTAACTTGCAGCCATATGCTATTGGTGCGTCGCTAACTCGGGGCAGGGGAAAGCCTTTAAATGATGTAAGAGGAATGTTGTAGGTGTCTATTTCTGAGATACCTTCGCCAAGGTTAGCTGCAGAATTATTTACAGCTTCCATATTAGCAACGCTAGGGATATGCACCACACAACGTTTGGTGCGTTCGAGGTTTGCCCAAGTGTCTTTTTTGTCGGTAGAGCCTACTTTACGCATCCCGCACGAAAAAATTAATGCTGGTGGGTCATAGTCAATAGCACCTGTATATGAAAATGGTGCAAGATTATGGCTACCATCTTCGTTTTCGGTTAGTACCCAAGCAATCGGGCGGGGTACAAATGTTTGGGTAAGCAGCGTGTAGCAAGCAAAGGGGTTGCTAAAGTCGGCTGCTGCTGCAACCATGCCACCATTAGTCTGGTGAAAAGGAGAAATGTTTTGTGTCATTTGCTTAAATTAACCTATACTTGTTCTGTTCGCCAATAAAATATTAAGAGGTTTTGCCCTACCATGAAAAAACATGACGTTTGCCACACTATTTTAGACGCTATCGGTAATACACCGCTTATTGATTTAGGCGATGGTATTTGGGTGAAGTGCGAATTTATGAATCCATCTGGCTCGATAAAAGCACGGATGGCAAAATACATGATTGACCGTGCCGAACACGAAGG
>JAJFIW010000028.1 GCA_021774615.1 Alphaproteobacteria bacterium | reverse complement strand
TTATCGTAAGATAGCTTTTCTTTAGCTGCAACAGGTTTGGCTGTTTTGTCTGCACCACCTGCATATGCTGGCGATATAGTTGCAATAGAAATAAGAGAAAACACTAATAGTGATGAAAATAAGCGCACGAGGTTATAACCTTTATTATTTTGTTATTAACAGGTATCTGTTTTTCTATTATGCATTAAAAAAACTATAGGTGCAGTAAATATTGGAATAAATATAGTCATTCCTCTAAACACTTATAGTAATTTCAACTTCAAACACACTTCAATTTAGCTCTTTTATTTCATAAATAATGTTTAATGCTTCTTTAGGGGTTAGAGCGTCAGGGTTTATACCTTCAATAAATGCAGGTAATTTACTGGTGGTTTCTGTTGTGATGGGGGTAGTGTTAAACAAAGGAATTTGCTGCGAAGTTGTTGGGTTGTCCTCTAAGCCTGCTAATACTTGTTCGGCACGCATTGTTACAGATGTTGGCAACCCCGCTAACTTCCCAACATGGATACCATAAGAGCGAGGTGACGTTCCTGCTTTAACCTCGTGGAGGAATACAATATCGTTGTTCCATTCTCGTACTGCAACATGGTGGCAGGTGATGGATTTAATATTGTCGGCTAATTGGGTTAGCTCGTGGTAGTGAGTAGCAAATAAAGTGCGGCAATGGCTTTGTTGGGCTAAATGCTCTACACACGCCCACGCAATAGACAAACCATCATAAGTGGCAGTACCACGGCCGATTTCGTCGAGAATAACTAGGCTTTTATCGGTAGCATTATTAAGGATGTTTGCAGTTTCTACCATTTCTACCATAAATGTACTTTGCCCTCTGGCAAGGTCGTCAGCGGCACCAATTCTAGTAAATACACGGTCAACTAAGCCAATGGTAGCCTCTTTTGCTGGTACGTAAAAGCCAGTGTGCGCTAGAATAGTTATTAGTGCATTTTGCCGTAAAAATGTAGATTTACCAGCCATGTTCGGCCCTGTTAATAGCCATAATGCATTGTTCGACAATTCGCAGTTGTTGGGGATAAATGTATCAACCGTTGTTTCAACAACAGGGTGTCGGCCTGCGGTAATGGTAAAACATCTGCTGTCTGTCATTTTAGGGCGGGTATAATTATGGGTGGTGGCTAGTTTTGCGCCTGCGGTAAGTACGTCTAATTTTGCAAGAGAGTCGGCGCATAATAGTAAAGGCGCATGCCAGTTGCTAATGGCTGTTGTTAGCTCGTTATATATTTCTAGTTCTCGTTCGGCGGCGCGAACACCTGCGGAAGATAAATCTTTCTCGATCTCGATTAACTCAGGCGTAGTAAAACGCTGGCATTGGGTTGTAGTTTGGCGATGAATATAATGGCTAGGGATTTTATCAGCATGAGCTTTAGTAACCTCAACATAATAGCCCCAAACCTTATTGTAGCGGATTTTAAGTGAAGAAATACCGATATTTTCAGCCTCTTGCCGTTCTAAGGTTTGCAGCAAGTTAAGCCCGTTATTGTTTAAAGAGCGGTGTTTGTCTAGCTCAGGGCAGTAACCATCACGAATAAACCCACCATCACGAGCAAGTAATGGCAGGTCGTTATCTGCTAATGCTTTTTCTAGTAGGGTTGCAAGGTTGTGGTGGTTGTCGAGACCTTTTGTAATATCTGCAATAATCTCAACAGATTTTATTTTTTCTAAATAAGAGATAAAGTCGGGCAATTTTTGCAGCCCTTGTTTAATAGCTGCAAGGTCGCGTGGGCCACCACGGTTTAGGGTTATCCTAGCCAATGCACGGTTTAAATCGGGGATATGCTTTAAAGCATCTCGTAGGTTATTTCTTATTTCTGGGTTGTCGATAAAAGCAGCAATCCCGTTGTGGCGTTTATTTATAGCATTAAGGTTGGTAAGGGGGGCAGTTAACCACGAACTAAGCATCCTAGCGCCAGCTGCAGTAGTGGTTTTGTCTACTGAATGTAATAAACTGCCTTTTTTAGCACCCCGTAGGGTTTCGGTTAGCTCTAAGTTACTGCGGGTGGCAGGGTCAATATGCATGTAGCTATTGTCTACCATAATGCGTGGCGTTAGTAGGGCTTCGGGGCTGGTTTTTTGGGTTTGATCGATATAGTCAATAAGTGCACCACAAACAACCATCTGTGCACGGTTCTGGAAACCAAAACCGTCTAGCGTATTAACGCTGAGGTGTTTCTTTAAAGTATTGGTAGAGTTGCGACTATCAAACAGATTACTAAAAGGTGAGGTTATTTTATCCTGCCAAGATGAGAGCTCTTTTCCGTAGGTAGCTACAAAATCGTCTTGGGCAATAATTTCGCTTGGGTTAAGACGCCCTAATTCGGCTGTTATGGTGTTTTTGGTAATTGTGGTGGTTGCAAACTCACCAGTTGATAGTTCTAACCAACCTAGTGCCATTTCGCCACCAAGAGTATGGATTGCAGCAAGGTAATTGTGCTGCTTTTCAGGGAGCATACTATCTTCGGTAAGGGTGCCGCTGGTGTATAGGCGTACTACCTCGCGGTTAACTAGTTTACGCCCTGCTTTTTTTGCTTGCTCGGGGGTTTCGGTTTGCTCGCACAAAGCAACTTTAAAACCATTTGTAAGTAACTTTGCAATATACCCTTCTGCTGCATGGAATGGTACCCCACACATTGGCACGCCAGTTTGTTCTTTGCTGCTGCGGCGCTGGGTTAGGGTTATGTTTAAAACTTGTGATGCCGAAATAGCGTCGTCGTTAAATAGTTCGTAAAAATCGCCCATCCGATAAAACAACAAGAAGTCTTGATACTGATTTTTAAGAACACTGTATTGTTGCATCATTGGTGTCATGTTTTATAGCCTTATGTTATAATTTTTTTACTATAAAGATTATGACAAAAAAAGCAAATACCCCTAAACATTTTATATTATAAATATAGTAATAGGATTTACTAATATGAACACATCCCAATACCAAACACAACTTGACGCAATTATAATTGCCACTAAAGAGGCGGGTGAAATTGCACGTAATTTCCAAGAAAAAGGCTTTAAGCAGCTTGACGACAAAACCAAAGGTGACCCATTTTTAACCGAGGCTGACTTAGCTATTGATAAACACCTTAAGCAAGAGCTAATGGGTAAGTTCCCTAGTTATGGCTGGCTTTCTGAAGAAAGCACCCCTGATGATGATTGCTTAGAAAAAGAATTCTGCTGGATCGTAGACCCTATTGACGGCACTAGAGAGTTTGTTACAGGTAATGGGGAATTTGTGGTTTCTGTAGGGCTAGTACGCAATGGTTTACCTATTGCTGGAGCCATTTATGCCCCAATGAAAGAACATTTCATTTATGGTGCTAAAGGGACGGGAGTTTTTCTAAACGGGAAAAAAGTTGTACGCCCCGCAGATAAACCCCTTTCTGAAAGCGAGATAATCATTAGCCGCAGCGAGTCGGCAGCAGGAATTTGGGGAAAGCACCAAGAAACTCTAAAAACAAGAGTTGTAGGTTCTGTAGCTTACAAAATTGGCTTGGTAGCAGCAGGGTTGGCTGACATCACAGCAAGCCTAAAGCCTAAAAACCTATGGGATGTTTGCGCCGGACACATGTTAGTTGAAGAGTTAGGCTATGTATTTAAAGATATTTCGGGTGAAGATATTGTGTATAAAGACATAAACAAGCAATTAACAGGTCTTGTGGCTTGCTCGTCTATTTGCTCTCTTGAGCAGTTGTGTCAACAACTTCGTCAGTCTCAGTAAATATTTTCGCAAGGTCTGCAATGCCGTCAGATGTTAGGTGGTCGTATTTGCTGCAGTTCATTGGGACATTAGCTACCTGATTATACCCCTTAGTGGATGAAGAGCTTCTTGTATCTGCCATTCTAGCAATACGTTTTGCAACTTGGCATTGAGACTCGTAGCTAGTTATAAGAACAGAGCGACGCAATTTAAGGAATGCTAATTGCCCTTTAGCATAGTTTAGAAGTGGTTTGTTCATACCACTTTCACCATCAGAACTTTTAGATGCTAACGATACTGTCATCTCTACAATTGTAGAGTTGTATACAGAGATAGCAGCATCATACCCCACCATTTGCGACATACCAGTAATAAACGCTCCTTTGTCTCCTGAGGCAAAAATAGGGGCTTCGCCACTTTTGTTAACGGCTTCATTAGGGTTAATAATGCCTGCTGTACCCGACAGCATTGCCATTTCTACATATGTTTGTGGGTGTAGTGTTTTATTAATAATGCATGATGCTGTGCTTGCAATCCTAGAGCCAAGCTTGGCCATTTCTTTATGCATTTCAATAACAAATGGGTCGTTAGGTGGTAGCGATGTTTTAGCTATAGCCATACTGCGAGTACCATGTTTGTCGGTACTAGCAAGGGCGCCTGCGATTGAGTCATCATCTCCGCCTAACCATGGTAGTGGGTCAACGTGTGCTCCATTATTCATCACTACAAAATGTAAGTGGGGGCCTGTCGTACAGCTACCGGTATTACCAACCGTACCAATTTTTACCCCAGACCTAATTGGTACCCCAGGGCGAATACCAGGGGCAAAGCCATTCATGTGTAGGTATAGAATGTTGGTAGCACCATTAGAAATACCAACTTGGTTACCGCCACAAGATGCTTTGCGGGCTTGTTGTACAATACCATCTATAGAGCTTACTAGGCCTGTACCTGTACCATATCCTAAGTCGAGCCCTTTATGGAAACTACTACATCCTTTACATGGTCTGCTCCGTGGCCCAAATAAACTTGTGATGTTAGCATTACCAATAGTAGCCCCTGAAACTGGGAAAACAGGTTTGCCAGATGAAGCACTAGGGGTAGGAGCTGGCGACGGCGACGGCGATGGTGATGGCGATGGTGTATTATCCACAGGTGGGGCTGGTAAATCAGCATCTAAAGCTTTTTCCTCTGGGGAGGTAATTGACGATATATCGCTAGCTATGCCGCTACTACCAGCACCATATTGGCACACACTATTTTTCTGGTAGTCATGCATGTTGTAAAGTAGTGCACCTTTAACATCAGGGTTGCTGTTGCTTAGTGCATTGTAGCGGTCTTGTAGCTCTGGGGGGATGCCCATTTGGTTATATAGAGCAGCTGTTTTGGTGTCTGAATAACCAAACATATTAATAAATGTTTCTGCATCTTGGATGCGCTCGATTAAGTCTTCTGACGCAATCTGGGTTGCCATTGTAACAACATCTTCAACAGTAATAGCTGGTGGTGTTTCCTCGTCACCCGCTGCTACAGGAGGAGTGCTACCGTCTGTTCCTCCTGTACTGCTGCTGCCACTGCTTCCTGTTGTTGACCCTGTAGTAGCACCTGAAGAAGGTGCTGGGGTGCTACTGCCAAAAGGAAGGGAAGTGTCTATTGTTATAGGACCTACTGAAATTGGAGACCCTGCTGGTGTAGATGTAGGTGAGATACCATCTACTCTTGTTTTTTTATTAGGTAGAAGAAGTGTCCAGTCGCAATTGCCATCTTCTTCGGAGTCGCATAGTTGGTTGCGTAGGTCTTTATTCCACCTATCACTGTCTAGAACCTCACCCAAGTACTCGCCAATGATGGCAGGGTCTTGGCATATTTCCATGTTTTGTCTTTCTTGGACACACTTCTGGATTGCTTCCGAGCGAAGGCGCTTGTTGGTGACATCGGCATAAATCTCGTTGGCATTACATTTCTTTTGTAACATAGAAACCCTAGCATGTGCCACTGCGCGTAAGTTGTCCATAATAGATGCTACTTGTGGGTTTGAAAAAAGTGTTTCTAGTGCAGCGTTAAATAATTTGGTCTGAACGGCTCCTGCAATTTCTTTACTAATATTGGAAATATTTAGCCCACCAAGCTGGTTGCCTACAGCAGCACCAATGTCTAGCCCGCTGCATCCTAAAATACCACCAGCGGAAGCTCCAGTGCTCATGTCTATGATAGGTCTAGGGCCAGGTGGAGGTTGTTGGCGGCGAATAACACCACCTATACCATAAGAACGGGAATAGTCAGGAGTACCCATACCATTATTAGAACCATTAGCAAAGTTGGAGTTTCTATCTAAAAATCTATTATCTTCACTAAAAGCACTGGGCGTAGATACACCAACAGCAGCAGCAATAGCTACAGCTATAACAAGAAATACCTTTGTATAACGATTAGTTACCACACCGCCCCCGATTATTATAGTATAGTAATTACAGTTTTAGTTCGGAATTACTATATTTACCAGTATGCCTTAAACAACTGGATAAATGCACGCCCCAATTATATTATGTGGGTTGATACAAGAAAAAAACTGTCAATATTAGGGCATTTTAGGAAGATATTATGCATTATAACCGCTTGAAAGATGAAAAAAGCTTGTACCTAAGGCAGCATCAGGAAAACCCTGTTGACTGGTGGCCTTGGGGTACTAAGGCGTTGCGCCAAGCAAAGAAAGAAAATAAACCTATTTTGCTTTCTATTGGTTATTCGGCATGCCATTGGTGCCATGTTATGGGGCACGAGTCTTTCTCGGACCCACAAACAGCTGAATTAATGAACAACTTTTTTATTAATATCAAGGTAGACAGAGAAGAGCGCCCCGACATTGATAGTGTATACCAAGAGGCTTTATATTTATTAGGCAGGCAAGGCGGGTGGCCACTAACTATGTTTCTGACTCCAGAGGCTAAGCCATTTTTTGGTGGTACATATTTCCCCGCTGAAATGGGCTACGGAATGCCCAACTTTAGGGAAGTTTTATGGCAAGTAGCACAGCTTTGGCGCAAAGACCAAGCAGATGCCAACAAAAATGCCGACAACATTTATGAGGGACTGCGCAGTATTCTTGCTACTAGTAAAAGTGGCAATATGGATATGCCACAAGAGAAAATAGACGAACTCGCAGAAACAATCCTCCCTCTAATTGATCCTGATAATGGTGGTTTTGGCAGCTCTAATAAATTTCCTAATGTAATGGCTTTGTCTTTGTTATGGCAAGTGTGGCGTTGTGGAAGCGGCAAAACAGAAGAGCGTAAGCTTTTTGCTGCAAGTGTGCGCCTAAGCCTAGATAGAATGTGCCAAGGTGGGATTTATGACCATCTAGGTGGTGGTTTTTCTCGTTATACTGTTGATGATAACTGGCTAACCCCCCATTTCGAAAAAATGCTATACGATAATGCGCTGATTGTTGACGTTCTAACTAATGTATGGCGGGAAACTAGAAACCCTCTTTACCAAGCACGCATTGAACAAACAATATCGTGGTTAATGCACGAGATGCGCCTTGAAAATGGTGCATTTGCAGCTTCGTTAGACGCCGATAGCGATGGAGATGAAGGTGCTTACTATTTGTGGGAAGCTGCCGAAATAAAGAAAGCTCTTGGCGCTGACGCCAATAAATTTATGAGTGCTTATGGGGTTAGTGATACTGGCAACTGTGACGGGAAAAATATTCTTAACCGCCTTCATGCAATTGCTTGGGACAAGACAATAGATGAAGATATGGCAGGATTACGTGCTAAATTACTTAAAAAACGGCGAAAACGGGTAGCACCAGTAAGAGATAATAAAATCCTTACCGACTGGAATGGTCTAGTTATTGCCGCTCTTACTGAAGCTGCAATGGCTTTTGATCGTAAAGAATGGCTAGACGCAGCAATTAACTCTTATGACTTTATTGTAAGCACGATGGTTTCTGACGATGGCAGAGGTTTGCACCATAGCTGGTGTGATGGCAAAGCTAATAAGGTAAGCTTTGCTGATGACTACGCCTGTATGAGCCATGCAGCACTAACTCTATATGAAGCCACAGGAGATGACAAATACCTTAAACAAGCCGAACAATGGATATTCTATTCGCTTGAGTTTTATGAAGACAGCACTAAAGGGGGGTTCTTTAAGAGCAGAAAAGATAATAAAGACCTATTAACTGCGGTTAAAGAGGCTAAAGATGCAGCTGTTCCAAGTAGTAATGGGCTGCTTATGCGTTGTTTTGCAAGAGTTTATGGTTTAACAGGCAACCCTTTGTGGCGCGAACAGGCCCGCCGAGTTTTGGGAGCCTTTAGTGGTGATGTAAACGAATATGTTTTTGCCCACTCTAGCTTATTATTTGGGCAATCGCTTTTAATAAACCCCACCCAAATTGTGTTGGTAGGAACAACTGCTGATGACAACTTTGAAGAATTAAAAAATGCTGTATGGCAAACCCCACAACCAAATAGGGTTTTCTCTACAATGGCAGACACAAGCACCTTAGGTGTTTTACACCCCGCTTTTGGTAAAACAAAACAAAATGGTAAATCTACAGCTTATGTTTGTTTTGGTCAGGTTTGCTTACCTGCAATTACCGATAGTAAAAAGCTTGTTGATGTTTTAACAAATTTAAACATTAGTAATCTTATAAGCTCTGATCCTTCTATAAAAGCAGGGTAAGTTTATTACCAGTTCTTACTTTGCCAACATTTTAGCTTTTATTATCTACCATTCCGTACAATATCTGCTTTTATTCTTATGTTTTCTGCTGCCTTAGCTTTTTGTTCTGGAGTTTTTGCTTCACGCATATCTTTAGCTGCATGGCGTAGCGCTATTATATCTCGAGCCCTTTGTAATGCAGCTGCTTGTTGCGGAGTTATTGTACGTGCTGCAGTTTCTGCTTTTTGTACTATTGGAGTAGGAACAGCTCTTCCATTTCTTACAACATCAGCTTGAGCACTAAAGGCTTTTTGTGCTTGTATTCTTTGCTGCTGAGTTGTTGCACTGCGTGTAGCTTCAGCCGCATGGCGTAAATTTATTATATCTTGAGCTTTTTGGATTGCGGCTGCTCTTTGCCCAGGCGTTATATTAACTAGTCCAGAAGGCGGGTTGCTGGTTATGCCATAATACTGTGCTCGTAGGCCACCTGCGGCTACAGCAATAGTACCGCTATTTGCATCGGCTTTAAGTCTATTAGACTCTCCTCTAGCATTGTTGCGAACAATATCTGCCTGAGCACGGAACGCTTCTTGAGCTTTAGTTCTTTGTTCCGGAGTTGTCGCACTGCGTATAGTCTCAGCCTTATGGCGTAGGTCTATTATGTCTTGTGCTTTTTGGATGGCTGCTATTTGCTCAGGAGTTTTATGTGTAGCCTCTTGAGTAGGGTTAGGGTCTAAGTGTGTAATTCCTCTAGCCCCGTCACGCACAATATCTGCTTGTGCTCTTAATGCCATAATCGCTTCTTCTCTTTCTTCTGGAGTAGAAGCGTTTTGCATGTCTTCTCCAAGCTCTCTAAAACGTATTATATCTTGAGCTCTTTGGATTGCCGCTGCTCCTGCTTCTTCTGATAATCCGCCTATTCTAATAGCTTGGCCAACATGTGGTGTATCGTCAGCTACTGTAGTAGTGGTAGCTGGGTTTTCACGTATCTTTAGCCGTTGTTTAAGCGTTTCTTTTTTATCAGCTAATTCGCTTTCTGTGAATCTACCAGTACTAGCTAGTTTCTCAATGTGCTTTTCTAGTCTATCTCTACGGTAGTTATTATATAACTCTGATCTTTCTCTAGAAGATAGCTCTAATGCCTTGCTACTATTGATATTAGGTGTGGGTACTACTTCTTCTTTTTCTTCAATAAAAGCTTTTTGTTGGGCATTAATTTTTGCAAGCTCTTTATCTAGCTCTTGTTTTCTCTCGTATAATATTAGGTCCATGTCACTATTTAGACGGATAATCTGTTTGCTTATTCTTGCTATTTCTTCTGTAGGGTACTGTCTGTCGTCTATGATTGATTGAATCCTCTGAGCAAGTTCTGCTTTAGCCAAAGCTAATTCTTTTGGGCTTAAATTATTTCTATTTGCATCTATCTCGTTTTTTTCACCCTGAGCTTTGTCTAAAAGTATTTCGACTTCTTTTAGGGCGTTCTCAAAAATTGCCCTTTTTGCAACCAAATTCTCTATACTGCGCTCAGTACCTTTAATATCTTGAATTATAGAGTCTAACCCTTGCTTGATTTCTTGTATTCGTGCTTGGTTACGGCTGAAATCTTTATTGGTAGCATGCATGGTGCTAATCCCACCAGTCGGATGCTCAGAAATAGTTATACCTTGTGCAAACGAAGTAGTAGTTGTTCCTGCAAAAATAGAGGTTGTAGTAAGAATTGCTAAAATAACCTTAGTAAAATTCGTATAAACCATAACCTAACCCCCATAGTAACCCATAAATTAGCCTATTTAAGCAATGCTTAAATAGGCCAGCCTCCACTCGCCCTTGTTCTGTATAATATGGTGACTATTCCTCCATAATACAAATACCATAACCAGCAATGTACATATGGCCGTCTAAATTTAGACGGCCATATGGTCATCTTTAGCTATTATCTTGCCCTGTCAGAATGGCGTTCTTGACGCTTATTCTGGCGGTGGTCTTGACGCTTATTATGTACTTTTTTAGCCGCATTCGGGTGGTTCTCGCGGAAGTTTTGCCGCTTGTCTTGGCGGCGGTCTTGCCTGCGGTCTTGGCGAGCATCTTGGCGGCGATTATGGATACGTTCTGACGCTTTTGGATGGTTCTCGCGGAAGTTTTGTCGTCTGTCTTGGCGGTGTTCTTGCCTGCGATCTTGCCTTGCATCTTGGCGACGGTCTCGGATACGCTCAGCTGCCTTTGGGTGGTTCTCACGGAAATTATCACGGCGCTCTTGCCTATGCTCTTTACGTTTATTTACTCGGTTCTCAAAATTATCAACTCGGTTATTTGCTTTTTGGGTTCGGTTGTCTAGGCGCTGTAGCCTTCTGTCTTTTTTTGCATTAATGCGCTGCTCTATTTCTGCACGTCTTTCTGCTAGCTCTCGGTCTGAGAAACGACCTGTAGCAGCTAGTTTGTTTATATGTGCATCTAGCCGTGCTCTTTGGTTTGCTTCACTCTCGTTGATTTTTGCTTCAAAAGAGTGTTCTCTATTTTCTATGTTAGCTCTGCGTGTTTCAATGGCTCTTTCTTGTGCGAAAGACATTGTAGCCATACTTGTGCTAATAAACCCTGCAACAAAAGTTGCTAGAACAACTTTAGTAAAATGTTGTTTAACCATTTTCTTATTCTCCATGATTCTTTTTATTAGAAATAAATTTCCCCCATGCCATTTATAGGCAACAAGTATTTATGGAGATATGGACAAGCATGTCAGTTTTTAAAAATTTACGTGTTATTCGGAAATGTTTTGGATTTGCTCGGGGTGGTTTACGGTAACTAAAATACCATTAACTGGTTTTATGCGGCCACGGGCAATAACTTCTTTACCAATATAGTCTGTTAATGGGTTTATGCCTGCACTTTTAAATAACGGCAAGGTTGAGGTCGGGATTTCGATTGTAAAATCTGTGCGCCAATTATCTTCAAAATTTAAGTAAATAGTGTCGCCAATAGTTACAGCTTTAATGGGTATGCCACGTACTAGTCGGTATTTACCAACAAAACTTTTTGGTGGGGTGGGTATAGCTTCTAATACTTGCCAGTCTTTTTGCTTCCATAGCCCAAGTTTTTTACTACGAGCTATTGTTTCTGCTTCTAGTAGTTCATTAAGCAAGCTGCGGTTGTCGGGGAAACTATAAACATGGGCAAGACCACGGGCAACAAGCTCTCTATTAACCCATGTGCCATCTGGTAGGTAAGTATGGGCAAGGGTGCGCCCATAGCGGTCGGTACGATTATCATCAAACACTAGTTTAACGATTTTACCTTTAATAAGCTGTGTTGTTGCAATGGTTGCTTCTTTTGAACCTTCTTGCGCTGGCTTTCCGCCACGTGCTTTTTCGGGGGTATTAATTCCCAACATCCGAACATGGGTACCATCTTCAAGAACAAAAGTATCACCATCTATAACAGATGTAACATTCCCTTCTACTGCGTAAGTAGGTAGAGACAGGAAAACAAATAATAATAAATATAAAAAATGGTGCATGTTTTTGATGATAAACTATTTAGTCTATACAGACGAGGTGTTATAGTTGTTTTATTAGTTTAATAAAGGACAGCCCATGAGCCAATATAATATAATCCCTGAACAAGCTGGTGATACTGGACTTGCAGCAACTCTAATTGCCCGTACATATCTAGATTTAGGC
>JAJFIW010000027.1 GCA_021774615.1 Alphaproteobacteria bacterium | reverse complement strand
TAATAACCCGCGGTAGGTCATCACATAACCGGGAATGGCGGCAGCATTAAAAACTTCAGCATCAAGTAATAAAAATTCGTATGGTTTATTGGGGCGTTCTGATACCGCAACAATTTTTTGCCCTAAATCACGATATGCCGTAACTAGCTTGGGGTTATCTTTATAAAGACCGTAACGAGCAATCTCTTCGCTAACAACTTTATGCCCAAGGCTAAACTCTTGGCTTTCGCTCATCAAATTAAAGCTACCGCCACCAGTTACAGGGTTAACCGAACACCCTGATAATAGCAAAGTTGTACAAATAGCTATATTTCTAGTAATTACGCCCATTTAAACCCACATTTTTATTAAGAACATATTGTATATTTATATCATAACCCCATATTATTATGAATATTTGTTATTTTTCATTTCTTTTTTATTTATTTCTCTTTTTTGGGGGAATTATGATTACTCTTTTTAAAAATCGTGTTGTTAGCTGGGTATTGCGAATTGTTTCGGTGGTTATAATTGTTGTAGCGGCTTTTGAGGTATTTGTACCTTCAGCTCCTAAAGTTATAATCTCAGAAGCAGCTCTACCAGTTCAGATGATAAAAGTTACTTATAATTGGTACAGTTATCAGACTCGTGAATTTTGGTATGACTTTCCTAGTGAATTTATCTTAGCAAAAGATGCAACTTTGCAAGATGCTGTAGATAAAGTTCATGCCTCAATTAGATACAGCGATGATATTGATGCCTATGGCTGGACAGAATACTATGCATCTGCGGCTGAAGTACTAGCTACTGGTAAAGGTGACTGCGACGAGTTCGCGACTATCTGGTACCAAATGCTAAAACGCAATGGCTTTAGTACTGGTATGGCAGCTGGATATATTGGCAACAATATAGAAACTAGCCATATAGTAGCCCTAGTTAAAGTAGACAACTCCATTTATGTTCTTGATCTCAACGAAAGAGAACCAATAGAATTAAACAAATGGATTGATCTGCATCAAGCAACTTTAATGATAGTAGCTGACGGTTATAAGGTTACCACCTTCAACAGTTGGATAAACAAATAGCGATAGTCCCCCTCTGGTTTTTACATACAGAGGGGGCTATTTTTATTTATATAAAATAGTTTCTTTGTAAAAAACCCATAAAAATATTAAAATGTAATTATGAGCACATTAGCACCAATACAAAACACTGACCGAGAAGAGCTGGCGAACATTATGAACCGCGCCGAGCTTGACGTACGCATGGTTACGGCTTTGTGTGGCGACCGTACCTTAAATGCCCGCGAGCAAGACACACTTAACCGCCTTGTTGCCGAACGTGGCGACGGGCTGTACGCTGATATGCTATATACTATTACCCACAGGGCTTTCCCAATTAAACAAGCTAGGCACATTTGGGAAGAAATAACGACCCACCGTAAAGATATAAACTCTAAGCTTGGGCGTGATGTTGGGGTGGCAGTTGCTGCGCACGACTATTTAACCAATGCCTCAAGCTTAATGAAAGGCGTTACCATTATCGAAGAAAGCAAAATGGAATCCCTCGCCAATATTGCTAGCCGTGATGGTTTAACCGGCCTTTTTGACCAAACCAGTTTTAAACACCGCCTTAAAGAAGAGCTAGAGCGCCAAGTGCGCTATGGTACGCCAGTTAGCTTGGTAATGTTCGATATTGACCATTTTAAACAGGTAAATGACAACCACGGCCACGCCGAGGGCGACCGTGTATTACAACAGATGGCCGACATTTTACGCCAACAAGTACGCCTAATGGACACAGCAGCTCGCTATGGCGGGGAAGAATTCGCAATTATTTTACCAGAAGTAGAGCAACAATCTGCCTATATTTTCGCTGAAAGACTACGACAAAACGTAGAAAACTTCTTTAAAATGCCCGATCAGCACTTCCCTGTTACTATTTCGTTAGGGATAAAAACCGCATCACAAGACTTAGAAATAACCCCAGATGGGCTTATTATTGCAGCCGACCAACAGCTATACAAAGCCAAACGTGGTGGCCGAAATATGGTCTGCCAGCCTTAAAAAGAAATAGAGGGCAGCTACTCCATGGCTTGGCGCTACAGAAAGATCCACCCCACCCCAAACAAGGCGAGCAAGAATCATTCCACCAAGGCCTATGGTAATAACTGTAAGTGGCTCTTGAACAGTTGCAGTTAGCTTACCTAATATTTTTCGACCAACTAGGAAGAACACCCCACTAACTAAAATAATATAGCTCATCATGCTTAGCGCACCGTTGGTGTACCAGTCATAATTAGCCCAAACAACAGCAAACACCATAAATAATGATGCTAGCGTGCGGTGTACTTTGGCTTTATTTTGGTCTTCTTGGTTTACAACAAACAGTGCGGCAAGCACCATCATCCCCAAGAATGTCCCAGCAAATTTTAGCGAACCGCTATAGGCATAAACAGTTAGTGGTACAATTATATAAAGAACCTATTCCCACACCCCATCAAAACCGTCATCTATCTGGAGTTGGGTGGTTTCGCGGCCTTGCCACGAGTTACGGCGAAGTTTGCCACAAAAGCTGATTGACCTGCCTTTGCTATTCATTAGCCACGGGCCCAGCGGCGTTGCCATGGCTCTAAAAGCAATTGCATCTATAGAGCTAGTACCATCGGTAAGGCGACATTTTACGTGGTTCTCGCCCACAATTCGCACCCCATCTGCCCGCACCCCCGACAACACAAAACGTGGCTCGGGGTTACCGCTACCATAGGGCTCTAGCTTTTCGATGTTATCTAGCATCTCGAGAGTTGCGCCTTTTGGAGCAATTGAGCCGTCTACCCTTAAATACGGGGTAAAGACATCGGTATCGGACTTGTCTGCTTGGCGGTGGATGTCATCTTCGAGACGTTTACAAAAGTCTGCAAAATTTTGCTTTGTTACGGTAATACCCGCTGCCATTTTGTGCCCACCACCAGAAACTAAAATATCTTTTGCGGCTAAAACTGCTCGGCCTAAGTCTACCCCTGTTACCGAACGCCCTGAACCTTTACCAATGCCATCATCATCAAAAGCTACTACAAATACAGGGCGGTGGAAAACTTCTTTAATCCGAGAAGCCACAATCCCAATTACGCCTGGGTGCCAACCATCACCAGCAATTACAAGCGCTGCAGTGTCGGCTTTAAATTGTTGCTCGGCCTTATCCATTGCTTGGGCTAGTACTTGGGCTTCTATTTCTTTGCGCTCTTCGTTAAGACCGTGGAGCTGTGCTGCTAATACTCGTGCTTCGTCGGGGTCATTGGTAAGTAATAGTCTAGCGCCTAAATCGCAAGAGCTAATCCTGCCCCCTGCGTTTATCCGAGGCCCAATTAAAAAACCTGCGTGGTATGTACCAGGGCGAGTATCTAACCCTGCAACATCACCCAGTGCAGTTAGGCCAAGGTTGCGGCGTTGTGCCATAACCTTAAGGCCTCTATCGACTAAAATACGGTTTATTCCCGTTAGTGGTACCATGTCGCATACGCTTGCAATTGCTACCAAGTCTAAAAGTTGGCGTAGGTCTGGCTCTTGTTTATCTGCAAAATAGCCTTTTTCTCGGAGTGCGCGATTAACCGCCATCAACAACATAAAAGCTACGCCAGCGCCAGCTAGGTTGGTAAGCTCGGTTACTTCATCCATACGGTTCGGGTTTATTAATGCCACGCACGGTGGGAAATTGCTTTGGGTTTGGTGATGGTCGGTAATGATAACATCAAGCCCTAACTCTGCGGCACGCTCGAATGCTGCAAATGCAAGGCTGCCAGTATCAACCGTAACAACTATTTTACCGCCCTGCTCGGATATTTTCTCCATTGCAGTAGGGTTTGGCCCATAACCTTCACTTAAACGGTCGGGGATATATAACATTGGGGTTAGCCCCACCATTTGGAAATAACGCATTAGCAATGCACTACCACAGCTGCCATCAACATCATAATCACCAAAAATGAATATTTGTTCGTTATTAGTAATTGCGGCAACAAGTCTATCGGTTGCTTTGTCTACATCTTTTAAGGTTAATGGGTCGGGGAGGTCTTTTAAAGTTGGCTCCAAAAAAATACGGGCATTTGCAACATCAGCCACCCGAGAAGAAAGAATACGGCCTACTATTTCTGGTAAGTCTAGCTTTTGGGCTAAAGCAACACCCTGCCCATAATTTTGGTTACGCCATTGCCAGAGACGGCCTGTTACGGAAAGTGGAGAGTCTATCATTATTATGCAACCTCTAAATTAAGAATTGATAATATAGCATACTAAGTCTTATCTTTATCATCAATCTTAGAATATTCGACCTTACCAGACTTATCTACCAACTCTTTTCCTTCGACAACCATATTCTCTTTTTCTTTAGCTTCCTGATGGGCAGCTGCAGCCTTTTCAGCTTTTTTCTCAATTTCTTCGGGGTTAAAGTCTTTTAACTCTTCAACTATTTCTTCATCATGCTTAGGTTTTTCTATTTTTCCTTCAGCGGCAGCTTGTTCAACATCTTTTAGAATAAACCTATCAGGGTTGAAAGGTTCCATGTCAACCTCAGTCTCGCCACCTTGTAATAAAAGAGCAATAGACTTAGCAGCACCTGTAGCATAAGCAAACGAATGGCTGTTCATCCCAGCTACCACATAAAGGCCATCAACACTAGCAACACGCCCTAAATATGGGAGCATGTCTGGTGTTATTCCAAGGGTGTGTGTTTCAATATTAGTAATTTTGCCGTAAGCAATGGCTGGTAATAGTTTTGAAACTTTGGCCATAACAGCGTCTACAGCACCGTAGTCAATATGCCTACTCCATGTAGCTTGTGCTTGATCCATAGTGCCTGTGTAGGTAATTAATGTTCGCCCACTAACCATTTTCCTGATAATTATATTGCCTGTTTCTAGTTGATAAACAAGAGCTTGAGGTGGCATGTCACCAGTTGTAGATATCTCAATCCGATGAGAACGTGCAGGGCGAATTGGCAAGTTTAAACCTAGCTGTTTAATAAGACTACTAGTCCATACGCCGCCACAAAGGATAGTATTTTTGGTGTAAATCTCGTCATGTTTTGTCTTAACACCTATTACTTTACTATCCTGAGTTATAAATTCTGAGACAACATCACTCCCCCATATGCGTACGCCTTTTTTAATAAGTTCGCGGCGTACTGTTTCCTGAGCCATATTAGAAAAAATACTAGCACCGCTTTTATCGACTAGAACGCCCATAACATCAGGCTGAACTGTTGGTACATTCAAGCAGTTTGCCATTTCTTCAGGGGTAGTGTGTAAAGTGAGGTTATCATTTTGCTCGGCGAGTGATCTCATTTCGCTTAGTCTTTGCTCTGTTAGGGCAAAGAAAGCAACACCTGTCTCATTTAAGCCAAGAGGATCTTCAAGCGAAGAGGCAAGGTCATGCCATTGTTTACCAGCGTAATTAAGCATTTGTATGCTTTTCTCGCCTTCTCCTAGGGCAAATAATACAGAAGGGGCATGATCTCCAGATTTAGAAAAGTTTTTGTCAATCATACAAACACTAAGACCAACATTAGATGCTTCCAATGCACAAAGTATCCCAGCTAAACCACCACCAATGATACAAACATCGCTCTCTTCTCGCAATATAGTTAGTCCTTTATTATTCTTATGTGCTTACCTATGTTACTCTTCATGGCTTATATAACCAACAAAAAAAGGCGCCATAATAGCGCCTCTTCTCTAGGTATTAATTATTACCTAAGGCTTAACAGTTCAGCTAGCATTTGGTCAACTGTCGAAATAATTTTCGAGCTAGCTGAGAATGCTCGTTGCGTTACAATCATACTACTAAACTCGGTTGCAATATCCACAGTTGATTGCTCCAAAGCACCAGACACAACTGTTGCAGTATTACCAATACCAGCCTCTTTAAACAAAGGCTCACCAGATTTATCTGTCTGACGGAATAAGTTACCACTTACAGGGTCAAGGCCAACAGGGTCTTGGAATACGGCAACAACTAATTTAAATAGTCGTTTAGTCTCACCATTGGTAAATGCACCAACAACAAACCCTTCTTCATCAACTGTCACATTAGATAATGTTCCTGAACCGAAACCATCTTGGTTAACAAAACGAGTATTAAATGGTGATGCAAACTGCACAATACCGTTACTACCCACACCTGTTCCTTCAGGAACTACGTTTACAGCTGTTACATTCAAGCCAATCTGACCTGCAGGACCAGTAGCAAAACCATCATCAAGTGTTATTGATAGCCCGTTATCAAACTCGAAAGTTTGAGGCAACAGTAGTGGTGATGGAATAACAATAGTAGCACTAGTAAAAGGACCACCACTAGCAGCTAAAGGATCATTAACAACAAATAAGCCACCAAGACCATCTGAATGAAGCTGATACGGTTGGGTTGGGTCTGTACCTGCAAGAAGCCCTTTAGCAGAGTCAATTGTAACTGCTGCAATACTCTCATTTAAGAACAGTCCAGATGTGTCCAAATCACTTTCATCAAATACTAAACCACCAGTTAAGTCACCAAGGTTTAAATCAATTAAGCCAGCTTCAACACCACCAGACCATAAAATAGGCAGTTCACCAGTTGGGTTAATTGTTCCATCAGGAGAGCGTACAACTTGGTTCTTAATTGTTCCGTTTGCATTAAACTCAACAGTTCCAGAACCAATCCGAACATTTACACCTGCTGTTTGGTTAACAATGTTTGCACCATCAGCGAACATAACATAGTCCCAAATATTTTCACCACGCTTAGTATAAGCAATAGAAATATCGTGAGGGTCACCTTGCGAGTCAAAAAGACGTGCTGAGTTAATAAAGTCTGCACTTGTTGGAGTTGCAACAATCGCATCTAAGTTAGCTAGTACAATACCTTGGTCAATATTAACACCTACGCCAAGTGGTGCAAATGGAACAATTGCTGTATCAAAATTACTATTAAGAGCACCCGAGTCTAAGTTAGCACCCAAATCAAGCTGAGTTGTTGGCCTAGCTGATGAACCAACTGTTTGTAGCTCTACTGCTTCTGGAGACTGAATATTCTGGACTGTACCATCGGAATCGGTCCTCCAGCCAAGTAAGAATGTACCTGATGTATGCCGTAAGAAACCTAGATTATCTTCACCAAAAGCACCTGCCCGAGTAAAGAATTTTGGAGTATCGCCAGTAATTGTGCTACTACCAACTGTTACGAAAAAACCATTGCCTGATAAAGCAAGGTCGGTTGTCCGATCGGTAGAGTTCAACGAACCCTGAACGCCTTGTGCACGTAGTACATCAGCACCAACACCACCAGCATTGAAGTTTGTCCCAGATAAACCAGAGCTTGTAACTAGTTGCTCAAACAAAACACGGTTCCGTTTAAAACCAACAGTATTAACGTTAGCTAAGTTATCTGAAACCACACTCATGGCTTCACCTTGAACACTTAATCCACTTACGCCTGCACCTAATGCTCCAAATAAACTCATGGTTTTTTCTCCTTGTTTATAATTCTGTCTAATTAAATACTGTTTACTACGGCTTCGCGTGGCTCACGCACTGTGAATGCATCAGATAATGAAATATTCTCTCCATTTTCTAAATCAAGGAAAACACCTCCTGCACCATCACTACGCACACCTTTAACTTCTTGGAAAACTAGAGACTTAGGATTAACGCTTAACCCCTCACCATCAAACGAGCTAATCCGAACAAGGTAACTACCTTCTGGTGCTGCTTGTTCATTATCGCCAATACCATCCCAAACAATGTTATGTTGTCCAGCTTCAGTATTCGCATCAATAGTTTTTAGTTTTACGCCTTCTGCATCGAAAATCTCAATAACTGTAGAAACAGCTTGCTCATCTTGTTGGTAGGTAAACTCGAGCTTACCATCTTTCAATGGTGAGAGATTACCCGGTGCTAAAACTTCTTTACCAATAAAGCCAACTGCCATTGATTGTTGTGAGAAGTCTCTATTCTCGAGCAATTTTTCTAGGTTCGCATTAGTAGCAATTTGTTGCTCTAACGCCGAGAAAGATGCTATTTGCTCGGTAAATGCTGTACCATCTAATGGGTTAAGAGGATCTTGGTTCTCTAGCTGAGCTGCCAACAATTTAAGAAACGTATTAAAGTTAACATCAGCTGCTTCTTTAGCACTACCAGACCTTGAGGTTGTAGTGGTAGCTGTATCAATACTTGGTGCAACTAGTTCCATAAGGGTTATTCCTCTTTATATAAATTATGCTTTAACATCTAACAAGCGGTCTGGGCTTACCCATTGTGCGGCAGTATCTAGATCGACATCTTGTGCAGATATATCTTGCATAGATTTACTTGCAAGACTTGTGCCATTATTTGTATTATGGCTTTCTTTACTGTTTTGTTCTCCACCGTTTGCATTATTTTCAAGTTGGATAGAAATACCGTCTTTGTCTAAAGACAGCCCTGCGTCTTGCAATGCAAGCTCAAGAGAGCGCATGTCTCTGGCAATATTTTCGGCGACTTCTGGTCGTTGCACTGTGATTGCACCTTTAACGCTTCCTTTTATTATTTCTAGACGGACTTGTATTCGCCCTAATTCTGGAGGGTTCAGCCCAACAACTATTTGCCCACCGCCGTGGTTGGCTAATGTCCTAACATGTACCCTTACTTGTTGGGCTAGTCTGGCTTGTTGAGCTGTTTCTAGACCACGGCTCTGAGCCAAAGCGTTTTCTGACGCTTGGGGTGCGCTTGAAGATTGGCTGTTTTGTGAAGTTGTACTTATCTGAACAACTTCGCCTGTATTTGGGTTAACTACCTCAACGCCACCATCTTGAGCAGGGCGAACTACATAAGTAGGCACTGGTGGCTCTGCTAATGCTAGCTCGCGTATAGATGTAGGGTTTGCAGTACCATTATTTCTAACAATACCCTCAGAGTTTTTAACTTCTGCAGCTGATGTTTCCGTAGCATTACTCCGGGCTGGCTTAATATTAGGAAGTGGCCGTTCATCTACAATTTGTGCTTGTACGTTTGCTTGTGCTTGCGCACTTGTTTGTGGCTGCGACTGTGGCTGTGGCTGCTTAATGACAACCTCCTGCACAGGTAGTTTTTGCAGTTGGTTAGCTTCTAGTAGCCCGCCATCATCTATAACTTGTTGGCTAACACGTTGTGTAGCAGCAGCAATGTCTGCTAACTGTTTGCCTAGTTGTTCTCCATTTGGCAATTGTGCTGCTCGCTCGGAAAGAGCAGAGAAAATATCGCTAATACGGCTAGAGATAACCTCCCCTACCTTGTCTGTATTATTGTTTACTTTAACTGGAGCTTCTAAATCTAAGTTAGCCCCTTTTAGCTCACTAATAATCTCTTTAAACTCTGCATCGCTTAATAAGGAAGGAGTATTTAATAATTGAGGGCTATTTAATAAGCTGTCTCCTTGTCTAATAAGGCTAGATAAGTCTGAATTTGCGCCAATACTTGCACTAGAGAATGCCTGAATTGTCTGTTCAATATGGACAAAAGCCTGCTGATGGCGGGCTTGTATCCCTAGCTCTTGCGGTGCATCTAGGCTTGCTAGCATATCGCTTGTGCTAATACGGTCATCTAGCAGTAAAAACATTACAGTCAAACGTACGGCACGGCTATTGGCCTCTTCTGGATCCATGCCTAGTTCTTGGTATGCTGCTGATAATGCCTCGATACTGTTCAAATTTTCAAAATTTATATTAGAATTGCTAAGTAAACTAAACTCTTCATAAACAACAGTAATAATTTGAGTTATCTGGGCTACTGCATCTGCTTGTGCTTGCTCTTCTTTTGAAAGTGGTTGTGCGTCTAATAGTTCTGCATCTTCAGTTGTTGGAACACCAAGCACTTCACCCAATATACTATTAAATAAAGAGTTAATATCTACTGGTTGCTCTAGCTCAGATTCACCTAACAGGCCACCACCAAAAAGACTATTACCCACATTAACATTAGAAGGTAGTTGAAGAAGTTGTGCAATGTCAGGTATAATCATTTTATGCCCTTTACTAATTTTCTGTTATTATTGCTGTGTATTAAAAACAGCGTCACGAAAGAGTAATGCAAGATGGTTGCCAATTTTGACGACAGTCACAAAAAAAAATCTGCAGAGCCACTAACAGCGGTTGCACTAAAGTATGATAATACCAAGAATGCTGCCCCTAAAGTGGTTGCTAAAGGACAAAAATCACTTGCACAAAAAATACTCGAAATCGCTAATGAGCACGATATTCCTATTCACAAAGATGCAGACTTAGTGCAAATTCTCCAAGCTGTAGAGCTTGAACAAGAAATTCCACTTGAAGTTTATAGTGTAGTTGCAGAAATTTTTGCGTATATTTACCGAATCAATAAAAACAGAGGTGTATAATTATGAGTAAAACCATTACTACAATTATTAAAGAAATAAACTCTCTTATTGATGAAATAAAGCAACTTTCTATAAACGCAGACTCAGACCCAAACAAGCTAACAGTAAAAATGGCAGACCTTGCCAGCAAAATTGACGAAATGCGCACCTTCCCAGATGGTGAATGGCAAAAGGTTCGCAATGACCTTTTAGGATTATCTGCTAATTTTGACACTATGCAGCAGACTCTCAACACAGAATATGATAAAGCTAAACAAGAGTTAACCCAACTACGGCAACGGACACAGGCGCAAAAGTCTTATGCAGCCTACGACAATGACCCTGATGGAGATAAATAATAATGTTTGATGACGTAAACCTAGTACGTTGGTTAATGGGTGTTGTAGCATTAGTTTTTATGTTTGGTGGTTTAGTGTTTATCTTGCAGCGGCTTCAGCATGGTGGAAGGTTAGTACCTAAACACAATGGGCAATTAAAAATATTAGACAATCTAACACTTGACCCAAGACGAAAACTTGTATTAGTTAAACATGATGATCAAGAGCACCTTATTCTTCTTGGTCAACAGAAAGAAACTATAGTTTCTACACGCCCTTACCAAGAACATACGGATGAAAAAATAAAATAATGGTACTACGACTTCTAGCAGCACTTTTTATAGTTAGCATATCGTTTTTAGCTCCTGATATGGCTTTTGCTCAGCAAGAGAGTGGTGGTAATTTATTAAATATAAATATGGATGATGACCTATTGTCATCACGGCGTTTATTCCAATTATTTATCCTGATTACAGTACTGTCGTTGGCGCCATCAATTGTAATGATGGTAACGTCATTTACTCGGATTGTGATTGTATTATCATTCTTACGTACGGCTATGGGGCTGCAAAATACCCCACCTAATGCTGTATTAATTTCGTTAGCATTATTTATGACCCTATTTATTATGGGCCCCACTATGGAAAAGGCCTATGAAGATGGCGTTGGCCCCTACCTTGAAGAACAAATAGACGAAAAAGCCGCATTTACCAGAACAGTAGCACCATTCCGTGATTTTATGGGGGCACATGTAGGCGAAAAAGAACTAGACTTATTTGCAGGCATGCTTAAGGAACAACCTCCGATAGATGCATCAGCCCGGGATATTCCTCTGCAAGCCCTTATCCCTGCATTTATGATTACCGAGCTTAGGCGTGCATTTGAAATAGGCTTTCTATTATTCCTGCCATTTCTGGTTATTGACTTAGCAGTAGCATCAATTTTAATGAGCATGGGTATGATGATGCTACCACCTGTTATTATCTCACTACCATTTAAAGTTATATTCTTTGTGCTGATAGATGGCTGGGCATTACTGGCAGGGTCTTTAATACAGTCATTTAACGTGAATAACTAGCTACGAGCCGGGTAGGTTCTATCTAAAGCGTGGTTGGCCTTGTTGGATTTCTCGTTGGCGCTCTTCTAGCTCTGTCTTGCGCGACTGCTCGTTGTCAACCAGCCAGTGTGCTCTTAATTTGCGGTAGTCACGGTTAAAATTATTCTGCTTTCGTAAAACACCTTCAGCCTTAACCCACAAAGATGCATCCTTATTAAGTGCTGCATCCTCTTTTACAGCTTCTTCGTCTTCCTTTGGTGACTGTGCGGCACCGGCTTGAATAAGGAAGTTAACATGCTCTGTTAATTCATTATCTTCAATATTTTGCTTATATAGTAACGCCAAGTCCCCCAGCTCTTTCACAGAGCCCGTTTTAGCAAGACCTGTTGCTAAACGTAGAAATTTAGTTTTATCGTTTAATGTCCAGTCATCTACATTGTCTTTATCAAATACGGGTTTAAGTGCGGCAACAACATCTTTATAGCTACCAGTCTCCCATGCAAGCTCAGACTGTAGCTCTTTTGCTTCTTTACCGCTTAATTGTTTTGCCACTTTTAAGGCTTTATCAGACTCTCTTGCTAAAGAAAGCAGCTTAGCCCTCATAATTTTACGGTCATTCACCAATAAGGCTGGCAAACCTTTTTGAGCAGTTTTATCTAATGCTGCCAACCCTTCTGGCGCAGAAAAGTTTTTATAATGAAGTTGAGCTATCTTCATGCCAAGTATTGCAATAGATTTAGGATCTTTAGTCCTAAACTTTAACTGCTGCTCTATTATATCTACTGCTCTGTCATATAGCCCAAGGTTAGCAAGTCTGCTAGCTACACCAACAATAACTTTGTCCCCCGCCCCTCCAGATGGTGTTAGCTCACGAAAGTCATAATAAAGACCAAGCATCCCCAGCTCATCTAATACTGCATCTTCACGTTGTCCTAAAAATAGGTCATAGAAAATCTTTGACATCATCTCAGCTGCTTGTGGGGTATGAGGGCTCTGGGGGAAATGTACTGTCAGGTATTTTAGGCGCTGTAGTGCATGTTTATAGTCTTTTGCTCTAATGTAAAGTTCACCAAGCTTAAATAGGCTTTCTTCTTCTACAACATCTCCACGCCATAAAAATCGCAAATTCTCAAACCGAATAGCAGCAGCCTCAGGGCCTATGTCGCCTCTATCTGTAAGTAAATTTAGAAAATAGAATAATGCTTGGCTAGAAACCTCAGCATCTTTATTACCAGCAACATTAATATAAATTTGTTCTGCTAGGTTTGTTTGCTCTTGCTTCTCGTAAATCCGTGCCATCAGCAACTGAGCCTGTGCCATAACCCTAGAGTCACCACCACTAACAGCTAATTTATCTATTTGCTGCATTGCGTCATTAAGCTCATCAAATTCAAATAATGCAGCTGCATATTTATAACGAACAATCTGTGCAATATGATTAGGGTAGGACCGAACTTGCTTAATAGAATCTGCTAAAAACTCTAATGCTTGTTCATTATTACCTAATCCCTGAGAAGAAACCCCCTGCCAAATGAACTTATCTAACGAGTCTTCTGCTACATCTTCAAGACGTTTGTTTGCTTCTTCATATCGTTCTAGTAATGATAAAGTAATACCCTCAAGCAAGATACTATCTTGTACTACTGCGTCATTATGTGGCGTATTTTTATTTTGGTGTTGTAATGTTTTAATAACGCCTAGTGCCTCAGGATATTCGCCCATAAATACTTTTAATCCAGCTAAACGAAGAGCTGCAGAGTTCTTCTCTCTATCCATTTTAGACAAATACCACTTTTGAGCTAATCGGTTTTCTAAGATGGCCATTTCTCGCCGTGTTCTATTCCCAAAATTAGGGAGTAACTGGTTATCAGGCAATGCTTTTGGTTTATTTACATCAATATTGTTGGGTATAGGCTCATTTTTAGTGACAACATCTCTCCCCGAAGGAACTCTTAGTTGTTCAATATTTACTAATGCCGAACGCATTTGTTCCATAGCTTCAGAGAAAGTAGACTCTTTATTCATGGTGATAGTAGGCAGTAATAACTTACTATATAACGAGCTTTCACGCTTTCTAGGTAAAAATGGTGGTTTTGGCTTACTAGTTTTAGCATCTGACGCTGACAGTAAGTCGTCTAGAATGGAAAATGATATCTTCTGCTGGCTTCTTGTCATCACTGCTGATATGGCATCTGTCATAGGTTTAAAGGTAACTGTTTTGCCACCTTGCTTAAACCCTAACGGGACACCAGCACTAGAAACAAACACTGCCCCCATAGCAGATCGCAGCTGTCTAATAGCAGCAATATTTTTAGCCTTTGCAACACCTTTATTGCTACTAACAGGTATAACAAGGTAGCTCTCTCTGGTTGTAAAACTAACAGCACGGTGCAGGTTACTCATGCCATCTTCAACCTTCATAACCATATTAGAGCCTTGAAGCTCGAGCATTATAGGCAGTTGTTCGGGCTGCTTTTCTTGATTTAGAAAGATAGTTATTTTATTGCCTTTTTTATCTACAGAAATACCAGATAATTCATTAAAACCAATCCGCAGCCCATGGCCACTAGGAACATATAGCTTTTCAGTTTCAATAATATTAGCATTATTACTATTGCTAAATTTTATTTCTTTATTTGCTGATGCACCCACTAGCCATAGGTCGTCAAGCCGCCTAAAAACAGCATAAGAGCCACCGTCTGTTGACAAAACCAAATGTGGCTGAGGGGAGTCTACATAACGTAAAGATGCGCCCTGTGCAGATACAGGTACAATAATAAATACCATCAAGTAAAAAATAGGCAGTACACAACGCAGCACGAGTTCTATGGTAGCTTTCTACTATTTATTTTACCAGCAATCACTACTTCAACGCGCCGAGCTTTTATGTAGCGTAAAGAAACTGGTATATCAGAGTCTAACATATCAAAGCGACTATCGGCTAAGCCCTGTGCTTGCATTGTCGCAATAACACCAGTGGTGCGTAACTTTTCAAGCACACCTATTGCACGCATCATTGATAATTCCCAGTTTGTATCAAAAACACCACCTCGAATAGGGGTTGGGTCAGTATGGCCAACTACCATAATACTATTATCAAGATGCTGGAGTAAGTCACCAAGGCGGCCGACAGCCTCCTCACCTTCTTTAATAAGGATATCAGAGCCAACATCAAACAACAAATGGCTTGGCATAATAATTGTTAATTTGTCGGAAACATTATCAAATACTAGTTCAGTATCTTTTAAAATAGGGTCTTTTTTAAATCGTTGCCGCAAAAGTGCATCTAAGTATGCAAGGCTATCAGCCATAACTATATCTATTTTCTCGATAGTATCGTCGCTAACTTTGCGGTTATTTATATCAAAAGATAGTGCCCCCGACAAAGCACCCGTAACATCTTGCCAGCGTTGTCCATCGATACTTTTCATGGCAAACAACATAACAAAAAATGTAATTAATAAGCTAACAAGATCAGCAAAAGTAAGAAGCCAGCTATTTGATGGGTTTGTTTTCTTGTTACTTAGGCTCATTTCCCAACTCCAATTCTGCCCTGTCTTTTGCTACAGACCGAACAGCAGACCCTATATCTATAATTCTCACATAGAAATAAAGAATTATCTCTGTTCCTTCTTGTTCTGTTGCCCCAGTAATTAGGCGCTGAGGAGGTACACCACGTTCAACCAATGCACGAGCAAACCGAGCAGCACGCATCCCCCCTAAAGGCAATGCCTCAAGGCTATTTTCTGTTACTTGTTTAACATCAGCGGGAACCACAATATCTAAATTCATATATACACCAGGCCTAGATACAGACAATAACTGTGAGAAGTCTCTAAAAAACTCTACTTGTGTTGCTAATAGCTCAAACTCCCCCTTATCAAAGAAGGAATCAGGGTTTAACCTTACTAAAATTTGGTCTTTATTAGCGTCAACGCTAAAGTCTTTGATTGGGAGGTAACCTTGGAAAGTGTCGTATATTTCCTTAGCAACAGTTTCGTAAATTATACTGGCTGTAATATCTTCTTCAACTTCATCGGTTACAATAGTAGCGGCTTCAAACCCAAAGCCATCTGCAATGCTTTCTGACGCCATCTCGAATTTATCCATAGCCATCTCGGAAATAGAGTTTAGCAAAATGAAGAATGCCAGCAAGATCAGGTATAGCCCAAGCATTAATACAACAATGCTGCCGCCACTATTACCATCATTCTTCTTAGTAGCAAGAGTAAGGTCTGGTTTCATAGTTATTAACCTTCAGCTTAACCGTTTTTAATTGCTAAAAGCCTCTGTTTTTCGACAAATTCCCTCATTAAATAAGGCACATCAAGAATCATATGAACTTTACCATCACCAGATATAGTTGCACCAGAAATAGCAGGGTTAAATTCGAAAGCTTTTGTAATAGATTTAACAACAGCTTCTTCTTGCCCTATTAATTCATCAATAACTAGCCCTACAGATAAGCTGCCATCACGAACCACAATCACATATCCGTCTGAGTCAGCATCTTGGTCCATGATAGATTTACTATCTTTAGCTTCTTTAGCTTTAGCTTTATCTTTAGCTGTAGTTTTAGCTGCGGTTTTAGCTGCGGCTGTATCTGCGGCTGCGGCTACTTCTTCAGTTTCAACAGCTTCTTCATTGTGCTCTTCACTATCTTCTTTGATTCCTTCTACAACCTTAGGAGCTTCAGCAGTTATATCTTCACTAACACCATAAACCCTAGTGCCTTTACGTGTTATCTCACCTAGGTATTTAATAGGTAACACTTCGCCACGAAGCTCTATTGCATCTTCCTCATTAACCTTATGGCACTCACTCGGGCGGAATTTAATAACTTCTGATATCGTACCAATAGGTATAGCAAAGCCTTCATCGTTAGCTTCAACGATAAGAGCTTGCACAATTGCCAGCGTTAATGGCAAATAAATTGAAACTGTAGTACCAACACCAAACTCAGATGTTAGCTCTATTGTTCCTTTCATTTTACCAATCTTATCATTAACAACATCCATACCAACACCACGGCCAGAAACATCGCTAACTTGTTCAGCTGTAGAGAAACCAGCAGCCATAATCAAGCGTTGGGCTTCAATGTCTGACATTTTGGCAGCGCTTTCAGCATTTAAAATACCTCTTTCTATTGCCTTTGCTTTAACACGGTCAACATCAATCCCTCGACCGTCATCTTGCACCTGTATTACAACATTGTTACCTTCATAAAAGGCCCTTACTGTTAATGTTCCAGCTGCATTTTTACCCATTTCTTCACGTTCTGGCCCCTCTTCCAAGCCATGGTCAAGAGCATTACGGATAAGGTGAACCATAGGATCTGCTAATTCCTCAACAAGACTACGATCAACCTCAGTTCCTTCACCTTCAATAACTAGGTTTATTTCTTTGTTAAGCCTGTTTTTAAGCTCTCGCACTTGGCGAGGTATCTTATCAAAAACTCTCTTAATTGGCTGCATTCTTGTCCGTAGTACTGACATCTGCAAGTCTTTTGAAACCCTAGTGACAGCCTCAAGATTTGTATCAATTGCGCCTGTATGCTCGCAACCTTTAAGCCTATCTCTAACCTCTTCTCTCTCTAACTGACGCACCAAGCTATTACGTGCTAGAACTAACTCACCCACCAAGTTCATAACAGCATCAAGACGGGAAGTATCCACACGAATGGTCACTTCTTGTGGGTCACCATCGCGACGCCCAGGTTTTTTACGTCTATCAGGGGCTATAGCCCTACGGTCATCATCTCGTCTTTCAAAAGCGTCGGCTTTTTTATCTTCTTTCTTAGTATCTTTATCTTCTGCTTTAACAGACTCAACTTTTTCAGCTTCTACTACTTCTACTTCATTTTCATCATCCTCAGCAGCAGAGCCGTCTAGGCGGTCATCGTTTGTGATTTCCGCAAGAAGTTCTGCGTCAACCTCTACTTCTTCTGTAGAAGCAGCAACCTCATCATCGTCTTCTGCAGCAGGGCCACTTAGACGGTCATCGTTTGTGATTTCTGCAAGAAGTTCTGCGTCAACCTCTACTTCACCTGTAGAGGCAGCAACCTCATCATCGTCCTCTGCAGCAGGGCCACTTAGACGGTCATCATTTGTGATTTCTGCAAGAAGTTCTGCATCAACCTCTACTTCACCTGTAGAGGCAGCAACCTCATCATCGTCTTCTGCAGCAGGGCCACTTAGGCGGTCATCGTTTGTGATTTCTGCAAGAAGTTCTGCATCAACCTCTACTTCACCTGTAGGTTGGGTATCTTCTTCAGCAACAGATTTTTCTTTATCTGTAGGTTCTTCAACAGGCTCTTTACTATCATCAGCTATTACAGCTGCATCTTCTGTTTTAATATCGCCAGGAACAGCAAGCTTATCTAGCCTATCTGCCAATGGTTTAAAATCTATGCTGTCTGGATCTTCACCTTTTTTTGAGCAATCCAAAAGATCTTTTAAAGTATCATTTGTTTCGAGCAAAGCATCCATAACATCTGTAGTAACGGGAACTTTTTCAGAGCGAACCTCGTCTAATAAATTCTCACCAGAATGGGCAAGCCTATTCATTTTATCAAGACCTAAAAAGCCAGCACCACCCTTAAGTGTATGCAAAACACGGAATATTCTATCAATTAACTCAGGATCTGATCCACCTTCCTCAGCAATCGCCTCAAGTTTAATGAGGTCTTGCTCAAGAGCATCAAGACTTTCCTCAGCTTCCGTATGAAACTCATCAAGTATTTCTTGATCTATTTCCATTTCTTAGTACCCTTCTTATTTTTATTAGGCTAACAATCTTTCAACAGTACTCGGGATTTGCCCTAAAGGTAAGACCTCATTATGCAAGCCTTTATCAACTACAACCTTTGGCATTCCATAAACTACACATGTTTCTTCACTCTGGGCAATAACATAGGCACCTGCTTTTTTGAGCTTATCAAAGCCCTGTGAGCCATCACTACCCATTCCTGTCATCATAACAGCAATCACATTACCACCAACTGCAGAATAGATGGATTCAGACATTACATCAACAGATGGCTTGTAGAGTGATTCATTTTTATCTTTCTTGCTGCTAAAAACAAGGTCGTCTCCTCTACGAATCACACGACATTGCATACCGCCAGGGGAAATATATACATGGCCAGGGTGTAAGATATCACCATCCTGCCCTTCGCTTACTGTTAATGATGAGATTTCATTTAATCGGCTAGCCATAGCGCCAGTAAAGTTTGGTGGCATGTGTTGCACAATTACGATAGGAACACGTAAATCATTCATAAATTCTGGCATAATCTCGTGCAAAGCCTTAGGGCCGCCAGTACTAACACCAATTAATACTATTTCAGCTTTTTTGAACCTTAAAAGACTGGCTGGTTGGGAAACAGCTTTAGCTAAAGGTGCTTGCATGGCAGCAGGAATAGTAGCTTCTACGGTATTTATATTCGCAACTGTTGCTAAAGATGCAGCGTAAATTTTATCTCGAAGCATCTTTGTATTCGAAAAAACGCTACGGCCTTTATCCTCCATAGCCTTCGGAATAAAGTCAATCGCCCCAAACTCTAAGGCAAGCATGGTTTCTTTAGCGCCTGCTTCGGTTAAGCTTGACACCATAACAACACGTGTTGGGCATTTACTCATAATTCGCTTTAAAGCCTCTAGACCATTCATCTTCGGCATTTCTACATCAAGAGTAACCACATCAGGCTGTAACTGGCAGCATTTTTCGACAGCCTCAGCACCATCTTGAGCAGAGCCTACAATCTCAAAGCGGCCATCTGATTCTAAGAAACGAACAATAACATTACGCATAAAAGAAGAGTCATCTACGACTAAAACCTTCTTTTTAACAAAATTATCAGACATATATACCCACTCTATCTATACTAATTACAGAAGCTTCGCCAAGATATCATCAATATCATCTTGCTCTAGGCCTTCACCTTCTTTAGCAGGGCCATTTAATAGTTCGGCACCACTTTCTAAAGAGTGTTTATCTTCATCGCTTAAAGCCTCAGCTTTGTCACGAAGCCCAAACACAACAACCATTCTAAACACTTGGCGCTCAATCTCACGCAGAACTGTAACAATTTTTTGGATGCGCTGGCCTGTAAGGTCTTGGAAATTACATGCTTCATAAATATTAGTAATATGAGTATCTGCTTCAAGAAGAGCATCTTCCATACTAGCAGATACATCAGGGTCAAGAGGTGGATCAATCATCTCAAGACGGTCACGAACCCTTAAGTTTACTCCTTGTAATTGCTCGCAAGAGTCCACAATTTTATGGGTAGCTCTCTCAGTAGTTTTAACAATTTCATCAAGCTGATCTGACGCATCAGGGATTTGTTCTCCGTGAAGCATGCCTGGAGTAAGAGCAGAAAGCTCTTTTCTAGCTGTATTAATAAACATTGCTAGCTCACCCAATTCACCATAAAGCTCTGGATCAAGCTCCATACCGTCTATGTTATCAAAATTACCTGCAAAAAATTCTTTTACTAAACCAACGAATGCACGTACTTGTTCAGCTGGCACAGTGTCGCCTTTAATATCGCCAAGCGCATCTAATTGCTCTTCTATTAATGATTTCTTATCACTCATAATCTATAACTCCCTAACCGTGACTAAAAGTCACCAATAACTTTAGACATTTTCTCTTTTAAAGTAGCTGCATTAAACGGTTTAACAATATAGTTGTTAACCCCTGCGTGCACAGCTGCAATCACATTTTCTTTTTTACCTTCAGCTGTCACCATAATAAATGGGATCTTCTTAATAGATTCATCAGCTCTAACATGCTTAAGGAATTCAATACCTGTCATATTAGGCATGTTCCAGTCAGATATAATTAGATCTACAGGCTCAATCTGAACCTTATCAAGAGCTTGTTTACCATCAGCAGCCTCAACTACATTATTAAACCCAAGTTGTCTAAGGAGATTAATAATAATCCGCCGCATTGTTAAAAAATCATCAACAACAAGGATTTTCATGTTTTTATCTACAGCCATAGCAATTTTATTCCTCTTAATTTAGTTTCTTTTTAATTTACAACTTAAAATGTTGGCAACTCACTTTTCTCTGCTAGCATCTGAGAAATACGTCTAGCCTTTACGGGAACCATCTTTTCCATAATCTTAGCAGTATTTTTCCGATTCATGCGCTTAAAAATATCAAACACAATATTATCATCTAACTTATTAAGAACAATAGCAGCGTTCTGTGGTTTCATTTCCTCATATATTTTTGCTAATTGTTTTAATTCCAACTCTTCTTTGTTAGACAAATTACTTAATAATGTATCTAATTCTTTTTGTAATTCTTCCATTCGCCCAATACGAGTATTTATTTCAAACTCTGCAAGGTCTACTAGTTTCTCACGAACCCTAAGAGCTTGCTCTCGTCTTTCAAGCTCAATACGCCTAATTTCTAGCTCTTGCAGTAGTTTTATTTCCATTTCTGTAAACAATCTACGGCTGCTTTCTAGAGCTACATTCTCAGGAGTTGGTAGCAAATCTCCAGCTTCCTGAGGTACTGCATCAAGGCTCTTAATATCCTTACTCTGGGCAACTTCTAAGGTACTAATAAAAATACTACTTATTATCACTACAACTAGAATAAGATTTTTATCCCTCAGAAACAACATAAATCCCCTCTATACCGAACTTCCAAGAGCACGTCGTAATTCTTTTTCTGCTTCGCTTGCACGCTGAGATGCATTTTTTTGGATATCATCATCGCTACTAGGTATAGAGCTACTAGCCTGATACGCCGCAGCCGTACCCCCTAAAGAAGATGGTTTGTAAATTTCTTTATCGTAGCGCCCAGGCTTAACTGATGGCCGTGCAGATGTTCCCCTTTGGGGTAGAGGTGTGTTTTTCCCCTGTTCTTTAATAGGCTCTTGTATAGAGTTAACAGCCTCCGAACCAGCGTTAAAGGCAGGAGGAGCATGACCATCTAGATGTTTATCAAACTGCAACAAGACTTTTTCTGCTCTATCTAAAACATAGACTAATTCTTGCAATGTTTTATTAGCCTTACCATTAAAATCTTCTAGACGAGCACCGTCTGTTCTTGCTATTCGCATTAGGTCCTGCATAGTGGAGCGGCTCGTTGTAATTGCTTGGGTTAGGTCATCTGCCAGTGCAGGCACACGCATAGCTTCACGGCCAAATTGCCGTAATTTAATATGTAGCACCAACACCAAGCCTGTAAGTACAGACAAGCTTAATAGTAATAATATATCTACAAACAATGATGCACCTTGACTCATAATTCTTGCCCTTCACTCTTCAGGTCATTAACATCAGCAATTGTTTTAATCACTTTAACTGCTAAATTAGACCCATCACGCCCCATACTACCAACCATCTTAGTAATATTACCAAATTTTATATGTACAGGGTCACCCTCTTTAGCATTAAAAACAAGGGTGTCTCCAATACGCCAGCCCAATGCATCAGATAGCATATAAGTTTGCTCACCCATAACGCAGCTCATCTTTGTTTTAGTAGAGAAAAGCTCTTGGGCTAAGTGGTTTTCCCAAATATTATCATGGCCAAACTTCTCGCCCATAAACTGTTGTAGTAGTTGATCACGAATAGGCTCCAATGTTGCATATGGCAAACAGAACTGCATGATCCCGTCGCGCTCTTCAAGGTTTAGCCTAATTGTAACTAATATACAGGCATTACCTTCACGGGTAACTGTTGCAAACCGTGGGTTTGACTCGATACGCTCAAACTCAAAGTTAATCGGTGCTACAGGCTCAAATGCCTCATCTAAACCATCAAGAACAACTTCTGATAATTGCTCGATAATCTTACGTTCAATAGTAGTAAAATTACGTCCTTCAATCCTTGCAGGGCGAGATCTCCGCCCGCCTAGTAAAATATCAACAATTGCATAAATCAATCTACTTTCGTAGGCCAACAAAATATAGTCGTCCAGCCCACGAGCATTAACAACAACCAAACCTGCAGGCAGTGGAATTGTGTCCATATACTCGCCATAGCGAACAGATGTCATATTTTCGATGCTAATATCTACATTGTCTGCGGTAAATTGTCTAAGGCTTGTGGAAATTATTCGTTCAAATCTATCAAAGACAACCTCTAATAATGGCAGCCTCTCGTAGCTAATAATACTGCTATCAAGCAGAACTCTAACGCCTCCTGACTCTTTACTGCCACCGTCATCGTCAATACCTAAAAGGGAGTCAATCTCGCTTTGATCAAGGATCCGCTCTTCAACCTGATCTTCTCCGCCTTCGCCATCGGCCATATTCATCCACTCATCAAGAAGCTCTTCTTCTCCCTTAGGAGGAGCATCATCAGTTGGTGCTACTTCTTGTTGATCATCAGCCATAGAGTTGCCTCATACTTGAAAATAAATTTGTTACTATTTTTATAGTACATGGGACGGAACAAAACAGCAACCAACAGCTATATAAATAACTATTTTAATGTGCTTTTTAGGCAACGCTTCCGATGTATAGGAGTTTTTATAGCTACTATTCTATTGCACTAAAAATTCTTTGAATAATACATTTAGTACTCTAGCAGGTTGTGCTGCTTGGTTAGCACGCAGCAACAAATCATGCCGTAATCGGTATGACCCCGCAGAACCACGAAGGTCTTCAGGTCGAAGTTCTCGTAAATATACTTGGAAGTCATCAATAATCCGTGGGCGCACTTTCTCAAGCTTAGCTAAATCCTCAGCACTACCTACTTCTAAAACAACTTTTAAACGTAAAAATCTACTTCCAGAAGACGAAGAAAGATTAACTGTCATGTCAGGGAGCTCAAAATAATGACTTTCGCTTGGAACAGGTGCAGACTCTTCTGCTACATGCTCATCAACAAATTCCTCAGAAACGTCTGGTGATTTACTTAAAAAGTAGAACCCAGCACCACCAGCAGCACCAATAAAAAGCAAAGCGATTATTATTATGATAATCGTTTTCTTCTTGCTACTATCAGCGCCTTCTTGCTCTTCGGAACCCTCTTCAGGGGGGGCTTCATCCGTCTTTTTTTCTTCTTCATCGGCCATCTTGGGGAAAATCTCACTTCTTAAGTTAAATTTACTAAAGGTTATATCTTGTTTAAGATAAAAACAACTATGAATAGCTTTTTTATAAGAAATAATCATTTAAAAAAGTTAGTTGGTGTTTTTATAGCAACACTATAGTAATACTATATGTGTAAATGATGGCTATATCTAATTAAGCTGTTGCAGATACGCTAGATATTGTCTTTTTTTCATCACTATCTTCACTAGCTTGCTCTGGATCAGAGCCACCACGAGCCAATTGCTCCCAAGAAGACCTAAGTTTTCTGACATGACCTAGAACATCATCCACAGCTTCGACTGAGTTTTTAATATCGACCTCTACAAGCTTACGTAACATATAAAAATAAAGTCGCTGTAGGTTTTCTGCAATTTCTCCGCCTTTTTCCATATCTAAAGTTTCCATTAAATACGAGATAAGGTCAGCAGCTTTTTTATTACTCATAAAGCGTGCTTCAATGTTTTTTTCTTCAATGGCACGACGCGCTGCAAGCAGATGACGGATAATACCATCATAAGCAAGAACAACCCGTTCAGCAGGTGTTGCATTCTGAACTTGACGCTCCAAATACTCTTTTGCAGCATTTTTATATTGATTCATCTATAACACCTTTTATTAAAAATATAATCTCAATTAACCTTGGTTACTAAGGCCTTCAAACGCTTGGGTTAGGCTCTCACGCATATTATTTGCTTGTAAAACAGCTTGTTCCATTGCAGCAAACCTCGAGATAGTCCTAACTCTAAAAAGTTCAACACGTGCATCAATATCTGAAATACGTTTTGTTAGGCTATCATTCTGAGAAATTAAGTTTTGCTCATTGGTAGCAATTGTACCCCCGCCACTGTCAGTAACAAACCTATCAAGGATAGAAAACATTTGGTCAGCAATACCGCGTGTAACTGTTATTTCAATGTCATCAACAAAAGGTTGCGAGATACCACCATTAAATAATAGTTTAAGACCGTTAGCAGAAGTAGCATCTAATGCTGTAATCCCTTTACCATTTACACTTGTAGAGCCATCTGCAGCACCACCAGAGCCAGCACCAGCCGAAGTCTGAATATTTGCTGATATAATATTACCAGAGCCGTCAGTACCACTAACGTTTAAGTAATATGGCAGCGGGTCTCCAGCGCCATCAACTAAACCAGCAGTGTTACCATCAAACCCTGACAAAGATACTCTAGAGTCGCTAGTTTGGAAGTTAAATTCGAATAGATTACGAATATTGCTTAAATTTGTTAATAGCTGATTATCAAATTTGTCATCATCAACTTCAAGACGGAAATTCGCATTTAAATCAATACCAATTTGCCCTAAAGTAGCAGCCCCAGAAGGCTGACCCGCAACTGTTTGACCAACAAGTTGGTTTATTTGCCCCATCATCGAACGCAAAGTACTATCAAATGCTAATGGACCAAATTCAACTTTATCACCATCGTCACGGATACGCTCAACACGTTGGTCGTCGACAAAATCTTTAAGTGCATTGAATGTATCTACAAGAACAAGCACATTTTCTTTAACTGCGCCTAGGTCATTCTCAATTTCAATTTCAATTTCGGTATCAGGCTCAGCCTTAAAGAGGTCAATTGTTACTCCCTCAATAACATCATCAAAAGTATTAGATGAGCGGATAACATCTACACCAAGGTTATCAACACGGATGATGGAGTCAGCTGCGGTTTGCAGCTCGTTCTTAATGCCTCCAACACCATCTGTAAAACCAAGACTATCGCTTGTAGCAGTACCAGCACCAAAGTTAATAGCGTTAGCAGACCCTGTATCTGTTGCATTTATAACCAAAAAGTGGTCAGTAGCAGAGGCCGAAACAATTGTTGCTGTTACACCACCACCTGAAACATTAATCTTATCTCGTAAATCAAAAAGAGTATCATCAGCATCTAAAGTTACAGTCTGGCCATTAACATCGAAAGTGCCTAATGTAAAACCAAGACTATCCAATGTTGCAGTTTTATCTGACACACTATCTGTACGTAACTGGTGCGAGCGTGCAATTTGCACCACTTCTATTGTATGGATACCAGGTTGAGCCTTATCAGTAACCGAAATACCTAAAATACTATCAGCAGCAGATGCAATATGCCCACCAGGAGCTGTTGCTGTTGGCCGAGAGGTGGTAAAAGATACTTTATTATCAAAAATAGAGTCCGCGAAGAACCCTGTTTCTCCTCGTAGTGTATCAAGAGATGACTTTAGTGATGTCACAAGGCCTTTAAGTTCTGAGAATGCTGCTAACCTAGCATCATTCTGAGAAATACGTGCTTCAAACTGTACCGCAGGTTGGCGACGGGCAGCCACCATAGCACTAACAATTTCTTGGGTATTGATACCTGAAGATAAGCCAAGAATTTGGCTATTTCCACCAGTTAACTGTGTAAAAAGATTGGTTTCCATTTTTAATCTCCTCCGGCCTCTTGCCGATTTCTTTTCAAAAGCGTACCTCGCCCTAATGTCTTATGTAGTCAGACATTAGAATTGTACTAAATTTTACCGTCAATTACCACACCTGTGCCATACCCACTGTCAGCATAGTACTTTAAAACCTCGTGGGGGCTATATTCTTTCACAATACGCTCTTCATTATTCATATCCTGAACAATCGCAGAAATATGGTCGGTAACCTCATCGTGTCTTGCGCTCATCTTTAAGCCATCATTTACCAAAACTCTATTCATATAGCTAATTGCCTTATCAAGAGCTTGGAAAAGCGCAGGGTTTAGCCTAAATCTATAGTCTATCTCTTGTTTTTCTAACGGTGTGGCTGGCAGTGCATTATTTAGAACCTTTGCGCTCTCTACTAATTTACCTGCGTGCTCACTACCATTCCCATTAATATTAGCCTTTCGTTGCCCGCCCAATGCCGCACCATCTAGTGGTGTGGCATTAGGTAAACTATTTGACAGCAACGGTAGCTCCATCTGGGAATAGATTCCTTCCTAAAATATTATTTCTAACGCCGCAAAAAAACTGACACTACTTATTAATAATTAGCGATTAAAAATCGCCAAGTAGCCTCAGGAGCGTCTGCGGACGCTGGTTAGCTTGCGCCAAAATAGCTGCTGCTGCTTGTAGCAACACTTGTTCAGATACAAGCTTACTAGACTCTTCAGCAACATTTGTATCAAGCAAGCGTGACCGTGCAGCCTCTGTGTTCTCTACAGAAGTATCAATAGCCCCAATAGCTGCTTCCATTCGCGATAAGTTTGCACCTAGCTGCGAACGTGATGAGCTAATAGAATTTACTGCTAACTCAATTTGCTGTTGTGCAAATTGTGCGTTAACCCGTAAGGACACATCAGTAGTTGCAATACCCAAACCGCTTGTTGTTACAAGGGGTAAATTAACTTGAACTCTATCGCTAACGCCTGTGCCTGTACCAATTTGAAACTC
Source organism: Alphaproteobacteria bacterium (assembly GCA_021774615.1). Taxonomy (GTDB): domain Bacteria; phylum Pseudomonadota; class Alphaproteobacteria; order UBA1280; family UBA6503; genus UBA6503. The sequence continues at coordinate 4,331 of JAJFIW010000027.1, read as the reverse complement.
CAATGTTGCCGCAACTGCAGTAGCTGACGCTTGCACTTGGAATGTATCAGCAGCACCTGGCCCTGGAAGCACACTAATCGGAGGGTTACCAATTGGAGTTGCAATATTAAAAGCACTTGATAACGTAATCTTCACGCCAAGGGTGCTAAAGTTATACGAATTTTGGAACCCAGGAGGAGGGCTTATTGGTACCAATACATCTTGGAACAAACCACTTGTTGTATTAGTCATCCGCATCATATTAATGGCAGGGTCAAATTCGATTGTAAAATTGTCTAGAGCATTAACTTTATCTGGATCAAACTCGAACGCACTAAAACCACTAGCAGCATCAACATTTGCACCTTGAGATAAGATAGAAATACCACTTGCACCACCTAATAGCGGCTGACCATTAAATTGAGTTTGTGCACTAATACGAGATATCTCAGCTTTTAATAATTGGTACTCTTGGTCTATAAACCCTCTTTCAGTATCAGAAATCGCTTCGTTCTGCGCTGACGACGATAGAGACCCCATACGAGATAAGATATCTGAAATCTCGCCAAGGCTACCATCAGCAACTTGCAACATAGAAACACCTGTTGATGCGTTCACCTGCGCCGAGCGTAAAGAAGCAATATCCATCCGCAAACCTGTACCAATAGCCAATGAAGCTGCATCTTCTCGAGCACTAAACACTCTTGTGCCTGAAGTTATTTTTGTGAAAGAACGCCCTACTCTACGCTCTGTTAATTCCATATTCCGTTGTATTACTTCTGCTGAGCTGTTTGATGTGATAGAAAGAACCATTTTATTATCCCCGTCTATTTGTTAAATAACGCTAGCTTACCTTGCTGCGTGTTCAGGAAGGATATATGCATCAACCGTGCCAGTTCGCCAAAATGTACCAACAAAAAAAGAAGCCCCTCAAAAGAGGGGCTTCTCCAGACTTACGCCTATCTTATTGCTTATTCTCAGTATTACTGAAGAAGTTGCAACAATAGTGAAGGCTGTTGGTTAGCTTGCGCTAAGATTGATACACCAGCCTGTACTAGAACCTGAGAACTAGTAAAGTTAGTGAACTCTTCAGCCACATTCACGTCTTCAAGAACAGAACGTGCAGCTTCTGAGTTTTCAACCTGAACAGCAACATTTGAACCAGCAAATTCTAACCGGCTTAATGTTGCACCCAAGGTCGCACGGGCAGTGTTAAGGTTCTCAACAGCTGTACTAATAGCTGTTGCAGCACCTTGCGCATTAACTGTACTAGTAACAGATGTACCACCTACACCAAGTGCAGCAGCAGTACCAACCTGAAGAGTAATACCGATAACGTCAGTTGATGAAATACCAACCAAGAAGTTTAGTGCAGCCGCAGCTGTACCTGTACCGGCAGCAACATCAACACCACCTGTTGCAAATGCTCCACCAAAACCACCAACGGTAGTTGTGTCAAAGTCACTATTAACAGTAATATCTACACCAATTGATGAGAAATCTAGTTGGAAAATATTACCAGCTGTCAATGTACCAGTACCACCAATATCAAATGGGTTACCAGCTAAGTCATTTAGGTTAACAGACTGACTAGCAACTAAGTTACCAGCACCAGAACCACCAGCAGCATCATATACACTTACGCTGAATACCTGCGTTACTTCATCGTAAGTTACCTCGATAGACTCAGTAGCTACACGAACTGAAGCATCAAACTCAAAACCAACAAAACCGTTAGCTGGAACTAAGTCTGTACCAAGAGTACCCGCATTAATATCCAAGCTGGCAGCGCCACCAAGAAGCTCAATACCGTTAAACTCGGTAGAATCAGCAATACGGTCAATCTCACCTAATAGTTCCTGATACTCAGTATTCAGGAAGCCACGTTCTGTAGCTGATATTTGGTCAGATTGAGCTGAAGTTGCTAGTGTTTGTAGACGGTTAAATACTTCACCGATCTGCGCAAAACCTCCGTCAGCAATTTGCAAAATAGCAGATGCTTGAGAAACGTTTGATTGAGCAGCACGAAGAGCAGCCAAGTCAAGTTTTAGTCCAGACGAAATCGCCAAAGCAGCAGCATCATCTTTAGCAGTCGTAATACGAGAGCCTGATGATAGCTTTGCAATAGAGCTTGCTGAACGGTTACTTGATATAGCTAGGTTACGTTGTGCGGTAATCGCACTAATATTAGTATTAATACTTAAAGTCATGATTATAGTCTCCTACATGGATTTATTTTGTTAGCGGGACGTACATGTCCACATGTCGACTTAAAACCTAGAATTTTAGAATTATTAGTTCTATTTAACTAAGTCGTCACAGCTTATTTATATAACACTACATAAATAATTGCCCGAAAAAAACCTGACACATGATTAATATAGCAATTAAACTATACACTAACAATATGAATATACTTATTTTTATAAAAACAAAAATTTATAATAAAAATTACTGACAGCGCTACAGCAAATCAATTTAAAACAATCAAACAACTAAGCACGATATTTATGCCACATATAGTATGCTATAAATACAGCAGTTAATATATCCCCCACTTGGTCTATTGGCATGGTTCATGCTAGAATGGCTTATATAATTATATATAATTGGACGAGCACATATGGACAGCATGTCAAATATTGTTAAGACCCTCGGTATGACGAGGATAATAACTATGGGGTTAGTAACAGTGTTACTAATTGGTTTTATGCTTGCCATTTCGTCACGAGTTTCCCATCAAGATATGTCTCTTCTTTATGGAGGGCTTGAAGTTAAGGAAGCTAGCGATATTGTAAATAGACTAGCGGCTCTTGGTGTTAAACACGAAATTCGTGGTGACAGCCAAATTTATGTACCTCAAAAACAGGTCGGCACATTACGCCTCCAAATAGCTGGCGAAGGTCTAGTTGGTAGCAGCAGTACTGGCTATGAAATATTTGACGATACATCTAGCTTTGGCACCACATCACTAATACAAAATATTAATGCTAGGCGTGCATTGGAAGGTGAACTTGCTAGGACTATAACATCATTACCAGTAGTAAAAGCAGCACGTGTGCATATTGTAATGCCAAAGCGACAGTTGTTCTCTCGGAACCAAACCAAGGCTAGCGCTTCTGTAACTCTTAATATTGGCAGCCGCTCTTTGGAGGAAGACCAAATCAATGGCATGGTGCAACTAGTTGCAGCAGCAATTCCGGATCTATCCCCTAATAATGTTACTATTATTGATAATCGTGGAAAACTACTTTCATCTGGCAAGGGTGAGCCTGGAGTATCTAGCAATGGCAATTCACCATCTGTAATGTTCAGAACTAAACTTGAGCAAGAATATGAAGCTAGTATCACTAGAATTTTAGAGCCTGTCGTTGGCCAAGGGCGCGTATCTGCAAAAGTATCGGCTACTGTTAACTTTGACCGCATTGAAGAAAATTCGGAAATATTTAACCCTGAGCAACAAGTGGTTCGCTCTGAGCAACGGGTTGAAGAAGAAAGCAAAAGTGAGAATACCGAACCTGGTGCACCAGCAGGGCTAGCAGCCAACGTACCTGGGCAAAACCCACAAGGATTCCAAGTCAGCAGAACAGAGAATGATGGCCGCATTGAGGAAACCGTCAACTACGAAATATCTCGTACTGTACGCCACTTTATCCGAGAAGGTGGAAGTATTGATAAACTGAGCGTTGCAGTCCTAGTTGAAGGCAACTATGTGACTATTGATGGTGAAAGCCAATATGTACCAATTACCGATGAGAACAAACAAAAGCTAGAAGCATTAGTGCGCAGATCAATCGGCTTTAGCGAAAGCCGTGGTGACAAAATTGAGTTAATTGACATGCAGTTTAGAGCTATTGAAGAGGTAGAAATGTTTGAACCCCCTCTACTTAGCAAGTCTGATATTATGCGCTTAATAGAGTACGGTTTACTATTTATTGGTTTATTGATGATAATACTATTCGTTGTAAAACCTATTCTTAAAGCAGCACATGTACAAGCTGACGCGGAACAAGTTCCTGCTAGTAGCTCTCAAGATGATGCAGATAGCATTGCACAAAAAGAAGCTGAAACCATGATAGACTTAGCAAAAGTTGAGGGCCGTGTAAGAGAGTCTACAATCATCAAAGCCACTGAAATTATTGATGCCAACCCCGAGCAAAGTGTAGCAGTTGTTAGAAGTTGGCTAACACCTGAAACCCCTGAGGAAGACTAGGAATGAAGGGATATTACAAGAAAAATGGCTAGAACAACAAAAGATGGAGTCCGTAACGCTGCAATATTTATGCTTGCAATTGGGGAAGAAAAAGCCGCTCAACTATTCGGTCTTATGGAAGACTATGAAATCCGTGATG
>JAJFIW010000026.1 GCA_021774615.1 Alphaproteobacteria bacterium | reverse complement strand
AACGTTTTTTAACTGACGCTTGTACTTTCATAGTCTTACTCCTCTACATTCATAGGCTAGTATTTACTTCTTACGGTAAACAATTCGCCCTTTACTTAAATCATATGGTGTCATCTCTAAGGTGACTGAGTCACCAGCTAGAATCCGGATAAAGTGTTTCCGCATTCTACCAGAGATATGAGCCAAAACTTGGTGCCCATTTTCTAACTTAACTCGAAACATAGCATTAGGTAGTACTTCTACAACCTCACCATCCATTTCAATCATATCTTCCTTAGACACAGCAACTCCCTGTTCTGCTAAACTTATGTAGCTCACTGTTATTAACCCCTATCGTAGTGCACAAATCCTCGAACACTTCATTGACAGAGTTCATACCATCAATCTCTTCAAGGCGTTTTTCACTACGATAAAACTCAATAACCGGAGCAGTTTGTTCGTAATACACATCTAAACGGTGTCTTACCACATCTTCACTATCATCAGGTCTCTGAACTAGCTTCTCACCGCTTTGGTCGCAAATACCTTGTTCTTTAGGTGGATTATTCTCCACATGGTAAGTTTGGCCAGAACCCAACGCAACTCTACGGCCAGTAAACCGTTTGACCAAATCTTCCTCATTAACTTTTAAATTAATAATATGATCAAGAGACATGCCCGTACTTGCTAAAACATTATCAAGCGCTTGTGCTTGTGCCACAGTTCTAGGGAAGCCGTCAAGTATAAATCCCTTTGTACAGTCTTTTTCTTTTATTCTATCTGCTAAAAGACCAACAATAATCTCATCAGAAACAAGGTCACCACGGTTAATACGCTCGGAGATATCAAGCCCTAAAGGTGTTTTAGCCTGAACCTCACTACGGAGCATATCACCTGTAGATAGCTTAGGTACATTAAGCAAGGTGGCACAACGCTGAGATTGTGTCCCTTTACCTGCGCCTGGTGCACCCATAATAATAATCCGCATAGAGCTATGCCCCTGCCTTATTACGAGAACCACGTAAACGAGATTTCTTAAGAAGCCCTTCATAACGGTGCGCAACCAATGCTGCCTGAATACGACTCATGCTGTCTAAAGCAACCGTAACAACAATAAGCAAACTAGTACCACCAAAGTAGAACGGCACGCCATACTGCGAAATAAACACCTGCGGTAACACACAAATAAATGCTAAGTACGCTCCACCTACAACCATAAGACGGGTCATCACTTTATCAAGGAAAGTAGCAGTTTGTTGACCGGGTCTAATCCCAGGGATAAATCCGCCTTCTTTCTTAATTCGCTCTGCCATTTTATCTGGGTCCATCATTAAAGAAACCCACCAAAAGCTAAAGATAAATATACCAATAACAAACAGAAGGTTAAAAACCCAGCTACTAGGGTTAAGATATAATGCTATATAGCTTGAGATATTACTATCGCTGTAACTATCGCTTAAGAACTGCTGTAACATAAAACTTGGCATAAGAAGAATTTGTGAGGCTAAAATAGGGCCCATAACACCAGATAGGTTAACTTTTAAAGGCATATGAGATACTTCTGCACCAGACTGGCGAGAACCGACCTGTCGCTTCGGATATTGTACAGTTACCTTGCGCTGTGCAGACTCAATAAATACACAAAAAGCAATAATCAGCACAACCATAAGACCAATACCAATTAAGGTAAATTCGCCAATAGCGCCATCACGTGCTAATGAGAAAGTCTGGATAAGGGCTTTTGGCAGCTCGGCTACAATCCCTGCAAAAATAAGTAATGATGCACCGTTACCAATACCACGGCTATTTATTTGTTCAGCCATCCACACCACAAACATCGCACCAGCTGTAAAGGTTAATGCCGTATGTAGTTTAAACGCAAGCCCAGGGTTAATAACAACGTTTTGTGCAGCCATTAGTGCTGATGCCAACATCAAGCCATTCATAAAAGCAATACAAACTGTAAGGTAGCGCGTGTACTGGTTTATTTTACGCTTACCAGCTTCGCCTTCTTTCTCTAACTCTTGCATAGAAGGTATTGTTTTAGAGAGAATCTGGATAAAAATAGACGCTAGGATATAGGGAATAATATTCAACGCAAAGATAGAAGCACGAGCAAACGCACCACCTGTGAACATATTTAACATTCCTAAGATGCCATCTTGTAAATTTGCCTGAGAAAATGCAGCCAAAGCAATAGGGTCTATCCCCGCAATAGGAATATGTGTCCCCAAACGGAAGACTAATAAAGCCCCTAATACGAATAAAATACGCTTATGGAGGTCTTTCGCTTTACCGAAAGCCTCCGCAGCACCACTTACGTTTGCACTTTGGCGATTAGATGCCATGACTTCTCCTCAGAAAAAACTACTTACCAACTAGTTATTTGGCAGCAGCTTGACGTTTAAGCACCTGAGCAGGTAGAAATTTAGTGATTTTATCATTCAAAGGTTTAACAACAACCTTACCACCAGTTTTTTCTATTTTTTCCTGTGCAGATTTTGAAATATTCTGTGTTTCAACATTCAATTTAGCTGTTAACTCACCAGTACCAAGGATTTTCAACCCATCGTGTTGTTTCTTGGTAAAGCCTACTTTTTGTAACAACTCAAGTGTAACAGTATCAGATGATTTAAGACGCTTATCGTCTACCATCTTCTGTAATTGTTCTACGTTGATAGTAACATAATTTGTTTTAAAATTACTGTTATTAAACCCACGAATAGGCAAACGACGATATAAAGGTGTTTGTCCACCTTCAAATCCTGGCATAATACCGCCGCCAGAACGAGACTTCTGTCCTTTGTATCCACGTCCGCAAGTTTTACCTACGCCACTACCAGTACCACGACCAACACGACTTGCACTGCGACGTGCACCTTGATTGTCTTGAAGAGCATTTAATTTCATTACTTTATCCTCTATGCATTATCCCTCGAAGAAACTCTTCGGGATGCCTTATTTCTCGACTCTAACTAGGTGGTTCACCTTACGGATCATACCCCAAGTTGCGTCATTGTCTAATACTTCAACTGTTTTGTTCATTTTACCCAAGCCCAAACCTTTTAAAGTTGCGCCTTGGCTTTTTTCACGCCCAATTGAACTACCTACTTGTGTAATTTTGATAGTTTTAGCAGCCATTACTTGTCTCCTTTACCTTTAGCAGGCTTTGCAGCAACATCAGCTTTCTGAGTTTTTGCTTTAGCCGGAGCTTTATCTGCTTTTTTAGGTGCATCAGCTTTCTTAGCAGGTGCTTTAGCAGCAGGTTGTGCCACTTTCTTTGCACCATCTTCAGATTTTTCTAGCGATGCAACACCAGCGCTTACACGACGATCACGAAGTTCGTTCATTTTCAAACCACGTTTTGCAGCAATTGCACGAGGTGTTTCCATGTTAGCGAAAGCTTCAAATGTTGCTTGAATTAAGTTGTATGGGTTATTTGAACCCAATGACTTAGCTACAACATCTTTCATGCCCATAGACTCAAATACCGCACGCATAGGGCCACCAGCAATAATACCAGTACCAGGAGTTGCAGGCTTCATAAATACTTTAGAACCACCAAACTCGCCATAAATATTATGGTGAATTGTACGTCCTTCACGCAGTGGTACACGTACCATGCCTTTTTTAGCATTATCAGTTGCCTTACGAACTGCTTCTGGAACCTCACGCGCTTTACCGCTACCCCAGCCAACGCGACCAGACTCATCACCAACTACAACGATTGCAGAAAATGAGAATCTACGTCCACCTTTAACTACTTTTGCAACACGGCCAATGTTAACTAACTTATCAACATAACCGCTATCTTTTTCTTCTCTGAAAGCCATAAGCCTTACTTCCCCATTCCTATAGGTTAAAAATTCAGACCGCCACTACGTGCCGCGTCAGCCAGAGCTTTAACTCTGCCATGGTAACGGAAAGCTCCGCGGTCGAAGAATACATCTTTAACCCCAGCTTTCTTTGCACGTTTGGCTATTTCTTCGCCAACCTTAACAGCTGCATCAATTGTTGCACCTGAGGCAATGCCATCACGAACTTCTTTGTCAACTGTAGAGGCTGATACTAATGTCTTGCCTTCGTTGTCATCAATAATCTGCGCATAAATGTGACTGTTACTACGGAAGATACTCAACCGTTGGCGACCAGTCCCTGCAGAACTACTTTTTACATGATGACGCAAACGACGCGCACGACGTACTGCTTTATTCTCAATCATCTTTTAACCCTTTACGCTCAATAATTAGCGATTATTAAAAACTATTGTTTATTTTTTCTTCTTGCCTTCTTTCATGCGAACCCGCTCGTCAGCATAACGAATACCTTTGCCTTTATAAGGCTCTGGTGGACGAACACTTCGCACGTTTGCAGCAAATTGGCCAACCTGTTGTTTGTCAAATCCACTGATCTCTATCTGTGTGTTGTCAGTTACTTGAACTTTCAACCCATCAGGAATTGGCATTTTTACTGGATGTGAAAAACCAGCACTTATGTCCAAAAGATTTCCTTGTACCGCAGCACGATACCCAACTCCATGAACTGATAGTTTCTTAACAAAACCTTCAGAAACACCATGCATCATGTTTGCTACAGTTGCACGGCTTGTACCCCATAAAGAGCGAGCAAGCTTGCTTTGGTTTCGTGGAGAGAATTCAACCTCGCCACTATCATTTTTCTTAAATTCTACGTCAGAAGGAACAGACCAAGTCAATGACCCAAATTTTCCTTTAACTGAAATATCGCGCCCGTCAATATTAAACTCAACCCCTTGAGGGATGACAACGGGATTTTTACCAACTCTAGAC
>JAJFIW010000025.1 GCA_021774615.1 Alphaproteobacteria bacterium | reverse complement strand
TTGCATACACAGCCCCGCAGTAAAGCATAGCGCAAAAAACGCCAAGAAAGACTCGCTTTACTAGGACTATATAAACGTTATTAATCATACCTTTAAGATTAGCATAGACTTATTGTTAATCAAATGGTTACTGGTGCGGTTGCTAGATGTATGCAAAACTACTAACGAGAAATGGATAGCCTAAACCCAACCCGAGGTGAGTGTTTGTCGCCAATTATTGGGTTATCAATAGATTTTATAATAGGCACAGCAACAAAGAAATCTGCCGATATACGGGCTTTTTTACCCACATCTTTACTTAGCCTTACCCCAGCTCCTGTTGATGAAGCAGTAATAGATTTACGACCAGGCTCTTGGTTCCATACTCGGCCAATATCATAAAAAATAAATGGGGTGGCGTGTGTTTTTTGCAATAATTCTACCCCTGTATAGTGGAGCTCAACACCTGCTGCAATACCACTATCACCTGTAATTTCTGATGCATCAAAAGCACGCCCTAGCCTTGCACCACCAAAGCCAAACTCTTCTGATGAAAACAAGCTATTATTAGAATATTGCCCCTCAACTTGAGTTTGGATAAGGAATTTGTTCATCACCATTTGTTGACGTAAATAGGAAGCATCTAACTTAGTAAAGTCAGGCTGGGCACCTGTACGTGATAGATTTAGGTCGCTACCATCGCTTGCATCAATAAATTTTAGGCCTTTACTTAAAGTAGCCGCAAATTGATTATATGCACCAGTATCATCAATAAAACTTACATTACTTCCTAAATGCAAGGTACGGAGCCTATCTCGAACTAAAGTATTTCCTGAAATCTCTGTATTGCTATGGCGCCCTCCGATACCGAGCTTAAAGTCGACATTCTGGTTCCGCTGGCGTTTTAACGAATATATTAACTGGGTTTGAAGAGTAACAGAGTCACCGTTTATCCTGTTAACAGCTAAATTACTACCCGGTTCGGTATCTGTAGCGCTTCCACTTAATAAAATTTTCCAACTTGGGGCAATTTGGATTTGATGGCTCAAATTAACATTTTTTAATTCGTCAGCAGGTAAGCTAGCCGCTACAGATAATACTGTCTCTTGGAGTGGCACCAATGTACCACGATAGCTGGTATTCATTTGTATTGGCCCTAAAAATTTTGAGCCATAGTTATTAACGCCCAAACTAACAATTTCTTGCTCGGGAACATGCTCTAACAGCAGTGCAACTCCACCATTACCGTCTATTTCGTCACGTTTAAGTAATGCATTAAAAGAATACCCCGGGAAATCATTAAGACGAAGTAAGAAGCTCTCGAGTTGTTGGCGAGAAACGGGGTGTTCTGCCTCTAAGCCAGAAATTAAACGCCTAACTATACCGTGCTTACGTAAATCATCACTAAGGTCTACACGGCTGATGTACCCCTCAACCACATTAATTCTAACAATACCATCCACAATACTCTGAGCAGGAACATATGCCCTAGATAAGAAGAAGCCTGCATCACGGTAATAATTGGTTATATCATTAGCAACCGCCCATACCTTATCCAACGTTGTATCTTTACCAACAAGATGTTTATACATGGCATGTATATGCTCGTCAGGAAAAGCAGTAGCCCCATCAAGTTTGATGCCTTCTAAGGTTAGCCTTATGTTCTTGCTTTCAGGGGGGATGTCTTGCCCAAACTGGTATTTAGGAACAACTAAAGGTTCGAGCCTTTGCTTAAGCGGTTCTTTCTCTAGCAGCCCGTCATCTACACGTGCAGGGTCGGCTGAACTAGGCAAAACCTGAGCCCATACAGGTGTTATAGAAATACAAAGAATATATGATAATAGAAATATTTTTAGCACTACAAAGAATAACCACATTAATAAATTACTATACTTCTACAGCAGCATAACACGCTTCTATTAAAAAAAAATCGCTTTTGTATTTTATCTATAAAATATAACTTATGTTATAGTGTCGGATTATGAGCAAACCACTACCCATAAATAATAATATTCTTCATCATATTAGAAAATTATCTCCAGAATATATGGCAGCATTTCTAATTAGCCTTGCTGAAGGAATGTTACTAGCCATGATTACTGTTGCCTTTAGTCGCTATAGTTGGACAGGGTCAACTTTGGGGGTTGTATTTGTTATGGCTGGATTTGCCTCAATCATATACAGTTTTATATATCCTATTATTTCTTATAAGCATGATTGGCTATTCTCACCGAGACTAAGTGCTATATCACTATTTGCTGTTACTTCATTATTATTTATAAGTACTGGTAGCCCTCTTGTATGGATAATTATATACATAATAAAAAGTGCTATAACTACGGTTTTATACCTACAGTTAGAATTGCGAATTATATATTCCTCACAAAAGGATACATGCGTACGTTTACTAGCTGTTTTTTATATATTAGCAATTCTTGGGTTTGCTCTGGGCCCTATTCTTATAAATATATTCAGCATGTCTAATACTTCTATTATATTAACTTCCTTAATCTTCATATTAGGGGCTTATATGGTTAAAAAGCCTAAACTTGAAACCCCCACCACTCGCCCCACAATAAGAAATATTCTAAAAATAGTTACTCATTATAAATACCTATGGTTAATATGCTTTATTGCAGGTCTATCGGGTGAAAGTGTAGATACATTTATAGGTGTATATGGGCTATTAAAAGGTTTTGAAGAAACCCAAGCACTAATGCTTATTACATGGTTCATGCTGGGGGGGATTTTATTTCAATACCCACTTTCTAGTCTTATGGATAGATCTAGCAAGAGATACTTTATTATTATACTTCTTTTCTTCTCAATCTTAGTAGGTGCCACTACTTTATACTGGGACACATACAGCCTTATTATGATTTTAAACGTTATACTGTGGGGAAGCGCTTGTTATATGATTGCTATTGCAGGCCTAGCTCTTATTGGTTCCCATTTCTCTGGTGTTGCACGTATTTTTGCTATTTCGTTTCATGCTCTTTTCTATAATGCTGGCACTATGGTTGGACCTGCTATATTTGGATATTCAATTGATTTATGGGGAGAAGAAGGGTTTATTACTGCTTTCTCTGTCTTATTACTAGCCACTTTAGCCTTCGGCTTTCTTAATATAATCCAGCCCGAAAAGGAACACCGTGAAACTATGACTGGCTTAGAATAAAGTTCTTTAACTGTTCGGCACTATTGTCGACTAAAGAAGAATCTTCTGTGGCTGCTAGTATATGCCTCAATTCTAAGGGTAAGTCTGGTCTCTGGTTTGTTGCTTTTTCGACTGCATCGGGGAACTTAGCAGGGTGTGCTGTAGCCAGAGTAACAACTAAAGCATCGGTAGTCTTTTGATACTCCCTAGTAGCATACAAACCAACAGCAGTATGTGGGTCAAGTAGAATACCATGCCCCTGCCATGCAGCTTTAATAGTAGCTGTTATTTCAGTTTCATTTGCTGAAAATGCTGCAAATGTATTACGTACTTGAGCCATTTGTGGTTTAGAAAGCGTTGGTAGTTTCCCGCTATTGGCGAACGAGTCCATTGTTTGTCTAAGGGCTGCGCTATCACGCCCCATCACTTCAAATAAGTAACGCTCGAAGTTACTAGCAATGGAAATATCAATACTTGGGCTTTGGGTGGCGATAACATCTTTAATAGAATAATCACCATTGCTAACAAAGCGAGTCACAATATCGTTATCATTATTTGCAATAATTAGCTTTTCTATCGGTAGCCCACATTTTTGTGCAGCAAACCCAGCAAAAACGTCACCAAAGTTACCAGTCGGGACTGAGAATGCCAGAGGTTTTTTATTTAGCCTCCCCCAAGCATGGAAATAATAAACCATTTGCGGTAATAACCGCGCCCACGAGATAGAATTAACTGCGGTTAGGTTCTGCTGCTCTTTAAACTTCTTATCATTGAACAGCTCTTTTACTAGTTTTTGGCAATCGTCAAAAGTACCGTCTATTGCAATAGGGTATACATTAGCAGCACCAGTAGTAGTCATTTGTTTACGCTGCACATGGCTTACCCGATTATGAGGAAACAACATAAAAATACGAGAATTATTAACCCCTTTTAGCCCTTCAATAGCAGCAGGCCCTGTATCGCCAGAGGTTGCACCAAGCACGGTTACTTGTTTATTTTTATCTGCTAAAGCAAAGTCGAGCAACCCTCCTAATAGTTGCAATGCTACATCTTTAAAAGCTAGTGTTGGGCCGTGGAATAGCTCTAATAAGTAGTTATCTTCATCTAGTTTTTTTAGTGGGGTGATTTCAGGGATAGAGAATGTCGAGTATGCTTTTTTTAGCAGAGCTCTAAGTTGCTCACGGTTTAGGTCGGGGGCAACGAATGGTAATATTATTTCCTCTGCTAGCTCCACAAAAGATAAGTTCGCAAACCTATCAAGGTCTTGCGCTGTAAAAGTAGGGTAGGTTTGTGGTAAATAAAGCCCGCCATCGGGCGCTAGCCCATCTAGCATAGCGTCTATAAAGCCAACACCTTGCCCATCATCGCCCATATAGCCACGTGTTGATATATAACGCATTTAGTACCTTTAATAAATTAAGCCTTCCCTAAGTTTACACAAAGGGAAGGCTTAATTGTTATTTTTTATAGGTTATGTTTTAAACTTAGAAACAACTTGGTCTAGGTTTGTTGCTTCTTCTGCAACGCTTCCAGATGTTGTGTCTACCTCTGTAACCTGACCTGAGATAAGACCCATTTGGTCTGAGAACTCGCTTACAGTTGATGCAATTTCTTCAACCGCAGCAGACTGTTGGTCAAGTGAAGTAGAAACATTGGCTGTCTGAGACTCAATCTCTTGGATTGATTTTGTAATGTTCTTCAAGAAGACATCACAATTGTCAACGTTTGTACGTAAGTCTGATACAACACTTGCAATCTCTTGAGTAGACTGGCTAGTGTTTGTCGCAAGCTTACCAACTTCGTCAGCAACAACAGCAAACCCTCTACCAGCGTCGCCCGCTCTTGCTGCCTCAATCGCAGCATTCAATGCAAGAAGGTTAATCTGGTCAGCGATGTCTTCAATCACACTCAGAACTTTAGCAATGTTCTCAGAGTTATCGATAAGAATCTTCATAGCTGCTTCCGCCTCTGCTGAAGAGTTAGAGATATTCAGAACAGAGTTAGATGTTTGTGTTGCAACCTCTTTAATCTCGAAGATACTTCTTGAAGACTCTTCAACAGCTGCTGCAATTTGCTCCAAAGAGTCGCTTTGTGAGCGAACCAACTCAGAAACATGGTTTGTAGAGCTAGACATTTCTTCGGCTGCTGATGCCACTTGTGTAGAGGAACTAGATATCTGAGAGATAATATCCTTCAAACTTGCAACAAGAGTATTAAACTGCCCAGACATTACACCAATTTCGTCTTTAGACATAACAGTAAGGTGGCTTGTTAAGTCGTAAGCTGCAAGTTTATCAAACTCTGCAACCAAAGCGTTGATAGGTGTCATGATACTGCGGATAAGAACCATTGACAGAATAATGTTACCCACTAAAACAACCAAAGCCAAAATAATCCAGAATATCATCCCTGATAAAGCTCCAGACAAATTGTCTTTCATTGAAGCAAGAAGATCTTGAGAGATTTTATCTTCAACTTCTTTCAACAAATTAATTTTAGTTGTAATTGTGGCAAACCAATATTTACCAGTAATGCCTTGAAGGTCATTAGTGTCACCACTTGCCATAGCAACTTTACGCATCCGGTTTACTTCGTCTACAGCACTACCTGAAAGTTTAGATTTATAAAAAGCTCTCTGTTCAGGAGTTGCATAAACATTGAACAAAGCCATATAGGCACTTTGCTGGCCAATCAAACCTACAAAGTTATTGTAAAGCTTTGTTGAGAACTTACCGGCACCAAAACCACCAGCACCCATCGCCCGCTCCCGACCAGAGCGTTCTTTAGTATGCAGGAAACTAATGTATGAACTAATATTAGTTACTATCGCAGCATCATCACTAAGAGACGACATATGCTCAACAATACTAAGTAATTTCAAGATAGTGCTACCATAGTAAGCTGCCATTTGCGGTGTTGTGACATCAAGCTTACTAACACTACCCCGCATTGCTGATAGTTTTTTAACTCGTGCAGATGCATCTTCAACTTTAGCAGCAAACTCAGAGCCATAATCTTTTACAGGGAAAGTTTCTAGTGTTTTAAATAAATTATCATATTTAGCATCTGTTAAAGTACGTTGCGCACTTACATCTTGACCAACAGTCCCAGAACCTTTGCTACCAATAAAAACCGCGGATATACCACGCTCTTTTTGCATTTCATGTACTAATTCGCTAACAACAGGTGCAAAAGAGGTTAATTGTTCAAGCTTGCCTGTGTTGTTATAGGTCTGAACTCGTTCAATAACTATATAACCAACAACTAAAAGCAGAAGGAATACAGGCAGCAAAGCTGCACCTAATATTTTATTGCGTAGACTAATATTATTCATGGGTTGACTTCCTATTATTTTTTTTATGTCATAGACCTAAAGCTGTCATTAAGCAGATGTTTAAGCACTAGTGTTAAACAAATTGACAATAAATTCAAAATATTTCTCTAAAAATTTAAATTAAACACACTGCCTAGATTTATAGATGATATCTATTTGCATGTTTTTCAAGTAGTTTCAGAAAATATAGTCATGTATTTTATAATAGGCTATGTTATATAAATAACACAAAAGCCTAGGTATAAGAGGTATGCAGCTCTAATATTTTTTTTATAAAAAAATTTTAATTGTCCATATATAAAAATAAGGTCATTACCCACACAAAGTGTAATTTGAATTACAAATTCATCATGCAGTATTGCCTAATAATCTATCTCATAATTAGCTATTAGGGAGACTATCTATCTGCTGGACTGTTTTGCTGTGGGCAAGGTCAAGGTAGAAAACAATATCAAAGTTCTTATCATATTTATAGATCCTCATAACGTCTGCTAGTTCGCCAATACGCTCGGCAAGTAGTTGCAAGTTGTCACGGTAAAAGTCTTTTGCTTCTTCATGGGTACACTTATGTGCCATCTTCTTATCCTTATCCTGTTAGAATACTTTTATTATTACTAATAATAATAATGTATTAACTTAAGTGCTAATTAGAATAAAACTTCTATACAACGCATAAATATTAACCTTATGGCGCATATATGCGCCATAAGGTTAATATAGTAATCAGACTTAAAACCGTGTAAATTCGCTATATTAATTTACATAGTGCTAAGTGAGGTACAAAATAGTTTGTGAAAATAGCCATTTAACCATATAAATACAAAGTTAAACAACTATATACCCCATACAATACAACGGAGGTAATGATGATAAAACCGGTACAAGAAAACAACTGTGACACACAAGACATTGCTATTAAAACATTCTTTCTTGGTCCTCAATCCGAGAATAAGGAATGGCTAGCTGTTGAGCTTAAAAGTTTATTTAATGGCTGGTTTGATTGGCGGCAAGACAAATTCAAAGCTGACGGTTGCGCTATCTCGGACAAAAACAAACAAAGCTCGTATTTCAAAGAAAAGCAAGCTCACTTACATAATACCGTAGATACACTTCGTACTAGATTACAGCAAGAAGTACCGACCTATTCACCTCGCTACATTGGGCATATGGTATCAGAAGTGTCTATGCCAGCATTAATTGGGCATATTACAGCTCTACTGCATAACCCTAACATTATTTGTGAAGAAGCTGCAATTGTAGGCAGCAAGATTGAAGAAGAAGCCATTTCTGATTTACTATGCATGCTGGGTATATCTGGTACAGATGGGCGTGGGCATTTTACCTCTGGCGGGACAGTAGCTAACATTGAGGGGTTATGGCGTGCGCGCTATCGTCTTGACCATTTTCTGGCAATGGGTACATGGTTAAACAACAAAAAACATACTAATATGTCTATTATTGATGCCGCACACATGGGCTGGGATAAATACGAAGAACTTGCCAAAGAACATAACCCTACAGAAGCCGAACTTAAGCAGCATAGCTTTGTTGCCAATTCCCCTTGGGAGGTTGCAGATAAATATAAAGATGCTTTTGGCGCACCGTTTAAAGGCGGGGTTGTTTTAATCCCCGGAAGTAAGCACTATTCATGGAAAAAAGCCGTATCTATGCTCGGCCTGGGGGAAACTTCATTCCGTGGAGTTGCTCTTGACGACAATGGCTGCCTATGTACCGAGGATTTACGTAAACAAATAACAATTGCTCTAGAAGCAGGGCAACCTATTTTTAGTGTAGTCTCAGTACTAGGAACAACCGAACTTGGCGAGATTGACCCAGTTGATAAAGTACAAGACATCCTTGATGAGTTCAAACACGAAAAAGGTGTCCATATTT
The DNA here is from genome assembly GCA_021774615.1 of Alphaproteobacteria bacterium. Taxonomy (GTDB): domain Bacteria; phylum Pseudomonadota; class Alphaproteobacteria; order UBA1280; family UBA6503; genus UBA6503. Next base: position 84,084 of record JAJFIW010000025.1, on the reverse strand, counting down.
GGCACCATGTTGACGCTGCTTATGGCGGGTTCTTCGCAGCTCTTCCTAAAGGAGTTATGTCAGAAGAGAAAGACCAAGCCATACGGGCTATGTCACGGGTTAATACCATTACTCTTGATCCACACAAATTAGGGTATGCACCCTATGCATGTGGCGCTTTACTAGCTCGCGATGAAGAAAACTACCGCACCTCTTTATTTTCAGCTCCTTATATTACGTCTGATGCTGCAATCCCACGGTGGCAAAGAACTCTCGAAGGCTCGCGCTCTGCTACAGGAGCGACTGCTATGTGGTTAAACTCTAAAACTATTGGTCTAAATAGCGATGGTTATGGCCGCCTTCTAGCCCGCACTATTAGAACCCGTGAAGAACTAGCAAGAAGAGTGCAAGAGCAAATCCCTAATTGCTACATTACCCCCATGGATACAAATATTTTCTGTTTTTGTATTGCTAATAAAGGCGAAAGCTTAAAAGCTGTAAATAGCCGTAGTGAAGAAATTTTCAAGAGAATCCAAGATAATGGCAATGGCTTTTATCTATCAAAAACATCTTTAGGTGTTAAAGACTACCCTAAGCTTATCAATAAGTTTACAAACCAGTGGAATGCAAACGTAGACGCAGACCACGTAAGCCTACTGCGTGTTGTACTAATGAACCCATTCTTCTCCTCAACAGAGATGAACACCGACTTTTTTGAAGAATTCATTAATACACTTAAAGATAATGTAATGCAAAAGGCTGGTTAATATAACTTGTGCTCTATAGGCTGATGAGAAATGAAAAGAATAGTTTTACGCTACTTTCTGTCGCCTTTCTTTACAGCCTACTGGCGTATTTTAAAACCAAAAACATTTGGTGTTAAATGTTTAATTTTATCCTCTGCACGCCCAAGGGAAGTTCTTATGGTGCGCCATACTTATGGGAACACAAAGAAATGGCATTTACCAGGGGGAGGTTACAACCCTAAAAGAGAAACTTCTAATAACGCGGCACAAAGAGAAGTTTATGAAGAACTTGGTATTAATATTAAAAGTACTAACTATTTAGGGCAATACAAAACATCCGCTCAAGGCAAGCGTGATACCGTTGATATTTTCTTATGTTATGCAAACAGTTCAACATTCAAAAAGAACTCAGAAATCTCAGAAGCCCGGTGGGTAGGGTTTGATGAAATCCAAGAGAATGATAATTTCACCCCAATTACGCATTATGCGTTGATGTTACTAGAGAAATCAAAGTAAGGCACTCTGGATTTTCGCACTTATAGTAATTTCAATTCCAAATGCTACACATTTGAAATTACACTTATTTGCGAAGGCAGATAGGAAAACTACTATACACCAAGCTCTGACATAACTTTTTGGAGGTCGCTGTCTGTTTTGGTGACTTCTATGCATGGGAAGCCATATTTATGGGCTTCTTCTTGTAGTCTATGGGCAAAAATCATTACCCACTCAACCTCTTTTTCTTTTACATCGTCAGAATATTCATCTGCGCCGCCATATACTCCGCGTGTATATACAACTTCACGGATACGGTCTTCATCTAGATCAACAATAAAAAGGGGCTTAACTAACTCTTTATTCTTATAGTTTTCTTCAGCGACCAAATGCGGCAGTATATTAACACCTTCTATTACTCCGCCATCTCTCCAATTCGAATTACTCATAAATAAGCCCTTAATAGCAGGCCAAACTTCTCCGCCTTGGGAGTATTCCATATCAGATACTTGTTGAGGAGTGTATTTAGCTAAAAACTCTTCTGCTGTTAAGCCTACTGTATCGTACAAAGCAGGGAATTTCTCTTGGTCACCATAGGGCTTTATAACATTACGGATTTGGTCTGTTGATATCCATGGCAGACTAAGAGATTCTGCTAAATTCTCAGTAATTGTAGATTTACCTGTAGTAGGAGCCCCGCCAATGAGGATGAAATTACGTTCTCTTCTCATTTCTTAAAAGCTCCATATAAATTAATAGAATATTTAGATATCTTTAAATGGCGGAGACGGACGGATTTGAACCCTCGATGGGCTTTCGCCCAAACACGCTTTCCAGGCGTGCGCCTTAAACCACTCGGCCACGTCTCCGTAAAATCAGTATTTAGCATATATTAGTGTAATAATCTAGCATGTCGTAACTTGCACCAAACCTACAAGCAGGTTATATTTCAGATTAACTATTTAACCAGTACGATAACAAAGTGGCAACCGATGCAAAAATTAAACACTCTCGAACAACAAAGCTTAAGCCAAATCCAAGCAGCAAATGCCCTTGATGAGCTAGAGCAACAACGTGTAACCTTACTTGGTAAAAGTGGTGAAATAACCCAACTTTTAAAACAACTTGGCGGGATGAGCCCTGAGGAGCGCAAAGATTTTGGCCAAGCGGTTAATGTGCTTAAACAAAAAGTGCAGTCTGCCCTTGAAGAACGCAAAGAAGAGCTTGAAACAGCAACTCTAAACAAAAAGCTCCTTGCTGAGAAAATAGACATAACCTTGCCAGCAGCCCCGTATCGTGTTGGTCGGATGCACCCAGTTAGCTATGTAATGGAAGAGGTTGAAGGGATTTTAAGCACCCTTGGCTTTGACCCAGCATCTGGCCCCGAGATTGAAACTGATTTCCATAACTTTACCGCACTAAATATCCCCGCTGACCACCCAGCTCGCCAAGAGCACGACACATTCTACCTGCCCGACAATGCAGAAGGGCAAAAGCGGGTGCTGCGTACCCATACTTCGCCTGTGCAAATTAGAACTATGCAAAAATTCCCGCCACCATTGCGCATTCAAGCGATTGGGCAAGTGTATCGCTGCGACTCGGACTTAACCCACACCCCTCAGTTCCAGCAGGTTGAAGGGTTAGCTATCGATAAAGACTTAACTTTTGGGCACTTAAAAGGTGTATTACAAACTTTTTTAAATCGCTTTTTTGAAAAAGAAATCGAAATGCGGATGCGCCCAAGTTATTTCCCATTTACCGAGCCATCGGCCGAGGTTGACATTCGCTGTATATTTTGTAGTGGTAATGGTTGCCGAGTATGTAAAAACACAGGCTGGCTTGAGGTTTTAGGTTCGGGCATGGTGCACCGCAATGTGCTAACCCATAGTGGGATTGACCCTAACCAATGGCAAGGCTTTGCTTTTGGCGTAGGTATCGGAAGGCTTGCAATGCTGAAATACGGCATTAATGACTTGCGCTTATTCTTCGAGAGCCAACAAACATTCCTACAACATTTTGGCAAACCATCAGGCTTGCGCCCCTAATTATTACAGCTTTTAAGCGGAGACTTTACTTATGCGTATTACTTTAAATTGGTTAAAAGATTTTCTACAAACAGATGCTTCTATCGAGCAACTAGATACAGCCTTTACTCGCCTTGGGCATGAGGTTGAAGCGGTCGAATATACTGGCCACAACTACGACAAAGTAGTTGTAGGCTATGTCGCCGAAACTAAGCAACACCCAAATGCCGACCGCCTAAACATATGCACGGTTGACATTGGCGCCGACGAATTAAAACAAATTGTATGTGGCGCACCCAATGTACGCAAAGGCCTTAACGTAGCTGTTGCCCTTGAAGGCGCGATACTACCAGGTGACTTTGAAATTAAAAAATCTAAAATCCGTGGCGAAAGCTCAGATGGGATGATTTGCTCTACCAAAGAACTAGGCCTTGGTACCGACAGCGAAGGCATTTGGGAGATGGACACTATAGTTACTGTAGGTACTCCACTTAATGAAGTACTCCCTAAGAACGATATTGTGTTTGACCTGTCAATCACCCCTAATCGTGGTGATGCACTAAGTGTTTTAGGGCTTGCAAGAGACTTAGCAGCAGGCGGAATAGGCACCTTTAGTGACGAATGGATAAGCCAATACCACGATACCGATAAAAAACAGCACGGTGAGGCAGAGTTTATGCCCGAAATTAAGACCGATGGTTGCTCGTTCTTTTGTGGTATATCGGTACGTGGCATAGACAATAACATACAAACTCCCGACTGGATTAAAACCCGCCTTGAAGCGGCAGGCTTGCGCCCAATTAATACAGCCGTAGACATTTCCCAATACGTTATGCTAGCACTAGGGCAGCCACTCCATTTTTATGATTCTGACAATATCGACGAGCTTATTGCTGTTACAACCGCCAAAGGTGGGGAAAAAGTTAATGGCCTTGATGACCAAACCCATACCCTAAACAAAGATGACCTTATTATTATTGATAGTAAAAATGTATTAGGGATTGCTGGTATTGTGGGTGGTGTGGAAAGCTCGGTTACTACAAAAACTAAAAATGTGTTTATTGAAGCTGCCCAATTTGACCGTGGCTGCATTGCTCGCACAGGCCAAGCCTTGCAAATAAACTCTGACGCTCGCCACCGTTTTGAACGTGGTATTGACCCATCAAAAACTTTAATGGCTGCACTTATTTCCGCTTACCTACTGGAAAGCATTTGCGGCGGTGAAGTAAGCCACGTGGCAAAAGCAGGGCAGCAAATGCCAGTATCCGCTACTATAGACTTTAACCCAGAACTAATCAGAACTTTTGGTGGCTTAGATATGTCTGCTAAAGAATGTACAGACATTCTGTATATTCTAGGTTACGACATTACTAAAGATGGTGATACATTTAAAGTAGTTGTACCACCACACCTAACCATGACCGAAACACCAGAAGACTTAGTAGAAGACATCCTACGGATTAAAGGCTATGACGCTGTGCCTGTAGTGCTACCTTCTTTAAATCTGAATACTATCTCAACCGCAGCCCCGACGCGCAAAATAGAGAATTTTGCCCGTCGGCATATGGCATCTTGCGGTTATTTTGAGGCTTCTAGCTACAGCTTTATTAGCCAAAAAGCAGCAAAACTATTTGGTGGTGGCGACGAAAGCTTAAAGCTTACCAACCCAATTGATGCCGAGGGCATGAGCGATATGCGCCCTAGCCTGCTACCAAGTTTACTCCAAGCAGCCGAGCGCAACCGCAGCCGTGGCGAGCAAAGCATACACTTGGCAGAGGTTGGCACAACATTCCATAGCGAGGCTGACAAGGTACAAAAACTAGACCACACCGAAACATTAAAAGTAGCAGCAATCCGCATTGGTGACAGCCATAGCCGCAACCCTCATGCTGCTGCAACTAAACCAAATGTATTCGAAATAAAAGCTAATGCATTTAGTATTCTTGAAGCACTAGGCCATGACTTAACAAGAATCATGATAAAAGCCGAAGCACCAGCTTGGTACCACCCCGAACGTAGTGGTGCATTAATTGTGCAAGGGCGTTGTGTTGGCCATTTTGGGCAACTGCACCCCCAAACAGTCAAAAAAATGGGGTTGAAAGACATAGCCTGCGCTATGGAACTAGACCTAAGCATGCTTAATATAATGAAAGTAAAACCACAACCGTTTGCCATGTCTACATTCCAGCCAGTACGGCGTGATTTTGCTTTTGTGGTTGATAAAAACCTACCAGCAGCTGACCTTATAACCACAGTTCGTAAAGCAGAGAAAAACTTACTACAAGAAGTAAACATCTTTGATGCTTATGAAGGCGACAAGCTGCCAACAGGCAAAAAATCTCTTGCGATTAGTATTACCCTGCAAGCAGACGACAAAACTTTAACCGAGGCCGACATTACCAAAGTAAGTGATGCAATTATAGCAGCCGCTAAAAAGCAACATCAAGCAGAGATAAGGTCATAGAATGCACAAGCCAGTTATTGGCATTACTCTAGATTGGGAAAAAGAGGGCAGCTTTTCTGGACGCCCCCATTATGCATTGCGTACTCATTATTTTGATGCAATAGCAAACGCAGGTGGCGTGCCGATTGCATTGCCTTATTGCAAAGATGTTCACCAAGATTATATAGCAATGATTGACGGCCTAATTGTACCAGGTGGCGAGATTGCTAAACCACTTGGTTGGTACGAAAAAGGCACAACTAAACTCCCCTATAAAGAGTCCCCTCGGCTAGAGTCCGACATTGCTTTTATCCAAGCGGCACTAGACAACAACATACCCTACCTTGGAATATGCGAGGGGATGCAAGTATTAGCTGGCATGCTAGGCTGTACACTTACTACTGATATCCAAAAATTTCATAATTCCCCATTCTCGCACCATCAACAGCCCCATGCAGAAAGCCGAGTACATGCTGTTACTGCTAAAGAAAACACTAAACTTGCGAAAATCATAGGTACGGGTAGCTTTGCTACTAATTCTGTCCACCGTGAAGGTGTTATAAGAGTATCTAACAAAGTAGCAATAAATGCTGTTGCCGAAGACGGCGTTATTGAAGGGATTGAGGTTAAAAACCACCCTTTCGCAATCGGCCTTGAATGGCACCCCGAGTATTTGCACCAAGACAATGGCCCCGATTTTGCCATTTTTAAGGCATTTATTGGGGCATGTGGTAAATAGTGGCAAACGTTCCTAGTTTTATTAACTCTGCCGACTGGCCAATTTATGGTTTATTGACTAGCTTTAGTATGGCCTTATTTTTCTTAGTCAACCAACATTTCCACCTAAAGGCAAGCACCTTAATGTTATGGAGAGGGTTTGGTGTAGCGGTTATTTTTCTACCTTTAGCTTTACTTGTACCATGGCCACAAGACCCTGTATTTTATTGGTTAATGGTAGCACAAAGCATTGCTGTTGGCGTGCATGATCGTTTTACTATCGAGAGTTCGTCTCGGTTTGGTGCGGGAGTAACTTCTCGATTACTTCCTATTGGGGTATGGTTAACTTTTGCAATATGGCTGGTATTAAAACCATCGTACCGTGAAGACCTATTTAGTAATGATTTAAAAGCGTTCGGGGTTATAGCCGCACTTTCTGTGGCTGTGGCAGCAATGCTATTTATCCGCAAAGATTATGTATCTAAACAAGCAATTATTTACCTTGCTCCAGCAATATTCTTACTAGGAATAATAGATGCCCTTAACAAGGCTGTGATAGATGCTAGCGGCCACCCTATTTACGGGGCAATTGTTTATGGGTTCCTACTTGGGGTAGGGATAGGTATTGTTACTATTATTACCCGCCTAGTTATAGAAAACCGCACTATAGACATTAAAGAGATGTTCGACAAAAAAGCCATTAAAGGCGGGTTAATTATTTCAGGCATTGTTCTTGTAGTAACAATAAACAAAGGCATTGCTATGTTCTACACCCCAAATCCTGCCTACGTAGGGCTAATAATTTTAGCAGCCCCGATTTGGATTGCTGGGTACAACAAGATTACTGGGCATAAGGACAAGTCCAACCTCTGGGCGGGGATGCTGTTTGTATTAAGTGCAGTTTTGTTGGTTCTTCTAACCAAGGTTTAATTTGACAGCCTAATAAGGCTACTATAATTTCTATTCTATAAATTATCCGTTCTTCTTTTCTTTTCCACTTGTACCTCATAGGGGTAAAAACTCATGGATTTTACTAAAATTAAGATAATCGCTAAGCGATTTGCTGTATTTTTTTTATTGCCAATACTAAGCTGCGCTTTTTTAACATGGTTAATTCTATTCCTAGACCCAACCATGCTGGATACAATACATAGATATATATCATCCTCCATGTTTGCAGCAGCAATAATATGTGGCATCGGCAACTATTATAATGTTAGGTCTGTTTATACTATTTGCTTACTAATAATGGTAGCTGGGATGGGTTCTGTGATGGGTTTAATGTTTATTAGTAGCCATTTATGGTACCTATATACTATGGCACCTCTTGCAGTTTTTGTAGCATTTGTAATGATAACCGAAGACTATATAAAATACGATACAGTTCGATAACGATAAAAGCCGCAGATATTAATCTGTGGCTTTTGTATTTTCTAGCCCAAGAAGGCTTGAATTACTGCTAATCAACCCCATTTAATTGAAACAATTTGTTATCTTCCTGTTTTTTCACCCTCCTAGCTTAAAAGGAGAAATACATGGTTACTAAAATTTTAAAGGCTTATGTTTGGTTTTTCTTACCTATAGCTTTATTTGTATTAATAACACTGGTAATTGCACATTCATACCCAGAGTTTATCTTAATATTAGATACCAATCTAATATACTTAACCTTTGCGGCTATATTATGTTTGATTGTTAGTGAGCGTATAAATAATATCCCCCTGAACAGACTGGGGTTCCTTATTTTATATTTTATATTTAGCTTTATTATTGCTGACCTAATAAGCCACGGTAATATATTAAAAGCCGTCGGGTTTAGTGTTTTTTTAAGCATATTATTTGCTTTAAAAACAGCGCAGCATTTAAAGGAGTAACACCATGAATTATGAACAAATCAAGAAAGACTTAAAAAAGTTCCTACTATGGTTTCTATTACCAGTGCTTACTGTTGCTGGTATAACATTTGTAGCTGCTCGGTTTTTCCCAGAGTACAATGAAATTCATTTAAGCATTGTGCTAGTGCTACACCTAGTAGCAGTCATTATGTTTTCCAACAGAGAGAAATTAAGCTCTGGAGTTAAAGTAATGATAGGCACCCCTGTTATGCTTTGTGTTGCTGGGGTTCTACTTGCTACCAGCACTATGTCAGGTAATTATGAAATCGCTACAATGTTAGTTATAGGGTTGTTTGTAGCCTTTATTGGTTCCACAATCCAAGACCACAAAATAGGGGAAACTAATTACTCCATCTAGCTTGTTCACGACAAAAGCCGCAGATTAATATCTGCGGCTTTTGTACTTTTATGATAATATTTACCCATGATAAATTCTATTCTAATTGGTGGGCATCGGGGGTCGGGCTGTACCGACAGCACTTTTGCTCGTTCGCTCAACATAACTAAGGTGGCAGAAAACACCATCCCCTCTATTTTATTAGCGATTAAAAATGGTGCGGTTTTTATCGAGATTGATGCTATCCAAACTGCCGACAACCACATAGTAGTTACCCACTCTAATAACCTAGCCGACCATATTTTTGGGGTAGATAATATTGGTTTTGTGGGTGACAAAACCCTTGCCGAAATAAAGCAGCTTAAAACTGGGGTTAATAGCGACGGGGTTATCCCCACCCTTAAAGAAGTGCTCGAGATTACTAAAGATATTACTCTGCATATCGAAATAAAAGATGTTAAAGGAACAGCTGCTGATAAATTTATACCTAATAGACCAACTGTGCCCGAGCTATTAGTAAAAGAGCTTGCAGGTTATAAGGGCAAGGTTTTGTTCTCGTCTTTCTCAATTTGGGATTTAGAGCAAATGCAAAAATTACTACCAAACACACCGCGTGCTATGTTGTTTGACTCTGCTGAGAAAACCGAACGGCCTATTTACCCAGACTCAGAAACAGACAACTCCATTTACCAACATTTTAACGTGCAGAACATTAGTAATGCTTACCACAAAGCTAGTATTTCTTACGTGCACCCATGCCTTAACAGCCTTAATGATGAGGCCATTGCCCATTGTGCAAGTTTAGGTCTAGGGGTAAATACTTGGGCGATGAACGAACCGCTCCCGCAAAACAACAAGCAACTGCTCGACAATGCTATAAACCTAGCACAAACCCACAAGCTACCCTTTGCCATTTTGACCGACCATGTGCCCGAACTAAAAGCATACCTAAAACAATAAAAAAGAGGGCTAAAAGCCCTCTTAAGAAAATCGTTAATTTGTTATATGGGTAACATTGCTACCCTCTTAATATAGAGCCAATTATAACTAGAAGTATCACTGCTGCATAAGCTAAGTAACGCTCGGTTTTTTTATTCATAATATTCACCTGTTTGTAGAAAATATTTATTCAATAACCTCAGCACCCTCAATTACAAGAGCTAATACCTCATCGGTACAGCTAAGGGCTTCCTTATTAACCCCCGCACCAACAGCGGAAAAACATTCCCCTGTCTTTGGGTCTTGGCCAAAGAATATATAGTTGGTAGTTATACCATGGCCAACAGGAGTATTATCGATGAGGTTTGTAATATCTGGATTACAATTAATTTCTTGGTAGAAATCCATATCTACTGCATCAACGATGTAGCACTTACCGCCATGGTTAACAAACATTACGGTCGATACCTGCTCGGTATCTGTGTGCTCAACTACTTCAGGTTCTGAAAAAAACAATATCATTACAGCCCCTGGTATAAACATCACCGCCAATAGGCCATAAAACATCTTGATTACTTGTTTTTGTTTCGTATTCATAAAAACCTCTTTAAAGAGATGGAAAAGAAAAGCCCGAAAGGGCGATAACGTAGTGTAAAAACTAGTATTGGAGGAATACCCCTAATTTTCAAGCCCTGCAACAAAAAACTATCTAGGTAGTTTTATCTAGATACTTGTAACTTTTAGTGGCTCGCGCCATAATAATAAGTATGAGAATACTAACACTGTTACTATTAATGTTGTTTACATCTATCACGCCGAGTTTGGCGTGCGATGGTTTGTGCCCAATGGAAATGAAGCAACAAACGGCTACATCCCCCTGCCCAAGCCATAATAGTGGTGCTACAGAAAGCACAACCTGCGACAGCACAATGCTAGTGGCAGACTGTAGCAACCTTTCTTTTAATACGGCTGATGCTACCTTAACCTCAGAAGAAATTAGCAAAACATCGCTACCGCAGCCCGACTTTGTAATGACTATTAGCGAACAATTGCTACAAGCTAAAGCTATTAGCCCCCGTGCACCGCCTACCTTGGTTGCGGTTTATATAACTAGCCCTGTTTATCTAAATACCCTTCGTATCCGTCTGTAGTCTTTCTTTTTACCATACTGCTTATTAAAGTTTGATTAAGAAAGATTAAGAGATGTTTTTATTTATTATGATACTACTAGGTGTAACACCTGCTTTTGCACAAACAACCACCTTTGCCGACTATGAGGCAAAGCTAAAAAGCCACCCGCAATTGCTGCAAATCATAGAAAATGCCGAGCAACATCGGCAACTTGCTAAAGGCGAGTTAGGGTTGCCTGACCCTACGGTATCGGTTGGTTTTAATAATTTACCAATTGGTAGTGGTTCTTTTCATCAAGAGCGGATGACATCCAAAACAATTGGTTTCTCACAGAAAATCCCTAACCCCAGCTTACTTAATGCAAAGTCGGGCAGGCAAATGGTGCTTTCAGACAAGCAAAACCTTTTAGTTGAGTATACGCACAAACAACTTAATGCAATATTACTTAATGTATTGTCGCAGCAGCAGAAGATACATAAACAAATTAGCTTTGCTAAAAAGCAACTAGAGCATTATCAGTCGTTGGAGAAATACTTCCAAGGGCGGCTCGAAAGTGGAGGTGGTGTTTACTGGCGCTTCTCACAAGTAGACGTAGAGCGCGCATTAATAGAGCAACGCCTTAACGATTTAAACGCCCAAAAGGCCGGTATTAATGCCGAGTTAGTACGGCTAGTTGGCGACGTTCCCCCCGTTTCATTGCCCCTACCAACCATACAGCCAGAGATTTGGCAAAGTAATGTTGAAGAACTATACCCTGTACAACTAGCCCGCAAGAATAATAGTATTGCTGACAAAAACATAGCTGCTGCTAAAGCTGCATTTTTACCCAATTTTGGGTTGGATAGTGCCTATATGCAACGCTCTAATATTGGGGCTGATAATATCCCTGATTTGTTTTCGGTTAAGGCGAGTGTATCTATCCCGCTTTGGTATAGTAGCAACCAAAAACCAAAGCTAAATGCAGCCAAAGCCAAACGCCGCCAAAGCGAGCAAATCTATAACGACACCATCCGCACTTGGACCAAACAAATGCAGTCGCTCCAAGCAAAGCGTGATGCTGCACAAGCGAATATTGCAGTACTACAAAACAAAAAAGAATCGCTAAACAGTTTAGTAGCTGCCACCCGCCGCTCTTATGAGGCAGGACAAGGGGATCTAGACATGGTACTAGACGCCGAAATAAATGCCCTTAACATTGCCCACAGCTTAGCCGAGCAGAAAGCTAAATACATTACAATTGCTGCCAACTATAACAGCCACCTAATTGGAGAGTAGTTATGAGAATATTATTCGTACTTCTTGCGATATCATTATATGTAGCACCAGCGTTAGCAGAAGAACAGGTCTTTTCTTGCCCAATGCACCCGCATATAGTTTCTGACCATTCTATAAACTGCCCAATTTGTGGTATGGAGTTGCAGCCTATTAAACAAAGTATTGACCACTCGCAGCATCATGGTGGAGTTACTATCGAGCCACAAACAATCCAGAACATGGGGGTTATTACTGCAGAAACTAGCTTAGTAGAACTGGGGGTAAAAATTAGTGGTTATGGCCGAATTACCGAAAACGAAAGCCTTACCACCCACCTTTCTAGCCGAGTAGAGGGTTGGGTAGAGTCGCTAGCTATTAGCAGTATTGGTGATGTAGTAGAACAAGGGCAATTATTATTTACCCTATACAGCCCTAACCTAATTGCCGCCCAAGAAGATTACTTAACCGCAATTTCCTTAGGGAATAAAAGCAGAGCTAATGCAACCAAACGGCGTTTAGCAGCATTGGGTATGCAAAATAAAGCTGTTGATATACTAGTTAAAACCAAGAAAGTTATTACTAATGTTCCTTTCTATGCTCTAACTAATGGTACTGTAAGCCAGCTTGATATCCACAGCGGTAGCTATATTAAAGCAGGTACATCTATTTTACGCCTCGACGACTACAGCTCGGTTTGGGTGGCAGTACAGATTGCCGAAAAAGATTTACCGTTTGTAGACACAGCATCAATAGCTTTAGTGCGTATCCCCCACCGTGGCGACAGTTACCCTGCAACGGTAGACTATATCTACCCTACCCTTGACCCCAAAACCCGAGCCGGGCAAGTACGCCTAATGCTTGATAATACAGACGGCACTTTAAAACCAGAAGGTTATGCCGATGTTACCTTTACTACCAACAGCCAGCCTCGCCTTGCAGTACCAGACGATGCATTACTACCAACAAGTGCAGGGCATAAAGTAATTGTAGCAATGGGTGACGGCAAATTCCATCCTAGGGCTGTCAAGGTGGGGCTACAAGCCGATGGCTATGCCGAAATCGTGAGCGGGCTTAATATTGGCGACAAAGTTGTAGTAAGTGGGCAGTTCTTGATTGATGCCGAAAGCACACTAAAAAATGCACTGCGCAATATTGAAGGGGGCAATCCTCATGCAGGACACTAAGAACTTAGCCCTTGACCCGACAAAGTCGTTTTTAGCTAAAGTTATTGATTGGTCGGTAAATAACCGCCTTTTGGTTTTGGTAGGAGCATTATTACTAGCCATATATGGCACACTTGCTATTGAACGCACCCCGCTTGATGCCATCCCCGATTTATCTGACACCCAAGTTATTATCCGTACTGACTTTACAGGCCAATCGCCACAAATTGTTGAAGACCTTGTAACCTACCCCCTTACTAGCACTATGCTAGGGTTGCCAAAAACTAAAGCTGTACGAGGATTTTCCATGTTTGGGAGCTCGTTTGTATATATCGTTTTTGAAGACGAAGTAGACCAATACTGGGCACGAAGCCGAGTGTTAGAAGCATTGTCTAAAGTACAAGGAGAGCTACCAGCATCGGTAACCCCCGAGTTGGGGCCTGATGCCACAGGTGTGGGCTGGGTATTCCAATATGCACTGGTTGACAATAGCAACAGCCAAAGCCTTGCAGACTTACGTAGCCTCCAAGATTGGTTCTTGAAGTTTGAGCTTTCTACCGTTGCTGGCGTGTCGGAGGTGGCATCAGTCGGTGGTTTTGTTAAAGAGTACCAAGTGCTAATTAATCCTAATCGCTTGCGTGCTTATGGTATTCCACTACATCGCCTAACCCAAGCCATTAAAAATGCCAGTATGGACGCAGGTGGCCGAGTTATCGAGCAAGGCGAGGCGGAATTAATGGTACGGGTTAAAGGCTATGTTACCTCTATCGAAGACCTTAAGAAAGTCGTAGTTTTTGCTGATAACGGCATGCCTGTAACCTTGGCTGATGTGGCCCAAGTTATAGAAGGTGCAGAGCTACGCCGTGGAGTAGCAGAGCTTGACGGCAAAGGCGAAGTTGTTGGCGGAATTGTTATTATGCGCTCGGGCGAGAATGCGCTAAACGTAATTAACAAAGTAAAGCAAAAGCTAAAAACTTTGCAAGCAGGCCTGCCCGATGGGGTGGAAATTGTCCCCGTTTACGACCGTGCACCATTAATTAAGGGAGCGGTTAGCTATTTAACCTCTACGCTAGCTAAAGAAGGGTTAATGGTGGCTTTAGTTATCTTTTTGTTTTTGCTCCATGCTCGTTCAGCTTTAGTAGCTCTAATTACGTTACCACTAGGGGTATTAGGTGCATTCATAATAATGGCTAACCAAGGCATTACCGCTAATATATTGTCCTTAGGGGGGATTGCCATTGCCATTGGTACTATGGTAGATGCAGCAATTGTAATGGTTGAAAATGCCAGCCGTAAACTTGCCAACCTACCTGATGATGCCAGCGATGAGCTACGCCAGAAAACTATTGTTATCGCTGCAAAAGAGGTTGGGCCAGGGTTATTCTTCTCGTTATTGATTATTGCAGTATCATTTTTACCAGTGCTCGCATTAACGGGCGAGTCTTACCGTCTGTTTAGCCCACTAGCGTTTACTAAAACTTATGTGCTGCTGTTTGCGACTGTTTTATCTATAACCCTGCTACCAGTTTTATTATTATGGTTAATGAAGGGGAGAATTAAGAAACCTCAAGAGAACCCTGTTAATCGTTTTATGATTAAGCACTACCTACCAATACTTAGTAAGGTATTTAATAAACCTAAACAGGTGCTAATCCTTACCGTAATATTGCTAGTTAGTGCGGTTATTCCTTTATGGAAAACTGGTGCCGAGTTTATGCCAGCTCTTTATGAAGGGCAGTTGCTTTATATGCCTAGTACTATTCCCGGCATTTCCATTACCGAGGCTAAGCACGCACTAGCCCAAACCAACCGCCTAATTAAAACCATCCCCGAAGTATCGCAAGTATTCGGTAAAGCAGGGCGTTCCGACAGCGCTACCGACCCCGCACCACTATCGATGATTGAAAGCTGGATCGAGCTAAAACCCAAAAGCCAATGGCGCAAAGGTATGACCATAGACAAATTAACTGTAGAATTAAATGAACGAGTTAAACTAGCAGGTCTAGTAAATAGCTGGGGCTACCCAATTAAAATTAGAACCGACATGATATCAACCGGTATCCGCACCCCAGTGGGGATAAAAATAGCAGGTGACGACCTTAAGCAAATTGGTGAAACTGCCCTTAATATCGAGCAAGCAATAAAAGGGGTTACTGGTACCCGCTCGGTATTCGCAGAACGAGTTATGGGCGGTAAATACCTCGAGATAACCCCCAACCGCGATGCACTAGCCCGCAATGGAGTAGATATGGGGATGTTTGCTCAAGTGGTGCAAACTGCTCTTGGCGGGATGAAACTGTCCGAGAGTATCCAAGGGCGCGAACGTTATGCAATCCAACTCCGCTACGATCGCCCTTTTAGAGAGAAACCGTCTGATGTTGCAAATGTATTAGTATCCACTGCAAATGGCGCTAATATTCCACTTGGCGAGCTAGCACAAGTAGCCTTTGTTGAGGCACCACCTGTTATTAAGTCTGAAAATGCTCGGCTTAATGGCTGGGTTTTTGTCGACATTGCCGAGCGTGATATTGCAAGCTATGTAAAAGAGGCGCAAGAGGTTGTAAATAACAATGTTACTCTTCCGTCAGGGGTTAGCATCGAGTGGACGGGGCAATTTAAGCAAATGCACCAAGCCAACAAACAACTAGCTATTGCCATTCCGTCGGCGATTATTGTTATTTTCCTATTGTTAATGCTCCACTTTGGGCGGCTTGACCGCACAATAATGGTAATGGTATCGCTACCGATTGCGTTAGTTGGTGGTTTGTGGGCAGTATATTTAGCTGGTTACTATATGTCGGTTGCGGTTGCGGTGGGCTTTATTGCCCTAGGTGGTTTAGCGGTAGAAACCGTAGCAATTATGATGATTTACCTCGACCAACAAGTACGAGAAGACATGCCAAAAAATGCAGCAGCCCTTGCACAATCAGTAAAACAAGGGGCATTACTACGCCTGCGCCCTGTTTCGATGACGATTATCACCGAATTTGCAGGATTAATGCCAATTTTCCTCTTTGATGGGCTAGGTGCAGACGTTATGCGCCGGATTGCACTACCAATGATAGGGGGTATGTTTACTACTACATTACTTACCCTTATTGTAACCCCTGTATTATACTTTTTATGGGAAAAACGGAATTACAACAGTTGATGTTTATAAGTTTTAACACCATACTTAATAGGTAAGCAAAAGGAGTATTAAATTATGATTGTTCTCTATACTGTGGTAACGGTCATGTTATCGTTAAGCCTAACCTATCTGGCACGCAAAAAGGCGCTAGCATTGGTAAACAACAAGAAAACTAAATAACCAAGGGCCATAATATGCCAACAGATAAACACGAAGAGATTGCAGAGAACGTCAATAAAATTGTTATTGACCTTATCAATAGCATTATCGAACGCCATACGTCTGACGACAACCTAAATGTAGACCTAACCGCAATGGCAACAGGGCTCGAAAGCGGGCGCATAGCTCGGATGGCAGGCATGAGCGACGTTAGCGAATTATTCCAAGTTATTGCATCATCCGCCCCTGAAGACTTCCAAGATTTACTCGAATGGTCATGGCCTGACGAGCTCCCGCTGCAAGAAGAAGTTTTTGCTGCCGAAACCGCAGCCCTGCAAGAGGCAGAAGACGAAGCAATCCCGCAGATGCAAGGCAACCAAGTTGACCCACTGCACGTGGCACTGTCGCTAGGGATGTATGCCGTACATTTGGCACAACACGCCCGCGAACACGTAGACCCATACACAGTACTAGGCGTATTCAAAGAGTCTTGCGAACGTGGCTACCAAAACTTTTTGCCTAACTAGGTTATAGCCTAATACAAAGCATAAAAAACACCCCTTAGCAATAAGGGGTGTTTTTTATGCTGCTTTACTTAATTCGCTAAACCACTGATAGTCTGTTACTTAACAGTCCTAATGCTGTTTTTAGGTGTAGCCCCCCATTATTAATAGTAGGAGCATAATTAGGAGTATCATAGTCATCAATATGCACAGGCTGAACTTTACTAAGAAAGAACTCGGCACTATCCAAAAGATGAAGCCCTAACCAATGACTTAGAGAATCATGGTCAAAATTATCACGGCCATAACCATTCAATAAATACTTTATAGGTCTCTTAAATCTAACTTCTAGATCCCCTCTATTGCTTTCAAGGGTTATTATCTCAGCTAGTATAGCCGCTATATCCTTTTCAGGGGCACCATATCCAACGATAGAGCAATCAGAAATACTAATAAACTCTAATCCTCCCGAATGTGCTGAATCAAACATTACTTTTAGTTCTCCTAAGTCGTGCAAAGGAATAGCTTTGTTTGGAGCTTTGTTAATGGAACCTACAGCAGATAACGCATCTTCAAAGCGATTATCTTTATAGTGATTCTCTCTACTTTTTGCTACTACACGTAGAACTTCTCCTTGTAGTGTTAAAGAGGTCTCATAAGTAGTTTGTACACTGTTGTGCACTTTGTACAAGAACATGCCCAGATTAAACATTGCTGAACTGTCGGTGATATTATTCATAATTAATTTTCCTATAGAAAAAATGGAAAGAAGATTGTTAGAAATAACCCACCTAATGTAAGTAGCTATTTTATAAAAACAAGTGTGTGTACACAAAAAAACACCCCCTTATTGCTAAGGGGGGTTAAACCGAACAAAATGATAGTTAGGTGTGACCTATCTACTATTAATAAATATTTGAGCATAATTTAATATCGTACCACCATGGTGTAGTAAATATGTTTTATCGTCACCGCCTGCATGGGTAGCCAATTTTAGTTTTTGGTAGCCATTCTCCAGCAAGAAATAAGCTACGTAATAGTGTAGCTCATCTTTTATACTTTTAACTGCTTCTTCATTACCACCGTAATACCCTAGAAGCAGGGCATTAACAAAGTCTTCTTTCTTTGCATAATATAGCGATGATGCCATATTGGCTAAGTCCATTAATGGGCTACCGAACAAGTTGTCATAAGCAGGGTTAATAACACATAGCTCACCATCAACTAATATAGTGTTGCTAGTACTATAGTTGCCATGCAACCGCACAACCTTGTCAGCTTTATAAGGCCTCATGCCTTTAAGTGCTTTTTGTATTCTATCAATAACGTGTTGTACGTATTCTACATCACCCATGATAGTATGTGGCTCAAACTCGTCCATTATGCTAACAGGGTTCAGTATCTTACTACCGCCTTCTACTTTGCCATGGTGTTGGTGGAACACCTTTAAACGTACACCTGCACTATGGAAGTAACTATTCATAATGAAGTCACTATCAATGTCTACTGGTAGTGTGTTACTAATTGTCAGTGCATAGTCTACTATATTTTCCGTACTAGTAGTTTTGTTTACACGTTCCAACATATATGAATCACCACACTTAACTATGGCTATAACACCATTAACACTACCAGGAGCTATTATTTCTAATTGCTGTTGTTCTTTACGAATAACCGCCAACCTCTCATTGAGGTTTAAATAAACACCATTACGGCGCTCATGTGGTATTTTTAGGAATTTTTTGTACATTGGCAAATAGAAGCATCCTTCTGTCTGCTGTGCCTGAACAACACCTTTACCTCTTTGATTTTCTAATTTTATAAATTGATCATTAATCATAATTAATTGTCCTTTAGGTAAGAAAAAGAAAAGAAGAGACTGCGAAATACATTCTTTCTATGTATATATCCTATTAGCAAAAGTAAAGTAATAATTAACTTACCTTAAAGTTGTTTACTGTGAAACATGGTAGTATTAAATAATAGAAGGCATAAAAACCGAGAGAGTTGTCAAAACTTCTTGTCTAACTAGGATTAGGGCACAAAAAAGACACCCCCTTATTGCTAAGGGGGGTTAAATCGAATGGAAAGGCAGACTTTAGGCATGTACAATTAAGTCTTTGCTTAGTTTAAGCATCTCTATCCCGTCTTTCCTAAGCAAGCCTTTCTCGCCAGGGTTTGCATACTCTGATAATGTCAGCTTATGGGCGCCATTAAGTAATAGATAATAGCCAAGCCAATGATAGAATGTATTGGCTTCACCTGCGCCATAGCCTTGTAGTAGGCTTTTAATTTTATCAACCATATTAAGCCTAGCATACAAAGGAGCAGCCAACTCTGCCAAGTCTTGCAAGGGGTCGCTAATTGCTCCTTCTACAGAAGGGTTAAAAATAGCTAACTTCCCATTTGGTGCCCAGACAAGGTTATGCGGACCAGCATTACCATGTAGGTATACACTATCAGTAGGTTCAGGGTAGTCATTCTTAGCCTTAACCAACTTGATAATATTTTCTACAAGCTCTGCCTCGTACTTTTGGGGCATAAACTGAACAAGGTTGGCAGTTCTTCCTAAAAATTGCGTCTTAAAGCTTAGTCCTTCTTCATTAGGTGTACCACAATGGACATGAAAGCCCTGTAGCATCTCGCCTAAACTGAAAAAGTCGCTTTTATTTGTCCTCTTATGAATAAATGCAGGCGGTATATTGAGCATTTTGAGAAGGTAATCTACAACTTCTTGACCACCCTCTTGACCTTGCTCTACAATGCGATACTCTACAACTTGGTGCGGTTTCCCACCTGAATTATCAACAACAGAATAAATACCAAGGTAGCAACCAGGGGCAATATGTTGCCCTTTCTCTAGTTCCAGTTGGAACTTTGCAAGCTTGTCTTGCAAGCTCATTTTATCGCTATAGTTCCTTTTGTAGCAAAATTTGCCATTTGGGGTAATAGCTTCATCACCATTAGGTACAACCCAAGCAGGGCCGTTGGACATTCTGTTTAGGAAGTTCTTATAAGACATAATTGATTGCCCTTTCTAAGGAAAAAAGAAAAGAAGAAAATTAGTTTGATACTAATAGCTCATAAGTAGCCACTCTTAATAAATAAAGCAATAAAAAAGCACCCCTTAGCAATAAGGGGTGCTTTTTCGCTGAATTGTTTAATTCAAAAAACCATCGGCAAAGAACATTTGTGCTTTTTCGATTAGACGTCTCCCGTCCCTTCTTAAAGCAGGGCAGTCATCTAAATACGTGTCAGAATACGCTAGCTTTAGCTTGCTTAATCCACGTGCCAACAAGTAATAACCAACCCATCCATTCAGAATACTAACATTATAGCCGCCATAGCCTTCTAAGAGACTAGAAACAAGGTCTGCTCTATTATTAAAGATCATCCCTGCTATTAACTTTGCTAGACCTACATATGGCCTAGTAACATAGCTAACCTCTGATTGGGTATTAATAAATCCAAGCCCACCAGACATTTTATCAAATACAAGGTTATGAAGGCTAAAATCGCCATGGCGAGTAAGCACATCTATTAAGTCATCTTGCTCTTTATCCCAAAAACCCCAAACACCTCTTACAAGGCTAAGGTCGTAGGGATCTATGAGAGGCTCTTTCATGAACGTTTCTACCATACCCATAACATGGCATTTGAGACTAATAGTCTCTAAAACAGAGTTTGTTTTCTTCATTTCTAGTGAAGAATGGAATTTACGAATTCTTTCTCCCAAACTCTTGAATTGTCTAGGACTAGTTACTTCCAAAGATACAGGCCTAGCATTAACCATCTTTAAAAGATAGTTAACAACCCTAGAGCCACGCTCTTCTCCATATCTTACAACTTGGTAACTGCTATCACCTTTCTTGATAATAGAGAACAAGCCATGGTAACAATTAGGAGCTATTTCCTCTCCGATTGCACGCTCTGCCAAGAGTTCTTTCTTATTAAGCTCAAGAAAGCTTGAATCTAGGTTATCATCATGCTTACTACCATAACCCTTATAGCAAAAACCTCCAGCAATAGAGATTATAAAATATCCACCCAATATACGGTGTTTATAAGTAATGTTAACTGGCCCCTCAGATAGACTATCTAAATACTGAGGAAGCGTCATTTGAATATTATTCATTGTTGCGTTTCCTTAAAGAGTGGAAAAAGAAAGAAAAGATACTTAAAAAATAGTTCCTCTCATATAGGTACTGTTCGTTATAAAGTAAAGTAATAATGTTGAATAAACTCAACAATGTTTGATTTATTGCAAAAGTCGCTGTATAACACGGACTATGACAAAGAATATTCGTAATTTCTCTATTATCGCCCATATCGACCATGGTAAATCTACCTTGGCGGATAGAATTATTGAAAAATGTGACGGTATCGAACAGCGAGACATGAAGGCGCAGCTCCTCGACAGCATGGACATCGAGCGCGAGCGGGGCATTACCATTAAAGCCAATGCAGTGCGCTTGTCATACCAGGCTGATGACGGCGAAATATACCAGCTAAACCTTATCGACACCCCCGGTCATGTGGACTTTTCTTACGAGGTATCTCGCTCATTGGCAGCTTGCGAGGGCGCTTTACTAGTGGTAGACGCCTCCCAAGGGGTTGAGGCACAAACCCTTGCTAATGTTTATTTAGCACTAGACAATAACCTAGAAATTATCCCCGTTTTAAACAAAGTAGACCTACCATCGGCCGAGCCCGAGCGGATTGCCATGCAAATCGAAGAGATTATCGGCCTTGATGCTGCTGATGCCTTACCAGTTTCGGCAAAAACTGGGGTTGGGGTTAAAGAAATTCTTGAGGCACTAGTTAAGAAAGTACCAGCGCCTGTTGGCTCATCAGACGAACCACTACAAGCATTATTGGTTGACGCTTGGTACGATAACTACCTAGGGGTGATGATTTTAGTCCGAGTAAAAAATGGTACTATCCGCAAAGGGCAAAAAATTAAGTTTATGGCAAACGGCACCCAGCACATTGTAGAGCGTGTCGGGGTTATGGGCGCAGGTAAACGAGTTATTTGCGACAGTTTGAGTGCTGGAGAGGTTGGCTTTATTACCGCTGCCATTAAAGAAGTAGCCGACACCAATGTTGGCGACACCATTACCGATGTTGCAAGCCCATGCGCCGAGCCTTTAGCAGGCTTCAAAGAAGTAAACCCTATGGTATTTTGTGGCCTATACCCTACCGAAGGCGACGAATACGAGAAACTCCGTGAAGCACTAGCAAAACTGCGCCTCAACGATACCTCGTTTACCTATATTACCGAAACATCGGCCGCACTTGGCTATGGTTTCCGTTGTGGGTTTTTGGGGCTACTCCATATGGAAATTATCCAAGAGCGGCTCGAGCGCGAGTTTGACCTAGACCTTATTACTACAGCCCCTGGCGTGGTATATAAAGTTATTACAAACCTAGGCAAAGAAATAGACGTACAAAACCCTGCTGACCTACCCGACCCGCAGCAGATTAAAGAAATTCAAGAGCCAATCATTAAAGCCACCATCATGACCCCTGAGGACCACGTAGGCGCGGTACTAAAACTTTGTACCGAACGCAGGGGCGCTCAAGTAAGCATGAGCTACCACGGCAGCCGTGTAATGATGGTTTATAAACTCCCGTTGAACGAAGTTGTACTCGACTTTTACGACCGCCTTAAAAGCGTTACCAGCGGTTATGCATCGTTCGACTACGAGCAAGACAGCTACCAAATGGGCAGCCTAGTACGGGTAGACATTATGGTTAACGGCGAAACGGTCGATGCGTTATCGCTTATTATCCACCGTGATTCTGCCGAAACACGAGGTCGCGCACTCCTTAAAAGCATGAAAGGGCTTATCCCTAGCCAAATGTTTGAAGTGGCACTGCAAGCTGCGATTGGCGGCAAAATTATTGCTCGTGAAACCGTACGTGCGATGCGTAAAGACGTAACTGCCAAATGTTACGGCGGTGATATTAGCCGTAAACGCAAACTGCTAGAAAAACAGAAAAAGGGTAAAAAGCGGATGAAATCAGTCGGTAAAGTGAACATCCCGCAGGAAGCATTCTTGGCAGCCCTTAAACTTAATGACGATTAATCCTCTTCGCTTAACTCCATAAAACTAAGTACTCGTGCTACTAATTGCTCTACCCCATACAAAGCATCTAACCTATGCCAGGTGATGCGGCCAGGATCTAGCAGAAGTTGTTTTTCGTAGCCATCTAGACCTAAAGCAGAAAGTTTTTTATTCAATGCATCTAGCCCTTGTGCGCTGTGGCGTTCTACAATTCTTTTGCGGGCGACATCAGCCGGCACACTACACCACACCCCAGTAAAAGATAGTTTCTCAAGGTGGCCAAAGGACTCTATGTTGTCACGGTCATCTTCATTGGCGAAAATAGCGTCAACAATAACGTCAAACCCTGCTGATAGTGCCATACTTGCTCTATCCTCGAGCCCTGTATAGGTTTTTTTGCTATGCTCGCTATCATAAGCACTTAAAGGTGCTTTTTCTGAAACATTGACCCCCATAAGATGTTTACGTACAGCGTCAGACCGAATATGAATAGCATTAGTTTTAGATGATAGAGAACGCCCCAAAGTTGTTTTACCAGAACCCGATAAACCACCAATTACAACAATCCGTTTACCTGTTTGTTGCTGCATTGCATAAAGAGCCATCTCAGCGCATTGACGTGCATATTGTAGGTAAGACTCTTGCTGTTTTTCGTTCTTGGCTGTTTTGGACTGGGTATAATAATCATAACTACAATTAATTGCTTGTAGTGCTTCATAAAAATTAATAAGTAATAACCCTTGGAAGTCGTCGGTACGTTTTAAATAACGGTTAAGAGCCAAAATTGCTAAGTCTTTACGGTTACATAACTTAAGCTCTACTAGTAGGGTTGCTAAGTCTGCGATTGTATCAAGAGAATTGTCATCAGGAGATTCCTTAACGTACCCTTGGCAACGAATTGTAAATAAACTGTCATTCTTAACAAGCTCTTGGCTAAAGGCATGCTGCAAAGCAGATAAAAGGTTTTCATCAAATATATTAGATAAATTTTCTAGCTTACTAAGCGATTCGTGCACGCTATCAGCAATATACTTAGAGCTAACTATATCGGCAGCTAATGGTGTGGTAATATGTTGTTGTGCAATTTTATCTGTTAGCTTAATTAGGCAGCTTTCTTCTAAATTACCACCTCTGGCTTGTTTAATAATGTCTTGTTGCTTCATATTTACCTACTATTACCCTTTTTAGAGCCGACAATATAACATACATAGCATTTCTTACTTACGAGTTTTTGCTCTTATCCCTACGAATATCCAATCATAGTACGAATTATTTCTATACAATGGCTTTTTTACAACACGTTAATAATAAAGCAGTTTATGCAGTAATTTCTAGATTTTTTGATTACTTAAAACTATAATGTAGTCATTTCAGGTTCAAATTGAACTTGAAATGACTATGGCTACAAGATGTCTTGCAGCCCACTCGCGAGTCTAAATGTAGCTTTGCTGCATTTTAAGCGAGAGTAGTGTAATTTCAAATGTGTAGTATTTGAAATTTAGGTTACTAAAATACAAGTTTTTTATAAAAAACGCCTAGATTTTAAGGCTATGTTACGATAATGTGGCTATACAATAATAATTAGTTCTTCGGAGATATATAAACTCATGTGGCGTTGGATTTTAAGCATAATCGCAACCAGTCAACTTGCAATTGAATCTGCATGGGCTGCTTCAGCAATAGAAACAGCGCATTGGGGCGGTTTCCCCACAGCCAATGGCCCTGTGGCTGAGATGGTGGTAGGCACCTATAATATAATCTTCTGGATTTGTTTAGCAATTTATGTGCTGGTTCAAGGTATTATTATTTATGCTATTTTTGCATTCAGAAAATCCAAAAAACGCACCAACAAAGACGCAAAGCAGTTTTCTCATAATACATACCTAGAAGTGGTGTGGACGGTTATTCCTATAATTATTTGCTTATACTTGGTTGTAAAATCCTACCAAGGGATTATGTTTATGCGCACCGTCCCTGAAGATGTTATGCCAATTGATGTTATTGCCTACCAATTTAACTGGGATTTCGACTACCCAGACCATGACATTAGCTCTCCGATGACAACAAAACCCCACGCAGAGCTAGTAAAAGCTGGGATTAACAATCCTGTTAAAAACTTGGTTGTTCCTCAAGGGCAAAATATTGTTCTAAATATCACTGCAAAAGATGTATTGCATGCGGTTTATATCCCTTCTTTAGGGATTAAGATTGATGCTATCCCTGGTCGGATTACTTACCTGTGGTTCCGTGCTGACAATGTGGGCGATTATCTAGGTCAGTGTGCCGAATTATGTGGCTCTAGCCACGGAGAGATGTATTTTAACCTTAGGGTTCTCCCTCAGGCCGAGTGGGAAGAATGGGTGGATACTCAACGTACTGAAAATGGCCTAAAAACCATATTTGCAAAAGCACCAGAACCTATTGAGGTAGCAGTCCACGAGAAAACTTTACATATTTCAGATGTAAAGGAATAGTTCTCTATGGGCAGCACTGCTGACAGCACTCTTTTAAACCTACGCAGGTTCCTAGTTTGGACAACAATTGCCACATTTATTCTAATTATTTTAGGTGCAGCGGTTCGAGTTGCTGAAGCTGGGGTATCTTGCCCCGACTGGCCAACTTGTTATGGCCAATGGTTGCCATTCCCCGCTCCTGATGGTGGTTTTATAGACGAGGCAGGGGTTGCTTTTACTACTACCCAAGTTTTGCTCGAATGGAGCCATCGTTTGTTGGCATCATTAGTAGGGTTTATATTTCTAGCTGCTACGTTCTACGCTTATAAAGCTAGTAGTATTAACTATCGTTTACCTGTTCTAGCTAGTCTGGCTATATTAGCGCTTATTTCACAAATTAGGTTAGGTGGGGTAACTGTTTGGCTTGATAACGTCAATTGGTCTGTAACACTACACCTTGGCAATGCTTTGGTCTTTTATGGTTTACTTATTATGTTACTAATGGCCGCAAGCCGCCCAGCTTGCAGTAAAGGTATAGATGCGCCACTTGCAATACGTATTCTGTTTTGGCTAGCACTTATTATGGTAACAACTACTATGCTTTTAGGGGCAATGGTGTCTACTTCTTATGCTGGTGGTGTTTGTGGTGGTTTGTTCTCTTGCGCTGGCGAGTGGTGGCCGCAAAATGACACCTCCCAACAATTACATATGCTGCACCGGATTGCTGCACTTTTAACATTTTTAACTTCTATGGCTATTTTCTTAAATACTCGCAACCAACACAAAGAGCTTGCCAAAACTGGTAGAATTTTAATGATTTTTATCGTTCTACAGGCTGCAATTGGCACTTTTGTACTTTATAGTTTTTCTGGCTATGCCTCGGTATATAAAATACTGAGCGTTACCCACTTAGGTTGGGGGACCGTTGTTTTTACAGTAGCACTTACAGGGGTTGTTAAACTATATTGGGGCGCCAAAGACCCTAATATTAAAATATTGCCAGGGCATAATTAATGCAACATTTACTCCACCCTTTAACCAAACAAGACCTTGAGCTAGTTGAACTTGCTAAAGACAAAATCCGTAACCGCTACCGCAAACGCTGGCACCAGCTAGCAGCAGCTTTACGCACTACAGACGGTGAAATATATACAGGTATCCATATTGACGCCTATGTGTCAGCTTTAGCAGTTTGTGCCGAGCAAGTAACTATTGGTACAGCTCTAAGCGAAAAAGAAATGCAGATTGATACCATTGTAGCTGTTCGCCACCCTAAACCAGCCAACCCCGACCAAGAGATAAACCCCGTCACCCCTTGTGGACGCTGCCGCGAGCTTATTTGTGATTATGGTAAAGATGCATGGGTAATCGTATGCCACGAAGGTGAAATGGTAAAAATTAAAGCGTCAGAAATGTTGCCAGAGAAATACTACCTTCCTGGTATTTCAAAGGGGAATTAAGTAATGGCAACTTTGTTTAGTGATGTTATCGCCCTATCTAAACCTCGGATTGTTCTTTTATTGGTAATAACATGTTTGGGCGCAATGTTTGTTGCAACCCATGGCAATACAGATTTAATTTCAGTAGCAGTAGTATTCTGGACATGTTCAGGGTTGGCAATATCAGCAGCTGGCGCAAATATGGTTAACATGTGGTATGACCGCGACATTGATGCCATCATGGAACGCACTAAAAAACGACCAATCCCCCAAGGTAGAATGCAGCCAAGAACCGTTCTTGCTTTAGGCATTATTTTTGGGATAAGTGCTTTTTTGTTACTATGGGCAACTGTTAATTTACTTACTGCTGCAATGGCTGCGGCTGGTTATTTGTTTTATGTATTTATTTATACCATGTATTTAAAACGCCGCACGGTACATAATATTGTTATTGGTGGTGCTGCGGGTGCGTTCCCGCCACTAGTGGGTTGGGCTGCGATCCAAGGTACGCTAGACCCTACAGCATGGCTACTATTTGCAATTATTTTCTTTTGGACTCCACCCCATTTTTGGGCACTAGCACTTTATAAATGTATCGATTACACCAAAGCAGGTATCCCGATGTTGCCAGTTGTTCATGGCGAGCGGGAAACTAAACTCCAGATTGTTTACTATCTGCTTGTACTTATCCCAATAACTCTAAGCGCATTTATGTTCGAGCCAAGTTTTGGGGTTATTTACCTAACAACGGCAAGTATACTTGCAATCGTTTGGCTATACAAAGCTGTGCGACTATTATTTGCCAACAATATTAAACGTGCACCTGATGTATTTAAATACTCACTTTATTACCTAGCAATCCTATTTACTGCAATGGTAGTTGACACATTTGTTGTTATGTAAGAAATAGCCATGAGCAAAAAACACTCCCACCGCAAACGCATTAACCGCCACGGTATTACTTTGGCTGGACTAGGCGTGCTTATGTTGGCGTTAGCTTTTGCTTTTGTCCCCCTTTACGAGAGTTTTTGTAAGTTAGTTGGCATTCCTCTACCAACTTTAGGTACAAACATGGAGGCTGCCACACCAACTACAACAGCCACTATTAGCGACCGTTTTGTTAAAGTACGTTTTATTGGTAATGTAGCAGCTGGGGTGCCTATTACTCTTGAACCTCATGTAAAAGTTGTTACAGCACGCCTTGGCGAGTCTGTTCTGACTGCTTATCACGCACAGAATTTATCAGACAAACCACTTAAAGGGCAAGCTGTGCACACTATTGTTGCTATGGGTAAAGCTGTAAGCCGCGATGTTGCAGGTAATGTGGATCTTATCCAGTGTTTTTGTTTTGAAGAGCAAACTTACCCTGCAAAAGAAGAAGTAACACTACCACTGTCATTTACAGTACGTAATGATTTACCAAAAGGCGTGCACACTATAACTTTTGCATATACACTTTTTGAAATGGAATAATCTATACTTTATTCGTAAAACGAATAATGCTATAAATATAGTGGATTAACTCTACCATAGAAGAAAAACAAAGGTACCTTAAGAACATGAGTCATACTGCAGTTGCTAATAATGCGCATACATCTCCTAAGAAAAAAGGTTTTTTGTATTACCTAACTACCGTTAACCATAAAGATATTGGTGCTATGTACCTTGTGACGGCTTTGGCCTTCTTCTTTATTGGTGGGCTTATGGCAATGTTTATTCGTGCCGAGTTAATGGCAGAAGGCTACCAATTGGTTGGGCAAACTATTACCCTGATGGACCTAGGCTTTTGGCAGTGGAAAGTGTCTTTTGGCCCTGATTTCTTCAACCAGATGACAGCCATGCACGCCACTTTTATGATTTTCTTTGCTATCATCCCTGCTCTACTTGGGCTAGGTAACTATGTTGTGCCAATTATGATTGGCTCACCAGATATGGCATTCCCACGTCTTAATAACTGGTCTTTCTGGATTTTGCCTTTCGCCGGCATGTTAATGCTTGGTTCTTTCCTTGTTCCAGGTGGCGCAAATGCCGCTGGGTGGACTGTTTACCCACCACTTACAAATGCCCAATACTCGCCTGGTGCTGGGATTGACATGTGGATTTTGGCCGTACACTTAGCTGGTGCTAGTTCTATTCTTGGTGCGATTAACTTTATTGTTACTATCCTTAATATGCGTGCCCCTGGTATGACATTATTCAAAATGCCAATGTTCTCGTGGTCGATGCTTATTACTGCATGGCTACAGCTTGTTGCAACCCCTGTTTTAGCAGGTGCGGTTACAATGCTACTTACCGACCGTAACTTTGGCACAAGCTTCTTTAATATGGCAGGTGGGGGTGACCCTGTGTTGTTCCAGCATATATTCTGGTTCTACTCGCACCCTGCGGTATACATCATGATTTTGCCTGCATTTGGGATTATTTCGCAAGTTATCGAGACATTCTCTAGAAAACCACTATTTGGTTATGCCACTATGGTTTGGGCAATGGCTGGTATTGCAATACTTGGTTGCCTAGTTTGGGCGCACCATATGTTTACCGTTGGTATGGATCCACGTGCACAAATTGTATTTATGTTTATGACTATGTTTATCGCCGTTCCTACTGGGATTAAAATCTTCAACTGGCTAGCTACAATGTGGCAAGGTACGCTGGACTTCACCGTCCCGATGAAATATGCCATCGCATTTGTGGGTATGTTCACTATTGGTGGGTTGTCGGGTGTTATGTTGGCTATCCCCCCAATTGATTACGCCATGCACGACACCTACTTTGTGGTAGCACACATTCACTATGTTTTGTTTGCGGGTTCATTTTTAGGGATTATGGCAGGTATTTACTATTGGTTCCCTAAAATTACAGGGCGGATGTACAACGAAAAATGGGGTAATATCCACTTTTGGTTAACATTTATATTCTCAAACCTAACATTTTTCCCAATGCATTTCTTGGGGTTAATGGGCATGCCACGGCGTATTCCTAACTACCACCCAATGTATACTGACCTAAACCTTATAGCTTCGATTGGCTCGTTTGCTTTAGGTGCTGTACAGATTATCCTAGTGATAAACTTCTTCTACTCGAAGAAACATGGCAAGCCTGCAGGCGACAACCCATGGGGTGCAAAAACACTTGAGTGGAGCGTTTCAAGCCCACCACCAGAGCATAACTTCGAAAAAATGCCAGTGGTAAAATAGTATGCCAAAAACAACAGTAGAAGAAACTTTTGCTAAACGCCGTAAGAATAATATTAAGTTATTAATTGTACTTTTATTATTTGCTATAGGGCTTTGGGCGATGACATTTTTCTTTAGACTTAACTATATTAAAGGGCTAGCAGACTGATGAATGCCACAAAAAAAACAACGGCCAAAACCGTGAAGAAAAAAACAACTACAAAGAAAACTGCTGCGAAAACTGTTAAAAAAGCAGTAGTCACAGGGAAAACTAGTGCGAAAAAGGCAAATACTTTGCACTACAATAAAGAGAAGGTTATCGCCGATTATAACGCTACCTTTACTCTCTCTATGAAAATAGCTGCGGTATGTCTTGCTGGTATTGTGCTTTATTTCTTTGTGTTTGCAACCTACTTAGGTGGTACATCGCACGAGAAGCATAATCCATTTCTTGATAAATTTGGTGATAGGATTGATTTAAGCACAAGCTATGATGGCTTAAAACTACCTGCTTACAAAGAAGAAGAATAAAAATAGTAATAAATAAAGGGGTAACTCTAATGGCTGGCCATAAACAAGACCACGATTTTTACATTCCTAATAGCTCTATTTGGCCACCAGTGACATGCCTTGGGGCTGGTCTTTTTATGTTTGGCATGGTTAGCCTTCTAAAATTTTCATCTTTTGCTGGTAAATCACTAATAGTTCTAGGCTTACTAGTGCTTGTTTTTGGTATGGTACAATGGTTTAGGGTTCTAATTGCCGAGTCTCGGGCACGTGGGTTTGTTAACCCACCACGGGTACTAGACCTTGCTAATCGCTATGGTATGGTGTTTTTCATTGTTTCAGAGCTAATGTTTTTTGCTGGGTTCTTTGCGGCTTACTTCTATATTTATGGTTTTAATCTAGAGTGGCCACCAAGCAATATCGAAACATTAGCAGCTCACCTACCTGCTATTAATACCCTAATTTTGCTTACATCTGGGGTTACTATCACATGGTCGCACCATGCCCTTATTAAAGGCAACCGTGCGGAAGCACGCAAGTTTATGTTTGCTACGTGGTTACTTGGTGTAGTGTTCCTATTATTCCAAGCATACGAATATGCCCACGCGGCATTCTCGATAGATAGTGGTGCTTATGGCTCTACATTCTATATGCTTACTGGTTTCCACGGGTTCCATGTTTTTGTGGGTACGGTAATGCTGATGGTTGCCCACGCTCGTTTAAACCGTGGTGACTTTACCAAGGAAAACCACTTCTACTTTGAAGCCGCCGCTTGGTACTGGCACTTTGTTGATGTGGTATGGGTTGGTCTATTCCTATTTGTCTACATTATACCGTCCTAGGATAGGGGTTATAAAATAGCAAAATTGAATATTTAGGAATAAAGTATGGAGAATGGTTTAGATTCTGATGGCTATATAATTAACCCTTGTTCTGGTATTCAACAGTCATATAAACCCCTTGTAGAAGAAGTATGTTTACTTCTTAAGTCACAACTACACGATAGGCTACATAGCATATATCTTTATGGCAGTGTTTCTAGAGGAACAGCGATAGAGGGGAAATCTGACCTAGATATAGTTGTACTATTTCAAACAAAACCCTCAAAGAAAGAAACAAAACATCTAAAAAGCCTTGAGAACAAAATAAATACAAGTTCTGTAACTCTTGTTGGTTTTGATATTGGTAACATTGAAGAAGTTAAAAGAAATGGCCAAGAACTATTTTGGCAATTTTTCTTAAAACATTGTTGTTACTGCCTATATGGAAATGATTTATCCCAAACCTTTTCAAAAATAAAGCCGACTAGAGAGTTAACCAGAAGTTTAAATAGTGGCCTTATTACTAAACTGAATACTTTGTTTGTTGAAATTACACCTCAGAATTATAAAGAGAATGCTAAATCTATAGCTAAACAGCTAATCCGTTCTGCTTATTTTTTAATTATGGAGAAGGATAACAGTTTCTATAATGACATTTATGAATGCTCTAAAGCATTCCTGAGGTACTACCCAGAGAAAGATGATTGTATCCAACTACTAATATCATTTGTTGAAGGAAACAATGATTCCATACCTCTGCTTCATGAATTAGTAAATAATTTTGGGGGATGGATTAATGATTACAAGCAATAAAATGGCTATAAACAGCAAAAGGGCTACGAGAGAATATCTCGTAGCCCTTTTTGCTTACCGCTAGTTAATTAGAACTCACTGCCACCCTCATCTCTATCTGACCATTCTGCAATTGCTTCTTTAATCCGAGCAATGTCGAATGGGCGAATATATAAGTCATGGTACGCATAGTCCTCTGCCTTATTAGTCAGCATGCCATTACGCAAGTATATTCCTAGCCCAGTAACAGGCAAAGTTCCTTCAAGAACTAGGTCTAAGAATCTTGGGTTCATGACGGTTCCAGAAATAGGGATGAACCCATTTTGTAACATAATGCAACGCTCATGCAAAATTCTAGCGTCCTCAAGGTCCATGACAATACCGCTGTGAGTTTGGTCCATATATATGGACCAATCCAAATTCACTAAATTGCCATTATTAACATAATATAGGTTCAGTCCACTACCACAGTATTCAGCTGCTTCTTCCCAGCGGATTAGTTCAAGTACTACTTTTGCCTTAGCACCACCAATATTTTCCAGAAGATACATATTTGAAAAATCTGGATGTTGGTGGAAAGTATGGTGCGCCAATGTTGCAGTGTTAAATGGAATGTTTTTCATTTTGATTTCCTTAGAAAGAAAAAACATAAATAATCACGATAAAAAGCTAAATAAGATCCCCATAAAAGCGGAGGAAGTTAAAAACTTCTTACCACAAAGGGTTAAACATCAAGGTACATATAAGAATTAAATACAGGGTTTCAAGCGGGCTAGATTGAAGAATCTTGCTTTAATGCTTTTTTTGCAAGTTTGGTAATATAAACAGATACAGCAATTGTTGCGAGTAGACCCAAACCTTGCAATAAAAGCTGCGCTATTCCACCGCTAGGGGTGCTGCCAGATGCAACCTCAGCAATGCTACCAAACAGCGAGCCAATATAAACATACATTAGTGTGCCTGGCATCATCCCCACCCATGAGGCTAGCGTGTAATGAGAAAATTTCACCCCTGTTAAGCCATAAGCATAATTTAGTAAATTAAAGGGGAACACAGGGCTAAGGCGAGTTAAGAATACTATTTTTGCCCCTTCTTTGTTTACTGCTTTATCAATCGCAGCAAATTTCTTGTTACCAGCTATCTTATTTGCTACTAAATCTCTAGCTAAGAACCGCCCCACTATAAATGCTGCACACGCACCCAAAGTGCTGCCGACAGAAACTGCAACAAAGCCACCTATAATCCCAAAAACAACCCCTGCCCCAAGGGTCAGTAAGAATGCAGGCAAGCCCGCTATGGTAAACAGAATATATAAGCCTATAAATGCCCCATACCCCCAAAGGCCTAGGCCATCAACCCATGTTAGAATGCTTGTTGTATAGTCGGCGATTGGTAAGCTTATCGTAGCCACTATAATTAACAGAATAAAACCTACGGCTAGTGCTAGCTTCATTTATAACCTCACTGTTTTTTATAGCTTTCTAAACTTTAGGGGTAATAGTTACATAAGCTATGGTAAAGATTATTTAATTAACTACTAGATATCATGTTTTCTAGTAATTTGATGTCATCAGCTAAGGTTTTATCGGCTGCTGCTAGTTTTTCGATAGTACGTACAGCATGCATTGCGGTGGTATGGTCGCGCCCGCCAAAACCTTTGCCAATATCGGGGAAAGACTTACTAGTTAGGCGTTTAACCAAATACATAGCAACTTGGCGTGGGCGTGCCACATCGCGGCTACGGCGTGCAGTATGCATTTCATGGAGTTTAATCCGGTAGTAATCTGAAACTTTTACTTGGATTTCTTCAATAGTTATTAAGCGGTTACTTGCTTGGAAAATATCTTTTAGCAAGTTTTGTGCGGTTTCTAGTGTAATTGGGCAACCAATAAGGTCCGCATGGGCAACAAGGCGGTTTAATGCCCCCTCTAGCTCGCGGATATTACTAGATATTTTGTCAGCCAATACCATTGCTACATCTTTTGGTAGTTCAACCCCTAATTCGGCGGCTTTAGTGTCGAGGATAGCAAGGCGGGTTTCTAAGTCTGGCTTATGGATTTCGGTGGTAAGCCCCCAACCAAGCCGAGAACGCAAGCGGTCTTCAACGTTGTCCATCTCGTGGGGGGATTTATCGGCGGTTAGAATAACTTGTTTACGCATATCTATCAGCGCATTAAAAGTGTGGAAGAACTCTTCTTGGGTTGCTTCTTTACCTGCAATAAACTGGATGTCGTCAATCATCAATACATCTACCGAGCGGAATGCTTCTTTAAAGTCCATGGTTTTTTTGTCTCGAAGGCTGCGGATAAATTGGTATACAAATTTCTCTGACGAAATATACAACACTCTGCGTTCGGGGTAGTTCTCGCGGATATGCCAAGCCATTGCGTGCATTAGGTGGGTTTTACCAAGCCCTACACCACCATAAAGTAAAAATGGGTTATACGCAGCGTCTTCGCTTTCGGCAATGCGCTTTGCAGCAGCATAAGAGAACTCGTTACCTTTACCAGTAACAAAATTATCAAATGTAAAACGTGGGTCTAGTGGGTTACCTGCTTCTAGTAGGCGATAACTGGCAGAATCGGCAGATTTATTAGCTTTAGGGGTAACAGGCGCTGTTGTTGCTATTTGCTCTGGTTTTACTTCTGCCTGTACTGTTTCTGGTTTTGCTACTGGGGCTACAATTTCAAATTTAACTGCCATAGGTTTACCAATAAGAGAACTAATAGTATTGGTAAGGTCATCGTTATAGTGGCGCACCACCCAATCACGAACAAAACGAGTTGGCACCCGTAATGATACTTCGCTTTCGGTGGTTTTGTCGGGGCAGAAGGATAAAGGCTGCAACCAGCTATCATAAACCACATCTCCTAGCTTATCTTTCAGATCCTGCTGAACATCCTGCCAATGAGATATAGTAAATTGCTGCATTTATTACTTCCTTATTTAGATATAATAATTTCTATACACATCTTACACACAGCAAAGCCCTCCTCGCTAGTGGAGGGCTTGCATTTTCTTATAGAGTCTAAGTAAGCTAGAGTATTAGGCTGATAGGCCTTTAACTCGGTTTGCAAGACGAGATACCTTGCGAGACGCTGCTTCTTTTTTGATAACACCTTTACCAGCTGCTTTTTGTAGAGCAGCCATAGTTATCGGGAATTGCATACCAATAGTGTCTTTGTCACTTGCGGTAATTGCTTTTTCCAATTTCTTGACTTCTGTACGCATCCGAGAACGAACAAGAATATTTTGGTCAGCCTTACGCTCTGATTGGCGGATACGCTTACGTGCTTGTGGGCTATTAGCCATAGTTATATTAACTCCATTTTTAGCGGTACTGGGTAGAGGGTATTCCCCCGACATATGCACCGTTCACATTTAGAATGACTAGTACAAAACCATTTCGTACTAGGCGGGCTTGGTTTTTTAAGGTAACTCCAAGAATAAATCCTTTAGTTAACCCCCAACCCCTCTCTTGAACGCAGTGTCCAAATGAGAATGAAAAGAACAATACTAGGTTGTGGATAACTCGTCAAGGGGGTTTATCAGCCTTATTTTTATCAACTTATCCACAACCCACAAGATATAGAGCTATGCCCTGTGGATAACTTACAAAAACCTTTTAAAATCAATGTATATTGTAGTTTATTTGGTGGTTTATTTATTTACTACCAATACTGGGTTGTGGATAACAATAATTATGCCGCAAAAACTGCGGCAACATCGGGCAGGTCGCCGTTTTCTAGTACTGCTACTGCATCTTCTACATAGTCAGCTTGGCGTAGGCCACATAGCACACTAGTAACCGCAGGGGTTGAAGCAATAATATTAAGTGCTAATTGTTGTAATGGTAGGTCTGCTACCCCTTGTGGCAATCGATTACGTAAAGTTTTTTCAACTGCCTCAATCCGTAGCCCATCTTGATGGCGTGCGGCTAAGCGTAGCCCTGCTACCACTTTTTGGTAAATAGCCACAAACTCGATAGCATCTTCGGTAGACAATGCAGCCTCGGTTATTGTTTGTAGTAGCAGTGGTATTAGCATGGTTGTTTTTAGGTGGTCAAACTGTAAACTGTCGGTTGTTTTTTCGAGCAAGGTAGGGGCAAGTTTACTTAGCCTTGGCAACTCTGACGCTGGTAATAAAGACTCTGCTTGTGCTAACTCTGCTATTTCGCTAGAAATATCGGGCATAGTGGCACCCTCAGCAAGGCGATAAGCCACCCCATCAGGAGAAAATGCATTAAGCGGGCGATTAATTAGAACTGACAAACGCATACGGCTTGCAAGCTCTAGCGTTGAAACATGCTCGACATCGTTAAAAGTGCGAGCTGTAGTGTTAACATTACTTACCACACCCATTTCTAGTAAATTGTATGGCATTTGTAAAACACGCAATAATGGTCGCTTACGCCGCCCCCAAACTGTTTGTGCGGCTGTTTGTGCTATCTCGTTAAGTTTGGCAAGGTCAACAAAGTCGGCATTTTCTGCAGGGAACCCGAATGTATTAGAAGACACACCATAAAACTGGATTTTCCCCTGTTGGCACAACCCTTCCAAACAAGTAAAGGCTTGTTCGATCCGCTGGTAGAATATTTCACGTGCTTCGGCAATTTCCATGTGGTTTGCAACTGCGTGCGCCAAGAAATATTCGGGGTTATGTAATAAGAGCACGTCTAATTTTTCCACCCCCAAGCGCTTACAAGAGCTTTCATATTGCTGGATAAGAAATTCTGGTTGTATACAGTGCCACATCAACTCATTAACCTGCACCATCTCTGACATTGGCTTATTGCGGTACATATCTAGGGTTTGCCCTTGAATATAGCCAGCTTTACTTACTAAAACTACTTCTTCACGTTTTATTTTGCCTGCTGCAATTAGCTTTGCAAGAATTCGCCCAATAAAGATTTCGGCACCACCGTCCATATAGTTTGCTGAAGTATCAATAAGATTTAACCCCGACAACAATGCTTTTTCTAAAGCTTGTGGTTGGTTGTCACGCCCGTCCATGCGGTAGGTACCTGTGGCTATTTTCGCCACTGTTAAGTCCTCGAGCATCCGCCACCCGTCTGGCGATAGTTTTGGGTTTTCTGCCCACATTTTGTCAGCATAAGATTTGGTAGCTTCTGGGGTTGCAAAACCATTTATTACTTGTTGCATGGTAAAACATTCTTTCTTGTGTATAATAATTACTATAGTAACGGAGCCACATTATTGAGTACCACATTACCATCTATTCTACAAACGCCTGCTTTTAAGGCTTTATATGCAGAGCTAAACACTAACAATGCCCAAACGCTATTAGTAGGTGGCTGCGTACGTGACATATTACAAGGGGTTAATATAACCGATATTGACCTTGCGACAACCCTTGTTCCGACCCAAGTTATAGATATTTTAACAAAAGCAGGGTTTGCTACCCACCCTACAGGCATAACTCACGGTACTATACTTGCAGTAAAAGACAAGCAACACTTTGAAATAACAACACTTCGCCGTGATGTTAGCACCGACGGACGCCACGCGACAGTAGCTTTCACAACCGACTTTAAAGAAGATGCCGCACGCCGAGATTTTACCTTTAATGCAATGTATATGGACATTAAAGGCAATATTACTGACTATTATAATGGTCTAGGTGACTTAAAAGATGGAATTGTCCGTTTTGTTGGTGCGCCAACCCAACGCCTCGAAGAAGACTGGCTACGAGGCTTACGTTATTTCCGTTTTTATGCCCGCTTTGGCAAGAAGAAGCCTGATGCTGAGACAATATCTGCACTTAAATATGCAGCAAAACAAATGAATACCCTTTCTGCAGAGCGGAAAACAAGCGAGTTTCTGAAAATACTAGAAACAGCCAAAGCCACTGAAGCTATAAAAATGATGACCAATATGGGCTATCTAGAGCAGCTAGGGCTTACAAGGTTTAAACACCAACAGCTTATAGCCTTTATGGAACGTTTCCCCAATAAAACAGACGGCCTTACAAGGTTAATCGCAGCGGTTTGGTCGGCTAAGAACCCCTATGCCTTACAAAATAAGATTATTTATAACAAAGATTTTACTTTCTCTAACAAACAAAAAAACCTAATGCGTAAGCTTGCAACCTATAACGCACGGGACCTCCAACGCAACAACCCAGCATATAGCCGCTGGAAACTAGGTGAAGAAGAAGCAAACCTATTATTTTGCCTCACAGAAATTACAAGCCATAGCCATACCTTGGAAAAAGTAAAAGACGATAAGCCCCCCCTATGCCCTATAAATGGTGACGACATTATAGCCATGGGCATATCTAGCGGGAAAGACATTGGGCAAATACTAAAACCTATCCAAAAATGGTGGGCGTGGAATGGTTTCCCAAGCAAAGAAGATTGTATACAAGAAATTAAAAACAGGTTAAACAAACCAAATACAGTTTTAATTATTCCTGATATCCATGGCAATATAGATGGCTTAAACTCTCTACTTAGCACCTCTCTTGCTAAAGAGGCTAGCGTTATTATATCTTTAGGCGACTACCTCGATTGCAGTGAAGATACCCCCCAACAAACAACCCTTGTTAAAACGGCAGATGCTATATCTTCTCTGCTCGAGAATGATGAGCGGTTTATTTTACTTCGTGCTAACCACGAGCAGATAAATTCACTACATATGAATAAGGCACTAAAAAATGGGTTTAGAATCCACGATTCTATTAAAATTAACAAACATAACCTTCTATTAATGAAAGAACTAGAGCAATTATCTGACGATGACTGCCGCGAGTTTGCAGCAAGAGTTATTGATACCTACCTCCAAAAAAGTATTGATGCTGTACGAATAAAACTAACCAGCGGAAAAATATTAGCATTTACCCATGCAGGGTGGCATGTGTCGATACCCGACAAAGACAGTGCCTTTGATTATATCTGTGTTGGCGACCACAAAGTGGAGATGCTGTCTTTGCCGATGGACAAAATGCCCAAATATGCTCGCAGTGAAACCGTATGGGGGCACTGGCTTTCTTGCCCAGAGCACCAACAAATAGCTGACGCAAAACACCTTCACCAACCTCCGCAAAATGTTACCCTTGTTGTAGGGCACCACTATTCGCGCCGCAAAAATACCATGCCTGAACAAACTGATAATATTATCTTCACCGATACAGGCTCGGGCAAAGGGGGGCAGCTAACCGCACTTCTTATTACACTAGACACAGAAACAATCGAAACATTACTACCAGCAGATGATGGTTCTTTTGTATTAAGCCCTCTGTCTATAACTCCTGATATTGTGCCCTTTGAACGTAATATTCATAATCTAGAGGACTTAGTATAGTAGGACAGCTTAAGACCATGTGCGGTCTTAAGCTGTCGCTAAGCAACCCAGGTTCAGATTGGACCTGAATTGGCTATAATATCTAGTTGAATAAAAAAATATTATATGTAAGGATACCAAGACCATAAGCAATAAAAATTTGAAAAATCGGAGAAATTCATGAGTTCATTATCTTCTAAAGCAAAACGTAATATTATTTTATTAGGTATTGCCACTATATTCACCGTTATTGTGCTAGCTGGCACAATGCTATTTTCTATGGGTGCAAACAATGCCCAAGCTGAAGACATGAACGAAGCACGTGTTAACGAGTTGGTTGAAAGCTATATCGACAAAAACATTGGTTCTATCCACACAAAGCTTATTAAGTACATGGAAGACCAACAGAAAAATGCCCAGCAACAAGCAACAGAGCAAGCATTCACAAACCCATTGCCAAGCCATGTTCGCGAGTATAACCCAAGCCACGGTAACTCAGACGCTCCTATTACAATTGTTGACTACTCAGAATTCCAATGCCCATTTTGTGCTCGCTCTCGTACAACTGTAAAAGAGATATCTAAACTGTACGAAGGTAAAGTTCGTTTTGTATTTAAGCACTTCCCTCTTGAGTTCCACCCTGATGCTATCCCTGCGGCAGCGGCTTCTTATGCTGCTAATAAGCAAGGTAAATTCTGGGAATACCATGACGCTTTATTTGCAAACCAAAAAAATCTTAGCGAAAAACTATACCTTAAGATTGCTGCTGACCTTAACCTTGACATGAAAAAGTTTGATAAAGACCGTAAAAGTGACCAAGCTGAGAAAGACATCCGCCAAGATATGGCTGATGGTGCAAGCATTGGCGTTCGTGGGACACCATTCTTTCTTGTAAACGGTGTTCCATTGTCAGGGGCACAACCAGTTGAAGCATTTAAAGCAATGATAGACAAACACCTAGCTAAGCAAAACTAGTTGCCTATTATGTTTAACAAAAGGCACAAGAACAATGCAACCCGCCATAAGTGGCGGGTTGATGGCTTTAAAACAGGAGTATTACTTGTTGTATTGTCACTAATATTGATGAGCATACGTACTGGATACGAATATATTGATTTCTCTAACAGCCAAAGCAACACCCCTAAAAAGCAGGAAAACTCTATACAAGTAGCCAAAAGTAAAAATGGTGTATTAAATAGCAGTAAGCAACCTAGTATTGATATGCCTGTACATAGTTTTAACCCAAGAACTGGTGAGTTATCTGCCCCAACCCAAATAATAGTATTTGCTAACCTTAATTGTAATAGCTGCCACGAAACAATCAGAGCATTAAAAGATATTACAATTCGTAATCCATCAAAATTAAATATGACTATAAAGTTCATGCTTAATAAAAATGGTAAAAACATAGCAGACCCTGATATAAACAGCATTATCCAAACAGGGTTATTCTCGGCATTAGCACACGAAAAAGGTATTTATTGGCAATTTGCCGACAATGCCTACAAAAACAATGCTGTAACTGCCTCAGACTATGTATCTATTCTTGAAGGTTTAAAGGTTCCACTTAGGGAAACAAGAAACCTTATAGCAGATGGAAGCGAGCGCTATATAAAACAAATGGAACAAGACATGGAAGACTTTGAAATTCTACAAACCAAAAAATTCCCTGTTGTTATTATAAACAATACTGTTATTAGCTCGGCCAATGGAATATCGTTAAGAGAACTAGCTACACAAGAGGTTAACAGAAGGCTTAGAGGTAGATACTAAAATTTACTGTAGCTTAAATACTCGGCTACAATAAGGGCAGAACACTTGGCTTTGCTCTGTAGGGATAGTTAAGTATATACGTGGATGCCGAGAAAAATCTGGCCCATCACAAGATACTTTAGGTTTATCGGTATAAAAGACCTCTGCAGGGCGGCCACGCAAAACCACAGGTTTTGATGTTACATCAGACTTATAGAACCTACCTACTACACGTGTAAAAAACTGTTTCATGCTACTAGCATAACTAAAAAGCTGGCATTCTTCCACTTAAAATGATATCAAAACTAGTATATTATGCGCCCGTAGCTCAGCTGGATAGAGCGTCAGCCTCCGGAGCTGAAGGTCAGAGGTTCGAATCCCCTCGGGCGCACCATTTTCTACTTTCACCAATTTTATTGCTAATCTTATGTAAATGATGTAATTTTTTGTCACAATTTAAAATAGTAAGGAGCGATATGTTATGGCCGAAGCACAACTAAAACGTACCGATGACACACGGTTACTTCCTGGTGAAGGTGTGGACTTCCCTAAAGGATATATCCCGACCGAAAAAGAAGATTTTATGAGCCCAAAACAATTGGCTTACTTCCGCGCATTATTGATGGACTGGAGACAAAACCTCGAGCTTGAGCTTGAAGAAACTCTGCAAGACCTACAAGACGGAAACACCAATGCTGACCTAAGCGACGTTGCCTCGTCAGAGTATGACCAAGGCGTTGAGCTACGCACCCGTGACCGCGAGCGTAAGCTAATCATGAAGATTGACGAAGCATTGCACCGCATCGAGAACAGTGTAAAAGGCGAAGATGATGGCAATGGTTTATTTGGTTTCTGCGAAGAAACAGGCGACCCTATTGGTATCCCTAGACTGTTGGCTCGCCCAATTGCAACTTTAAGCATCGAAGCTAAGCGTATCCAAGAAAAGCGTGAAAAAGGCTATGCAGGATAAACAAAAAACAGTAGAGCAGCCTAAAGCCAGCCAGCCTGACCCAAAGTTGCTCGAATTGCTAGTATGCCCGCAAACTAAAGCGCCTTTAGTTTACAACTCTGCTGCAAACGAACTTATATCGGTGGCTGCTAATGTTGCATATCCAATCCGTGATGGTATCCCTGTAATGCTAGAAGATGAAGCTCGCCCTCTTAGTGCAGATGAAAAAGCACGCTATAAACCTACTAAAGCTACAAAAAAATAAGGTGTCTGTTTATGGGTGCTGCACCATCAGAAATAAGGCTATCCCCCGATAAGGAAACACTTACTGTTTCTTTTACCGATAAAAAATTTACTTTTACTGCTGAGTTTTTGCGGGTTATGTCCCCCTCAGCTGAAGTGCAAGGACACGGTATAGGGCAACGTAAAATTATTGGTGGTAAAAAAGGAGTTACTATTACAGCTATAAAGCCTGTAGGGAACTATGCCATCCAGCTTACATTTACCGACAACCACAACAGCGGCATTTACACATGGGAGTTCTTTGCCAATATGGGCGAGAAACAATTTGATGAATGGACAAATTATACCACATCTCTTGCCGAAAAAGGGCTTAGCCGTGTAGACCAAGGGGTTGCAACATGCGCTGGTTAGTATTTCTAGTTATATTTGCTTTCCCAGTTTTTGCACATGCAGAGCTTGAGCCACGCTTAAATGCAGAAATATCTATAGAAATTAACAATGCTTATACTTTAGTTGCCCCTAAATGGCTAAAGAGCCGCCCTGTCTATATGGAAATCGTCAACCCTACCGACACAGATGATGTTTTAATTAAAGCATCGTCACCAATTGCAAAAAAAGTACTGCTACAATATACCCACAACTATGGTGAAGGCATTAATACAATGCGCCCCTTACCCAAGCAAGAAATTAGAATACCCGCAAAATCTATTGTGAAGCTAAAACCTGGTGGTATACACCTTATGCTTTCAAGGTTAAACCAGCCTTTAAAACTGGGGATGGAAATCCCAGTTAAATTAACATTTAAAAATAGCCCTGCACTATACGTAAAAGCTGTTATTCATCAACAGCCTAACCAACCAGTGCCTATTATCAAGGAACACTAACAATGAGCCAATCTTTCCCAAAACCACAAACAGGCATTGCCGAAAACTCTATAGAATATGAGAACACTGCCATTATTGCTCCTGAGGGTTTCCGCGAGTATGATGCCCGTTGGGAAGTTTTTGGCGATATAAACCTTAATGGTTTTTTCTATTTGGGGATGGGGCTAGGCACCCAGCTAACCCGTCACCACGGCGAAAACCCAACTGTAGTTATAGGGCATGACTATCGCTCGTACTCTTTGGCTATTAAACAAGCTATTATAGGTGGGTTGATGGCAACAGGCTGTCGTGTGACTGATATTGGCCTTGCCTTAAGCCCAACTGTATACTTTGCCCAAACTACGTTAAATACCCATGGCCTTGCTATGGTTACCGCTAGCCACAACGATAATGGTTGGAGTGGGGTAAAAATGGGGCTGGAGCCACGCCTTACCCATGGGCCTGAACAAATGCTAGAGCTAAAAGACATTGTTCTTAATGCTGCATTTACTACAGGTAGTGGTAGCTACCAACAACGCTACGATATGGCAGGATTGTATAAAGAACAGCTACAAAGCCGCCTAAAATTACAAAAACCGCTTAAAGTGGTTATAGCAACAGGAAACGGTACAGCAGGTGCTTTTGCGCCAGAAGTTTTCAAAGAAATTGGCTGCGATGTTATACCACTACATACTAAGCTTGATTACACTTACCCCCACTTTAACCCTAACCCCGAAAACAATGCCTTTATGGAATCGCTAGCAGACAAAGTTTGTAGCGAGAAAGCAGACCTAGGCCTAGCTTTTGACGGCGATGGCGACCGTGTTGGTGTGGCTGATGCGTCAGGCAAGATGATTTATAACGATAAGCTAGCCTTAATACTGGCACGATTCCTTGCAACAAAATACAAGAATGCACGTTTTGTGGTAGATGTTAAATCAACAGGCCTATTTATGATTGATGAAGTATTAAAACAAAATGGTGCTACTGCTACTTACTGGAAAACAGGGCATTCGCACATTAAACGCAAAGTAGCCCAAGACAATGCATTAGCAGGGTTCGAAAAAAGTGGGCATTTCTTCTTTAACCACCCACAAAGTGACACCTTACCAGCAGGAGGGCTATACGATGATGGCCTTGCTGGTGGAATTATGCTACTCCAAGTTATGTCTGAAACTGGTAAATCTGTTGGTGAACTACTAGCAGAGCTACTACCAACATTCCAAGCTGCTACCTACCACCCAACCTGCCCCGACAGCGAGAAATATGGCGTTGTTGACCAAGTAACCGAGCTATACAAACAAGCCCAACAAAATGGCACTACAATTGGTGGGCAAGCAATCAGCGAGTTAATTACCGTAAATGGTATACGATTAATGCTTGATGATGGTACATGGGGGCTAGTGCGGGCATCATCTAATATCCCATCGCTAGTAGTTACAGGCGAAAGCCCAAGCTCGCCAGAGGCTTTAGAAGCTGTCCTTGCTGATAT
This sequence comes from Alphaproteobacteria bacterium, assembly GCA_021774615.1. Classification (GTDB taxonomy): domain Bacteria; phylum Pseudomonadota; class Alphaproteobacteria; order UBA1280; family UBA6503; genus UBA6503. The sequence continues at coordinate 39,313 of JAJFIW010000025.1, read as the reverse complement.
CGGGCAGAAGCTATCTACTTTCAATTCTGTTGGATCATTTAATAGTAATTAAGCGCCGTTGCACCAATTATAATATTGCTGTATACATAATATATTGTATTTATTAGGAGTATCCTTATGGAACGTGGTCTGATTATGGCATTTGGTGCTGTTATTTTATGGGGCTTTTTAGATGCGGCTAGCCGTTATGCAGTAGTCGAAATGGCTGCTGATCCTTGGATGTTCTCGTGTGTTAACCTTTTTGTGGGCTCTATGTTAATGCTGCTTATTGCTGGGCGTGGGCATGGGCGGCTAAATGCTTTATACCATGTTCATACTTGGGTTTTCGGCTTTTTTAGAGTTCTGATGACTCTGCTTTTAGTATTTGCATTTACCCAAGTTTCAGCTTCAGAAGCTAATTTTATGCTACGGGTTAATGTAATTATGGGGCTTATTGCGGCTTATTTAATATTTAAACGCACCCCACAAAAGAGTGATATTCCTGGAGCTATCTTGTTAATTGGTGGTTTTATTATGCTAGTTACCCGCCAAGAAGATGCTTTTTTAAATATTGCAGTTATTTTAGTTATGCTGGCTGCAGTGTGCGACACAGTATTAACTGTTATTGCCGAAAGCCACCCTGCGTCTAATCGTGCGTCGGGTATCCACGCTAGGTTGCATTATACGGGCATTATTCTTTTATCGAGCAGCTTCTTCTTTATTCTGATTGCGGTTTTACTTGCTTACCTTAAGGAAGAAACTCTTATTATGGAGTCGGCAGGCTCAATGCTAAGCACTATACTAACCAAAGCACCAACTTTTGATAGTTTCACCCATACAGGTACTTGGATATCTGGAATTGCGGTTGGTTTAGCCCTTCGTGCTCCTAGTATGTATCTTTATTTATATGCTGCACGGCTTCTAAAAACCGAAAGCCTACTTATGGCTGCAACACTTGCACCATTTGCAACATTAGGTGCCGAGGGCCTTTTAGTTGCGCTGAATTTAATAGAAACACCCACCCTTGATATGCTAGATGTAACAGCAGGATTTATTATGACAGCAGGTGCGATGACAATGGTATTTATGCGTGCTCATAATGCAAAGAAAATAACCGTACTAGCACAAAACAATGCGCCACTAGCTGAGGAATAAGCATGAGAGAAATTATCCTTGATACTGAAACCACTGGCCTTAGCCCAAAAGATGGGCATAGGGTTATCGAGATTGGTGCGTTAGAGGTTGTCAACCGCCTCCCAACAGGGCGTACTTACCACCAATATTTAAACCCCGAGCGCGAAATTGAGGCCACAGCCATCCGAGTGCATGGTATTACCAACGATAAGGTAGCAGGCATGCCAATTTTTGCAGATGTTGCTGATGACTTTCTTAAATTTATAAGTGATAGCCCCATTGTAGCCCATAATGCATCTTTTGATATTCGCTTTCTTAACCACGAACTAACCGAGTTTGCCAATAAAGACGAACTAAACAACGAGATTATCGACACTTTAGTTATTGCTAGGCAAAAATTCCCCGGTGCACAAGCTAGCCTTGACGCCCTTTGCCGCCGCTTTGAGGTTGACCTTTCAGGGCGTGAGCTACACGGAGCTTTACTTGATGCACAACTCCTAGCCGCAGTTTATATGGAGCTAACAGGAGGGCAGCAACCTGGGCTGGCTTTTGCTTCCGATGAGGAGCTTTTAGCTGATGACACCCGGTATAAAACAACAGCCCCACAACCAGCACGTACTTTTGCTGCATCAACAGCAGAGTTAGAAGCACACCAAGCTTTTATTAAAAATATTAAAGATAACCTATGGGAAGGACAGAAATAATGAACAAATATAACCTTGTTAGCAGAATATTCCATTGGACTATGGCCATAGCAATTATAGGTACACTTGCTTTAGGGCTATACATGGCTGACCTAGAGTTTACCCCTGAAGTAGGTGAGTTATATGGTTACCATAAAGCTACTGGGGTTCTAATTTTACTGGCCTTCTTTTTACGGATTATTTGGGTTTACAAACATAAAGCACCCCCATTCCCTAGCAGCATGAAAGAGTGCGAGAAAAAATTAGCAACAGCAGCACATCGGCTACTTTATTTTTTTATGTTCTTAATGCCAATGAGTGGCTGGGCAATGTCATCCTCAGGGGGGTATCCAGTTAGCGTGTTTGGTTTATTTACCTTGCCTAGCATTGTACCTAAGAATAAAGAACTATTTGATATACTCCATGAAGTACACGAATATGCTGGTTTTGCCTTAATTGCACTGCTGGTTATTCATGTGGCAGCGGTTATATACCACCAGTTTGTTCGTAAAGACAATGTCCTAGGGCGGATGACTGGCAGAAACTAGGCAGAGCGCCATAATTTTGGCCAAGCACTGCCATTTTGTTGGGATAGTTTTGTATACAAATCTTTAACTTGCTGTTCGGTTTGTTCGAGCGTGGTATCGGTTTGGATGAGAAAGCCAGCCCCCTGCCTTATTTTGTCTTCACCCCAACGACGGCTGGCGATTGCTTGCCATTTTTCTTCGCTCATATTAGGGCGCTCAAACGCCCGCTGTTTGCGTAGTTCAGTTGGGATGTCACAAACTGCAACCCCGTCGCATATTTTGTCGGCTCCAGTTTCAAATAGTAGGGGGATATCAAGAACTACTAATTTTACACCTTTAGCTACGGCCTGCTCTATCTGCTTTTCTTCCTCATGGCGCACTGCGGGGTGGAGCACATCTTCGAGGAAGTCTAATACGCTATTATCGGCAAAAATCTCTTTAGTTAAGGCAGCTCTATTAAGGCTGCCATCTGCTGCTAGTACATGTTTACCTAGCTTTGCAACAATAGTAACTGTTTGTGGAGTGCCAGCTTGCTGTAAATCGTGGACAATGGCATCAGCGTCAACAATAACTGCGCCAGCATCTTTAAAGAAACCTGCAACAGTACTTTTGCCGCTTGCTATTCCACCTGTTAAACCTAATAAATACACCAAATAAAAACCTTATTTATCAAAACCAATAAAATCATTATCGTAAAGGGCACTTAAAAGGCGCACTATCGGCAAACCTTGGATAGACATGCTGTCGCCGTCAATCCGTTGGAACAACCGCACCCCTTTGCTCTCGATACGGTAGCTACCACAGCAACTGCGCACATCTTCGCTAGCAACATAGTTTTCTATTTCGTCTAGGCTAAGGGGGCGCATATGCAGAGATGTTGTTATAACATCTTGCCAAATAATCTCACCATTTTTGCATAAACATGCTGCTGTATACAAATTATGGGTCTGCCCAGATAATTTCTCGAGCTGCATTACGGCGTTTTGATTGGTGGTTGGTTTATTTAAAATATCATCACCCAAAGCACAAATTTGATCACCAGCTATAATAACAGCATCAGGGTGCAGTTTTGAGACAACCATACCTTTTGCTATAGCGAGCTTTTCTGCTACCTCACGCAGTGGTTTACCTTTGTTTTCGGCCTCAATTGCGCCTTCGTCAACCTCAGCAGGTATAGAGGTAAACTTTACCCCTGCTTGTTTTAATTGGTGCTGCCTGCTTTTAGACGATGATGCTAAAATAATCTTAGCCACTATGTTCTTCCTTTTATATTTTTATACAGCTAGTATAATCAGGCTATTAAATAAAGGGAACCCTATGCAACATTTTATGCTCTTAATTGGCTTTATTATTATGCTACCTGTCACAGTACAGGCACAGAGCAGCAAAGCCGAAGAGTTTGCATACAGAAACACCCAAAAACTTCTGAACCAAAAAGAAGTTAAAGAAGCTATCGTAACCGTAGACAAAACTATTGATAATATCGAAGACAAAGCAGAAAAACAGTGGGATATTACAGTAGGTAAGTTAATCAAAGACTACAAAGAGTCCGACATTCCTCGTAAACTCAAAGAAGGTGATTACAACCTTACCGAAGAAGCTAAAAAACTGCTTCAAAACGAGCCAGAGGCAATAGACACTAACCAATAACCCTCCTAACATAAAAAAATATTGAGTTACCCTGAGAAAAATTTGCTTTGGGTAAAGCTTGCAATTCTTTATAAGAATAGTATGCTTTGGCTCTTAGTTTCTACCTATCTTACTATTTCTTTTTTTCTTTTACACTGGAGGTCAACTATGGACTCTAATTTATTTACCAAATGGCTACTTATATTTCTTACTAGTAGTTTACTTATTGCAGGCGGGGTATGGGTATATCAAGACTATATATCCACAACCTTAGCTACGTGGGTAATTATTGCGTTGATGGTGGTAATGACTTGCATTTCAGCAAAGGAAAATACTGCATTATTATGCTTTATATTCTTTATTATTATCCCCATGGGGATAACAAAGCTTATACATAATGCTGTTCTACCAGAAATATCAGGTCTTCTTGTCTGGTTTATGGCGGTAGCAGTATCCTTATTGGGTGCACGCCATATATCTATGAAATAACAGAATCATTTTACCTTTTATTACCTTGGAGAAACCATGAACAAAGTTTTTAATGAATTTATCCTCTTATTGATTGCCCAAATATTCATTGGTGTGGTCGTATGGGGGCTGCATACCTATGTATCAGACCTAATTATAATGGGAGTAGTTGGGTTAGCTGTTGCATTAATTGTAACTAACTCATTAAAGTTCCATAAAAATGCTGGTACCATTTCCTTTCTAACAGGGACACTGATTACCATAGCAATAGTAGTATTGATGATCCCCCAAGAAGCACACCTATTAACTGAAGGAACAGGCATAGCGCTTACAGTAGGTGTAGTTATATTTACATTTATTGCAGCGCGCCTTTCTATCAGAAGACAGCCTTTGACAGAACAAGAAGGTGCATAATGGTAAACAAGAATATCCTAAAAGTGTTTATTAAATTGTTATCTATACAGGTAGCTATTGGTATTGCTATGTGGTTAATAGATATGTACATATTTAGTATGGTATCTCTAATTTCGTTAGTAGGATTATTTATATATTTTATATCCCATACATTTGTTAGAACAACTGTAAGCGAGCTATCCTTTATGATAGGAACAATGCATGTACTAGCTATAATGGTGCTATTGTCTCCCCATAATACGCATTCAGAGGGAAACATTCTCTACTTTGTTATTTCCACAGTAGTGATAATTTTCACATTACTGTCTGCATGGAAGTATAAGCAATAACGAAAAGCCCCCGAACACATGCTGTTCGGGGGCTTTTTATATTCAAGTAAAGCTAGTGCGCTACTAATACTTCGATAGTGTCAGTATTTAGGTACTTAGCAGGCATTGCTGCAATCGGTACGCTTTCTAGGTTAGACACCCGACCAAGGTAACGGCTAAGGGCACGTACCCGTTCGCGGAACTCTTTAGATGATGGGCGCGAGCCACGGGCAAACACTGTTATTGGTTTATCGCTACGTAGTGCGGTTACAACTTCAGCAGAAGCTGACAATTGGTCGCGGTCTGGCCAAATTTTACGAGGATCGTAGCTAACTGTCCATATGGCTACATCAGTACTAGCAGCGCTATCTGTTTTCTTGTCAGCTAGGCTGGCGATACGGTTATTGTTTGAAGCATCAGCAATAAAACCACCTTTACTTTGTACTGGTTGTAGTGGTGCGATAGATATTTGCTTACCTTCAACAGCAGTAGTTAATGGTCTTGTAGCCATTTGCCTGTTTTCATTAAAAGATGTACGGCTTAAAACAGCAGCCCCACGTGCAAATGGTGAGGTTAGCTGTGCATAATTACGGCCTGTTGTAGGTGCAGCAGCTTGTTTACCATCTGGGTTAAAAGAGCTTTTCTGGAATTGAGCTTGTTCGTTCCCTGAAATTCGTGCAAGTTCGTTACGTTCAACCACCTGCATCCGACGGTCAAGACGGATCATCGCGCGTTCTACACGGCGCACACGCTCGTTTACACCGTTTAGCTCGGCAGTAGTGAATGACTTTAAGTTCTCAAGAGCTTGTTGTTGCATACCTAGGCTTGCTTGGAATTGCACCGGTATCATCATCTGTTGCTGCTGGTGTTGTGCCATCATTGTTTGAGGCTGAACTGCAGCTTGGTTTGATGCACATGCGGTAACTGCAAAAGCTATCGGTAGGAGAGTAATAATACGTTTTATACTCATGTTGCATACCCTTGTTGTTCTTTTTATCTAAATATTACTTAATAGACTAAAGCCAACAATAGGTGCAAATCAAGGCTAAACAGACATCCAAACTAGATGCGTGATATAAAGAAGTCACGTACCGTTGCAAAAACAACACTAAATATACGAACAATCCCCACAACTAGCCATGCTATAGACGTATAAATGGCTATTGCTACTTTTTCTACCACTAGTTGGATTGTTTGCATTGTCTTCATGAAGCCTTCATAAGGGCCCACATTCCAGAACCAAATAACGTACATAAATACAAGAAAAAGGACAAAAAATTTGAATGGCATCTCGAGTGCTACAAGAAGCTCTGCTATTTTATCATGGCTCAATGTATCTTCTCCTATTTCTTCTTGTCGCCGCCGAGAGAGTCGTACATCTCGGCGATACCAAGCCCTTCTCGGGCAGGCATCCGAAAACGAGGCATATCAATTTCTTTATCTTCTACGTTCAAGTGTACCAGTGGTACCTGTAATTTCAACACCTCACTACGCCCAATATAAATTGCCTCACCATCGCTAAGGTTTCTGAAGTCCTCAGGACGAGCAATAGAGCTATACTGCATCGAAACTGACCTAGAATGCCCACGACCACGGCCACCCGTACGCAAAACAGATGCATCGTCATCTCCCGACTGGAAAGACAGGTTCTCGGAAATACTCTCGCTTATGTTTTCTTTTAGGGTTTCACCTGCTACTTTGCTCATCATCTCGCAAGACTCTGGCTCTTGGAGTAGAAAAGATATCTTATTCCATGTGTTACCAAATATTTTAGCGGCAAATTCCTCACCAAGGCCACGGACTTTATCGGTAAGGGAAGAATAAGTCTGAATAAATGGGAACATACAAATATTAGAAGAACGAGCCTGCTCGAATACTGGTGCTAAAGACGGCATTGCATAAGATGAGAACTCATCCATCAGTACTAAAAACGTAGGTGCTGGTTTGTAGTCATCGTTCTGAATTTGCCCAATAGCAGTACGCAGGTCTGATACAAAAAACTTAGCAAAATCTACCGCAATCTCATTTTTTGATAGCATTGGCAATGCCACATAAATAAGCAGGTTACTGCGCACCGCGTCGTATAAGTCAATCTCGGGGCTGTACGAGTTTAAAACCAAACCTGCCTTACCAACATAATACGAGTGCAGTCGACCAGCAAGGTCGCCAAAAGTATGTTGTAGTTTTTGGACGTTAAGCACTTTCTCGCCACTCCGGGGGTCTGTGCTCATCATCTGATCTAGGAATATCTGGAAATCTTTAACTTCCTTAGTAGGGGGTGCAATTCTTAACAAGTGCCGCATTGCAGCCTCATTAGACATTAGTACGTTTAAGTCACCAAAATTATAGGGCTTACCGATACTTTTTAAAATACCTGCAATTGCCCGCATCCCACGCCCAGCCTGCGAACGGAAAAAGGCACCAGAGCCGCCAGAGTCTGGCAAAAGTTGCATAACTCGTGAGGTTAGCTCATCACCGTCACCACGAATAAGCGGGTTATAGGTATTTGAAAAGCTGGGGTCATCGATATTAACAATTCGTACATCTTGCCAGCGGTTATGTTGCTTTGCTAGTGACAAAAACTCGATAATAGCCTCTTTAGAGTTCTTACCGTCAATATGGATAGCACCGCCACCACGCATCATCTGTTGTTTTAATATCAGGTTAAGGAAGTTAGATTTACCACCACCAGTAGCAGCAATACCTAGGCAATGACGAGTCATTAACCGTGAAGATATTTTTAAGTCTGCTAAATCTGCAAAATCAACCACTTAAGGTAGCTCCCCTATTCGAGATTCTCGAACATAACTTTTTTAATTTTACCGAAATAATACTCATCGGGCATTCTGTTCTTCTGTTCAATAGTATTTTTACGTCGTGTATACAAATAAAACTTTAAATCTTGAGCCTTAATAATAAGGCCAGCAACACTACCCAACAGGAAACCTAGCATAATATTGTTATCAAGGTGCTCCATCATATCAACACTAGGGTAAAAACACCAAATCACGATACAAACCAGTGTAATTGGTTTAAGCAACCAAATACTACGCTCACGCGCAATCTGTTTATATTCGTAGGCCTTATCAACCTTGTTTTTAGCTACCAATGCCTTATCCTTTTATAGCCGTATTATTTAGAACCAACAGGGCCATCTTTAAGATAGCTGCGTAGTTTTGTTTCATCTACAAAGCCGCTGATACGTTCTAGCGGTTTATCTGCACCGCGGTCAACAATTAATGTTGGGGTTGCATCTACACCCATTGCGTCTTTCTCGCCTGGTAGTAGTGGCCGCCATTCGCAGTTTACTTTACCATGAATGTTATCTTCTGTCTGGCCGCTTGGGGTCATATCTACACAAGTAACCGCAATCTTATTGCCATATTCTTTAATAATTTTACTAAACACTGGCTCGAACTTCTCGCAATATGGGCATTCTGCGGAGAAATAATAACTAACCCTAAGAACATCGCTATTAATATCAAGTGCACCACTGCCACCAATTCGTCCATCTTCAGCAATAGCATCTGCACCAGTAATAGATATACCGCCTGTTGAACTATTAGTGAATGGTGCTGGTGTTTTAGGCCTTGATGTACCATCAAAAACATCTGACATCCCATCTGGTAATGGCAACCCTAGATCTTGAACTGGTGGTAAATACTCTGCCCCTCGAGCATGTTTTGGTAACAATTCTGGTGGTATCTCTAGGCCTTGTTTATCGAATTCGGTATATATTTGCTGGGCTTGGGTCCAAGCAGCGGCTAGTTGCCGACTGCGTTTTAGGCCTTCATTATATTTCTTAACCCATGCCAAAGCGTTCCCAGGGGTTGGGTCCATATAAAAACGTACAAATTCTTCAGGGGGTTTACCATGGCGGTTATAGAATTTCTCGATATCACCTTGTAGCTCTTGCTCTTTCTGCTCTTCTTCGCTTAGTTCCTCTTCCATAGGAGGTTGGGTTATAAGCTTAGACTCTGGCTCTATAAACGAAGAACTCTCCTGAGGGTTAATAACCTCTTTATTAGATGTAGTCTTTTTATTACTTGGTCTTTTATCAGGCTGTTTACCATCACACCCTGATGGTCCTATCGACCAATAGTCCAAACAAGTTGCTTTTACTTCAGGTACAGCAATAAAGCTGGCTACTATAATAAGTAACCAACTAAAAAATACTATTCCAAGTTTCTGAACCATCTATAAATTAACCAATCTTATTTAACGCTGCTTTTTGGCGAGTTTCTTTTTTTCTTTTTTTATCTGCCTGAAAACGTTTTCCATAGTAGTTGGAGTATAAAATTTTACAACCTTCCCACTTGGTGTTTCGTATAAAATTGTAGGGAACTTAGTTACCTTATAGTTCTTAGCAACCTTACCGCCAGTATCAGTTCTTGCCATTGGTATTTCTAAGTTTTCAAGTTTCTTGATCTCAGATTCCGAAAAATCTGTAATCTTTTTAGTTAGATTTTCTTTACTTCTAAATAACTTAAATTTTATACCATTCATATTGTCTAATTTGTCTAACCCTTTGATTAATACAGGGTTAACAAGACTTTCACTGTCAAAGAATGCCACAACAAATCCAAGGCGGTAACTATTTGGATTAACTGCTTTCCTATCCTCAGCTTCTCTTTTCTCACGGTATTTTGCCCGTAGCCCTGCAGCAGCATCTAGTAAACTACCATCTTCAAAAGAATTCCTTCTTTTTACTGCAGAAGCAGGCTCTACAGGAGCAGTACGAATACCGCTACCTGTTGGAGCCGTAGGAGAGACATTCTCTTGGCCACCACCAAAAGTTAGCGTCCCTCCTTGGCTAACCGTATTACCTTCATTTACTTGTATTCCTGCATAGCCAACGCTTGGGCTAGAAGCTATAAGTACACAAGTTAAACAAAAGGCTATCTTTCTCATATGCTATTTTTCACTTTCAAAATCAATAATTTCTTGGTTCAAAGTACAAACATCCCAAGTACATTCTGTTTCTTTCCAGTAAGTGTATACAAACACTCCTGACTCTAAACGGCTATCTTCAGAAGATCCAAACAAACCACCTAAAGATGTTCCATCAGCAACAGAGCTAACCATACTATCTAAACCACTAGATAATCCACCAAACATGTTGCCCAAAAGACCCCCACCGAAGATACCACCACCACGGTCAGATCTACGGCTTTCCCATGCTTCAGGGTCTTCACCTATCTCGTAACAAGCAGATGTATGTGGATAGTCTAAGTTAAACACAGTTGGTCTTTCTTGCATCCGCTTACGGTCTGGTACTTTTGCCAAAGCGTGGTGGTATGCTTTCCAGCCAGCCAAGCCTGATGCAGGAAGGTTATCACCAGATGTTTCAACAAAACCACGTAGTGGGCATAATTGTCCCCATACACCAACTTCACCACAGTTAGCTTGTGAAAGGTTCTTACTAAACCCTACTACAGAGCTTGCTAACGGTACACTTTGGAATGATGCCATACGTGCCATTTTTGAGCCTGGAGACTCATCACGCCAAGTATCTTCATGCATCTCAGAAATATACAACGGTATAAGTTTATCGTTGTTAAACATAGAGATCATAGTACCAAGCATCTTAGGCATTATCTCTAGTTGTGTGGCAACAGTTACTAAAGATTGTGCTGAGCCATTAAAGCTTGAGAGAGCCCCCAGCTTACTAGTAAAGCTACTCAAAGAACCTAGCCCCATTCCTTCTGTAATGCCGCTAAGGCTATCTGTAACGCCACTAGTCATCTCGCTAACACTATCTGATATACCACTAAAGCTATCCGTTAGACCTTCAGTCATACCGCCGAAGCTATCTTTCATGCCGCCAAAGCTATCTGACAAACCTTCGGTCATACCACCGAGGCTATCTTTCATGCCTTCAGTTACACCGCTAGCTGCACTAGTCATACCTTCAGTCATACCACCAAATTTTTCACTAATACCACTAGTGAGGCCATTCATTTGGTCACTAAGTCCAGATGAGAAATCACTAAATTTATCAGTAAATTCTCCCTCGCCTAGAACACCACTAATTTTATCACTAACGCCGCTAAATTTATTGGTAACATCTTCCATGCTTCCGGCTACGTCTATATCTCCACTTAAAAGGCCTACAGCACCGCCAGCTGCTGCTCCCAGAGCAGCACCTGCAATACCAGAGTTACCACCCTCTTCACCACAAACTTGGCCTGCTTCTGCTAAGTGGCTATCAACTTCTTCTGATGCTACAGCAAGGCCAGCTTCAGCACCTGCTGCGCCTGTTTCAATCCGTTCTGCAAGAATCGCATTAAACTCAGCAAGGTGGTTAATTGTCTGTGTTCCTGATGGGGCAACACAAAGGTTAAATGCACCAGTCTTAACTGTAGAAGGTGTTGCACCTTTAATTGGCGGTGGGAATGGCATATCACCAGAACCATTTAATTGCTTACCGCATGATGCATATGTTGTACTTTGTGTATCACAAGAAAGGTATTTCCCTTCCTGTTTAAACCCACTTAACCTTTTAACACACGATGGTGCGCGCACATAAGTGTATGGGTCTTCAAAGAACTTTTGCCCTTGCCCACCAACGCATGGGTTTGTTTTTGGATTTAACCATGTTGTAACAACACCAGGAGCATTATCAACCAATTGCGCTGATTTAGCTGACCCAGAACGACAATCTATTTTAATAACTCGCTCTTCTGGGTCACAATTTGCAAAATGGATTTGGTTATTATCGTCCAAATAATGCCCTACACCAGTCAGAGGGCAAGTATCGTAACCAATATCAACCTGATCAAAACCTGCAGGTAAATAGGTTGCTTCTTTTGCTAGCCCACTTAACTCGTCTAAATTCTCTTGTACTGTAGCATTTACAATTTCAGCCTGAGTTGCAGCACTAGCAAGTGAACCTTGCGCACTACATACATACTCTGGGTCATCAGATGTTAAAGCATAGCCCGCCAAAGCGCCACCAGCAGCCAATAAGAATGCTGAATGATCACCAAGGCTATCTACAAATGAGGTCGCATTAATAGCTGACACTTGAGAAGAGCCCGCATGATTAAACCAAGTAGCGCCCCAATCTCCAAGACGAGCACGTACATATAACTCTGGCGCTAAAGCCAAGAATTCTAAATGGCGTGAAGCACTTATTGGGTCTGTAAGCCAATAGTCTTCAGCCTCTGCAAGCCAACAAATCATTGACTTCATGGCTATAAGCTCATCGCCGCCAATCCCAAGCCCGCCAGGTAAGCCAGGCACACCAGGTACAGGGCTAGACATTGAAGGCAACCCTACAGGAAGGGCATCTGTAACCGTGCTTAAAGCACTACCTGCTGGGTCTTTAAGCATATTAATAGGGCTATCTCCACCCTTGACTGCTTCTAGGAAACCTAAAGGACCAACACCCCAAACATGGGCATCAAAATAAACATTTGGCATTCTGCCTGATGTAGGCATGTTAGGGTTAGTATTACCAGCATAAGTGCCACTACGCCCTGCACCCGAGCCGTTACCCAAGAAATTACCAATTAAACCACCTTGGCCAGGAATATTACCTAAGCTACTCTCAGTTTGGAGTGCTCCACCACCAGGCTGGTATACAACTTCGACTAAAACTGTAGGCTCGGTATATTCTGCCGTATACCGCATAACTGGCCAAGGGTCACCCATTGAGTCGTGACATTCAGGCCAGTTAAAAACTATCATCGCTTTTTCGCTATATTCAAAGCAATCGTCATAATTAATGGAGTCTTTTAACTCTAATTCACCTTTTTCACCAAAAACACTACTTAAGGGGTTACCCACAGTACTTACAGCTGCATCAGCCAAACTTTGGGCTTCAACACGCTCGATACTAGTAACACCAATAGCAAAACAAAATGTAGTAGACAATAAAAGTCTATTTAGAATACCCATTAGATACACCCCTTTATTAACAAAAAACTACCCCTTCAAGAAACTGCATATTTACAAATACACCCCACCTGCAATAACAGTCTATCTTATTATATGGTGATGGGTATAAGAATTTACAATTTTATATTCGGTATATGATATGCTATTTTCCAAGAAAATGTAATTTAGTTAAAGGTCTTTTTTATGTATACAATCGGATACCCTCTCTTGGCTGTTATTCAAATTCTGGATAGTATTCTGTTTTTATATACTCTGCTTATTATTGCGTCTGCCATTGTAAGCTGGCTACGCCCAGACCCGTACCACCCTGCAATACGGATATTACATAAGCTAACAGAGCCTGTTTACAACCGTATCCGCCGTTATATCCCTAAAACCAGTCAACTCGACTTAGCACCACTGGTAGCTTTATTGGCTATTATGTTTATTCAGCAAGGTATTCTGCCGATATTTAATAGAATTGCAGAGAAAATGATAAATGGCTGATAACATAACTAGCCCAACTCGCATCGAAAACCATTTAGCACAAAAAGCAGCAAAACGGACTTCTATTGTAGGAGCAGTTGTTAACCTTACCTTAACTGCAGTTAAAGGAGTGATCGGTGCACTAACTGGCTCGCAAGCTTTAATAGCTGATGCTGTGCACTCTGCTAGCGACTTACTGACCGACATTATTGCTTTTGTTGCAGTACAGCTAGGGCGTGAAGACGCCGATGAAGGACACCCCTATGGTCATGGTAAGTTCGAAACCTTTGGTACACTTATTTTATCGGTCTTATTAGCATTAGTAGCTAGTGGTATTATTATTAATGTTGTTGATGACTTCCTACACGGTACACCACAAAAACTGACAGATTTGGCCTTAATTGCGGCTGGGTTGTCAATTTTATTAAATGAGGGGCTATTCCGCTATGCTCTTCATGAAGGAACAAAAGTTAACTCTAAGCCAATTATTGCCAACGCATGGCACCACCGCGCTGATGGGCTATCGTCAATAGCGGTTTTTGTTGGTATTGGGCTTAATATGTTAGGTTTTGTTTATGGTGATTATATAGCAGCGGCTATTGTAGCTATTATGCTTTTTAAAATCTCGTACGGCTTCGGGCATGATGCTTTTAATGAGTTGGTTGATGCCGCAGTCCCCAAAAAGCAGCAACAACGAATGTTAACCGCAATTAAAAATTCTGAAGGAGTACTAGACTGCCATATGCTCCGTGCACGCCACATTGGCGGCGATATTATGGTTGACGTCCATGTAGATGTTGACCCTAGAATATCGGTTAGCGAAGGGCACCATATTGCAGAATTGGTAGAGTTTAATATTAATAAAGAAATCCCCAACGCTATAGACATAACTGTCCATATCGACCCTGCAAAACACGAGCACGAGCCACCAAAAGCAGCTGCAGCCTTAACTCGCAATAAATTAGAAAAAATAATTAATAATACTATTAATAACACCATACCCGATGCTGTTATCGAGCACATTACTCTTCATTTTATCGGGGCCGAAAAACATGCCGACATTATATTTAGCCATATCTCCCAAGATGAACTAAATAAACATAAAAAAGCTATAATCGAAGAACTAACAAACCAAGAAAACCTATTTTCTACGGTGTCATTCTCTTTAAAACTATAAAACCCCCTAATAATAGGGGGTTTTATAGTCGTTAATATTACTCGGTTTCTTTTGGTTTCACCTTTAAGTTATGGATAAAAAAGGCATAAAAGAAGCTTAGGATACTACAAAGACCTGTAATATTTGCTATTAGCATAAGAACATCATGATAGGTAACTAAGCTTTTACCCCATGTAGCGCTAAATGCCGATATTAACAAAAATAACAACGAAAGAGCTAAGGTTCTAAACACCTTTTGGCTCTGATCCATTTTTATTATCATAAAGCTTACACCAATGATAAAGAAACCTATGATATCTGGTGATACTTCGGTTATTTTAACAATAATGCTTACTGTAGACATAAACACTACTAAATACACAATAGACCATATTACTTTCCCAATAAATGGGCCGAAAATAGACTTGGGCATAAGTGCCTCCACAAAAAGGAAAAATAGAAAAGATAATAACAATAAACGAACTGTAGCGACATTAGCCCGCCATTACAAGCAAGAAAGCCACCATTAACTGGTGGCTTCTTATCGTTCTGTTACTTGTTGAAGAGCCTCTCTTGCATACTAACTTCATCGGGAGTGCGGATATCGATTAGAACTTTCCTGTATTTAATATCGATTGAGACACTGTTTTTATTAATCCCTTTAGCTTTAAATTCATCTAAAAGGATTTTAAGGTAGGTGCCATCTACATCTGTGCTAAGCACAGCATAGGTAACTTCATCCATATTTATATACAAGAAACCATTATGTCCGAAACTACAACAATTAGAAGTTGTGAAATAGTCTTTGACTACATAATCAGCAAAAGTATTTGCTCCATTGGCCATAAATTTTTTTCTAAAAGAATCAAGTCTAAGTTGGCGGTTATTTTTAGCGCATCTAACAAGATTTCTCATGATTTTAATATCCCTATAGGAAAGAGGAAAAAAGAAGATAAAATAATTACTTTGATTTTAAATAATAGCGATGCATATAAATATCAAGCTTTTATAGAGAAAAGATTATTTCTTCTGTGCTAGAACATGGTAGACATGCCAAAACTTACTTTGGTTTAAGTCGTCTTTGCCTATTTTCTTTACTTCTTTCCAAGATATGATGGTGAAGTTTTTAAGTAAGTCATGTATTTTTTGTTCTGGGAAATGTAGTGTTCTGTGGCCTTTTTTATTCCAGCTGTCTTCAACACCAAAAAACTGCCCTGCAACAACCCCACCGCTTACAAGCCCGTTATTTATTCGTTGCCAAAAATCATCCCATCTATTTTCCTTGCAAAAGGGAAATGCAAAGTTTGCATTAACAGCAACACAGGGAGGGATATCAAAAGTAGTGAAGTCTTCACAAATTAGCTGTAGGTTAGTTGATAGCTGCTCTTTTTCTGCACGCTTTTTTAGTATTTGCAGCCCTTTTTTGTTTTTATCAACAGCTATTACTTGCCAGCCTGCACGCAAATAAACCAAGCTATCGGTACCATGGCCACAGCCTAGGTCTATAACAGGTAAATTTTTAGGGGTGTCTTTTAAAAACTCAACCGCTTTTAAGGTTGTGCCACGAGGCGGGGTATTACGTAGTTGCCAATAATAGATACGCCAGCGTAGCGCAGCTATTATTGGCAATTTTAGTAGCTTCATTGTAGGTTCTTAGCTAGCGCTAGTTTGCGCTGCGGCTGCTTCTTGTTGCTTATTTTGCAATGCTTGCATATATAAAGCACCAAAGTTAATTGGCTCTAGCAATGGTGGTTGGAAGCCACTTGCAGTAATAGTGCTCATAAATATTTGGCGTGCATATGGGTAAAGCAAGGCAGGGGCATCAATACCAAGTAGCATATCACGGTCATTATCAGGGATATTCTCTAGGGTAAATAGGCCACTAAATTTCATCTCAAGTAGGTATACAACTTTCTTGTCGTCGGTTTCGTTGCGGCCACGGATAACTAATGATATTTCGTAATCGCTAGAGTTTTCTCCACCAATACGGTTAGTTTGTACGCCAACATCGAGGTTTATATTGTTTTTATACTCGCCCAAAAAGCTCGGAGATTGAGGGCACTCAAATGACAAGTCACTAATATATTGATTTTTCAAACGAAAAACACCTTGTGCTGCTTGTTCTGGCATTGCGCCATCAACATGAGATGTTTTTGTTTCTTGCTTTTTCTTTTCCTTAGCCATTTGTAAGTACCTTTATTGAAATTCGATTTCTTTAAATTAATTTAAACTTTATACTATATTTAATGCTATAACACCAGCTTATAGCCGTTTAACTTTACAATAAATAAGGTAAAATAACACATGACTATAACTATCGGACAAGAAGCCCCTTCCTTCTCGCTCCCTAATCAGAATGGGGAGTTTATCTCTCTGGCAGATTTTAGCGGCAAGTGGTTAGTTCTTTACTTCTACCCCAAAGCATTAACCCCTGGGTGCACTACTCAGGCAGAAAATATCCGCGATGACTTTGCAGCTTTTACAGAGCTGAACACAGCTGTAGTTGGTGTAAGTGGTGATGAAACTAAAAAGCTTAGTAAATTTGCCGAAAAACACGAGCTACCATTTACCCTACTAGGCGATACCGAGCACACAATGCTAACTGCTTATGGGATGTGGCAAGAAAAAAGCATGTATGGCCGTAAATACATGGGGGTTATGCGCTCTACAGTTATTATTGACCCTAACGGTAAAATTGCCCATATTATTGACAAAGCAAGTCCTAAAACCCACCATAAAGATGTTATAGATTGGTTAAAATCTCATGATTGTAAAAAAGTTGCCTAGTAGAAAGCTAGACTCAAACATCCCCCGCCCTTCAGGCCGTAAAATAAATGAATTACGCCCTGTGGTACTACAAACAGATGTAAACGCTTATGCTGAAGGCAGTTGCCTTGCGCAGTTTGGTAGTACTAAAGTGTTGTGCACCGCGTCTATCGAAGAAAAAGTCCCCCATTTTTTACGAGGGCAAAAACAAGGCTGGGTAACGGCCGAATATGGCATGTTGCCACGCTCAACCCATAGCCGCATGGACCGAGAAGCAAGCCGCGGTAAACAAAGCGGCCGCACGCTCGAAATTCAACGTTTAATTGGCCGCTCGATGCGGACTGTATGCAATCTTGATAAATTAGGCGAGCGCACCATCTGGATTGACTGTGACGTTATCCAAGCAGACGGTGGCACCAGAACTGCCGCAATTACGGGTGCATTTGTAGCATTAAGCCTAGCATGTAAGCGTTTACTGACCGACGGTTTAATTGAGGAATACCCCCTAACCGACCATATTGCGGCAATCAGCTGTGGAGTGACTGAAGCTGGAGCAGTGCTTGATTTAGACTATGCGGAAGACTCTAACGCCATTGCTGATGGTAACTTTGTTTTAACCGGAAAAGGGCAAATTATCGAGGTGCAAACCACAGCCGAAGCCGCCCCAATCGACAAAGAAGCATTTAACATGTTAATGGGATTAGCAGAAGAAGGTATATCCGAGCTTATAAAACTACAAAAAGAAACTCTAACCACTATTTAATCTGTAATGAGAAAGAAAAAAGAGGGGTAATGCCCCTCTTTTATTCTTCACCTATTCCTGTATACATTACCTCTTGTAATAATTAATAATTATGGCTATAACTGCTTTGTATTTAAATAATACGTTTTTCTGTTCCTTTTCTTAAACTCCTAAATTATAAGGAGAATTAACCTTATGGATGATAATATATTTATTATCAAGTTAGTAGAACTGTTCGTAATGGCAATTGCTCTGGTAGCTTTGTCTTGGGGGTTAGGTAGTTACCTGTCGCCATTAGCACCTGTAATATTAATGGCAATAAGCGCTATAATAACCTGTATTCTAGTTTATAAGTCTAAATCTTTCATAAACACTACGGCGTTTAAAGCTAAACGCCAAAAATCTTTCACAGCAATAGTTGCTACCATATCGCTAGCTGCTGTTGCAGTGCACTTTATGGAAGGTTTTAGCTCTGCAACAGCATCACTAACTAGCCTATCGCTAGCAATGTTTGTAATCATGCTCTCCTTAGTAACAGCGCAGCTCGAGGGCATGTCCGACAAACAAAACCCAGAGGAGGTAGAAGTATGAGTAGAGGTTTATATTTCTTGGTATTTATTGCCATAAACACTATTTTTGGTGCTGCAACATACCTTTTGGCACCATACTCTAATATGACGCCAATAATAATGGCTCTTATAGTTGTAGCCATTGCTACTTTCTCGCCGAGAGGCACTAAGTATGTAGATTTAGTGGCCTATGCAGCCATAAGTACAATACTTGGTGTTACTCTAATATTTTTTGAGGCAGAGCACTCCAACATAATTATGTCGGTAGAAGCAGTCCTTATGATGATACCTTTTGTACTGTCGTACAAAGCGGCCAAGCTAGCTGCCGAGCAGTAAAACTCCTAGTATCTATCCCACAAAATGGGAAAGCCATGAAATGGCGGTTAGAGATGAGATTTTGCTTTTTGAAAAACCGTGGAAACGCAAGCGTATAGAAAATACGTGCGTACCGCGAAAGTTTGAAAAAAGCAAAACATCGCTCTAATTACCTTTTGTGGGATAGATACCTAACGATACCCCCATACTAGTTTTGGGGGTGTTTGTCTTTTTGGGGGTTACCTCTCATCTACAGACTGTATACAAACAAACAATTTGCTGTTCTTCTAAAAGCCGTCTATAAGTCTTTGGGTTATACTGTATCTTCTTCCCTTTTTCTTACTCTTCGGGAATATTAACTATGGAACCTAAAAAGTTTACCAACTCATTTTCAAACATATTGTTTGTATGTGCCGCTACTAGTGGCACATCGTGGGCATTAGGTACTTTTGTATCGCCCATTATCCCTGCAGCTCTAATATTTGTGGTTGGAGTTATTATAGCTTTTGCAATAACCCCACACTTAATGAAAAAGAAAGATGAACCAGCTAAAGTATTTGCTGCTACGGCTATTTTTCTGTCTGTTGTTATAACTAGCCTGCAATTTAACTCTAGCGCGGGAGAGCTTGGCACAAACATTGTTAGTGCATTCATTATATTAGTAATAATTATATACTCTGCATTTGCTGCTGGTTACTCTAGCAAAGGAGGTGTACATGAGAGCTAAAAACCTTACTAACTATTTTGGCAAATTTCTAATAATACTGCTTACATGCATCGCTATTAGTATTGTGCTATTTTTCCTAGAAAAAGTTATCCCTTATATATCCATAGCAGTAATGTTAATTAGCGCTATGGTTATGATAGAGGTTATTCGCAAAATACCAGTAATTGATAAAATCAAGAATGGTAAATTTAGGCCTTTATTCTCTATCATCATATTTTTAACTACGCTCTCTATAGTAATCCAAAACTACGTCAGTGCTGATGAGGGTGGGCTTATTGTGGCAGGAGCTATAAATATGATTATAATTATATTTTCATTCTTTGCAGCATCCGAATATGACAGCTACTAAGGAGAATTATGAACTATAAAAGATTTACTGGCCTGTTCTTAGGAACAATTTTTATGTATTTTATTATTGGTGTTGCATCGTGGGGGTTGGGGATAGCTATTCACCCCTATATACCGATAATTCTGTTTATAGCTAGCGTTATTGTGTTTGTAGGAATGATACTTGGCCTATCTGCACCAGATGGCTCTACAAGGGCACCTTTTAGGGCGCTAGTATCTGGGAATATATTCCTAACATTAATGCTAACTGCACTAATACAGTCGAATACTATTATGAGTAAAGGTGAGTTTATTAACTCAAGCATAGCTATTGTAATAGTTATTCTAATATTCTCAGCTTTTATAGCCTCCGAATATGATAGCTAACAAAGCTTAATCTAAAAGGGGAAAATCTATGAAGCTCAAAAGATCTTACGGCCTATTCTTAGGAATAGTGTTTATCTGTTTTATTGTGGGGGCTATATCGTGGGCTTTAGGAGCAATGGTTCACCATAATATACCCATATATCTCTTTGTAATTAGTGGTGTAGTACTCATAGTGTTACTTTCTGAAGTTCC
Organism: Alphaproteobacteria bacterium; assembly: GCA_021774615.1. Classification (GTDB taxonomy): domain Bacteria; phylum Pseudomonadota; class Alphaproteobacteria; order UBA1280; family UBA6503; genus UBA6503. Next base: position 18,623 of record JAJFIW010000025.1, on the reverse strand, counting down.
AATACCTCTCGAAACAAAGAAAGAGCCTTTCAGGGCGCTTTTATCCCTAGGCATATTCCTAACGCTAATGTTACCAGTAATAATAGCGTTGGGAACTGGGAATACTAGTGGAACTATTACTATGAGTATATTACTAATAATTACAATCCTAAGAGTCTCAGCTACTACGGTATTTGAATACAGTAGTGAATAGCCTCTCTTCTCCACTTTTAACGAACAAGCCCCTAGATATATTGATATCTAGGGGCTTGTTGCTTGGATAAGCTTGTAATTGTTAGCAAGTTGCCTTATACACTTTAGGTGTAATTGACTAAATCTTACTATTTCCCTTTCTATGGAGACATCCATCATGAAAACCAAAAAATTTACAAACTCATTTGCTATTATATTATTTGGATGTATTGCTGTTAGCCTAGCATCGTGGGGATTAGGTGTTTTTGTATCACCTATTATCCCAATAGTAATAACGGCTATTAGTATAATAATAACAATAGTTATACCAATAACACCTTATAAGGAGGGTGCAAACGTAGGGGTGTCTTACATCCATATGTCAGCATCTATCTTTCTATCAAGCTTGATAGTAACCTTACAGTTCCACTCTTACGCAACTAAGTTTTCTACTGACTTAGTTAGTCTATTTCTAATGCTGGCAGTGCTTATGTTTGCTTTAATTGGCGCATCTAGCCGAATTATTAAACCTTCTAGTATTTAGATTAACTTTTACCCTAACAATTCTATTCTTCTGCTGGATGACAGGTAAAGAATATGAATCCTACAAGGAGGATACACAATGAAACAAACCCTGTGGTCTGTTGTATTTATAATCAGCAGTATTGTTGTAGGTGCAGTTACATATACATTAACATTAGCTGTGGATTCAGCTCCAGTTATTATAATGCTATTCATAATGGCTATTGCTACTTACAGTGACCCCCGCATCCCTACGTATTACTATTTTTTGTTGGTTGCGTGGTTTTGCGCAGTTGTTGGTACAGCCTTTCTCTTGTTCGGCCCTACTGAACCTGCTCTTTTAATAGAGCTAATCGGGCTTACATTTGGGGGAACAGCTCTGACTTTATCAGGGCGGGCAGCACACATGAAAACTTCTTTAACGAACTAAAAGAGAGCCCCCTAGAATATTATATTCTAGGGGGCTCTTGCTTTTCTAGTTACCAAAAATTGAACCGAAGAAACCACGCCGTTCGTTTGTAGACTCTTTGCGGCGAGAAGTATTGTTACTAGCAATTGGGGTTTGTACTGATGGTAGTAAATAAGGTGGTGAACTAACCTCCCGTACCGACATTTTGCCCCCACGTTTTTGTTTAATCTGCATAATACTATAGCCGTGGCGCAATGTGTCTTGTTCAGTAAACTGATACGGCCCTGTAACACCATTAAAGCCTATGGTTTGTTTAAGGTAGAACTCTAGACCATGACCACTATTTAGCCCTTGTTGTGCCAGGAATGACAATAAAACAATACTATCATAAGTTAGTGCCGCTAACGGGTGGGGAGCTTTCCTTACTGTATTTGTAAAGCGCTTGGTGAACCCCCTGTCTGCAGCTTTTGGCGATGCAGGGTAAATAGCATTTTGTAAATACCTTTCAGCATTTCTTAATAGGTTGGGGCTGTCCCACTGGTTACTACCAAGCAATTGAACCTGAGTGCCGTCACTATCAAAAAAAGCTAGTTGTGACGAAATAAGCGCCATTGAAGTAGCCGAAGCTGGCACAAATAAAGCCTGATAACGAATGTCTGGCTTTGCTTTGGCTTTTCGCAGCTCTGCTAGTCGAGCAATGTCTTCATCATCCATAGCGCCTGCAAGCTTTTCGTGCTGTTCCTCTAGTTCTTGTAGCTCCTCTTTAAGAGCTTTCTCTGACTCTTGCATCCGAGTTAAATAGCGAATAGGCTTTGTTAAATCTGGGCTTTTAGGGTTATAAAAAGCATGTCTGTCCATAGTTATGCCAAGTCGGGTAAGCTCAGCCTCAAATGCTTCTAGCATTTCTCTACCGTATAGGTTATCAGGCAGAAGTGCTGCAAATGACCGAAGGCCATTTTCTACTGCATATTTAGCCATCAGAGTTGCTTGCTCGGTAGGGATAATACTAAAAAGCCGTACACCACGCTCCTCAGCTACAGTCCTGTCTGATGAATATGCAAGTATTGGGCGCCTTGCAGCATCAGCAAAAGATGCAATCGCACGTACGTTGTTTGCTAATAATGGCCCAAGGACAATATCAACTCCGCTATCCAGCGCTCTTTCAAAAGCTGCTAATGCCCCCTCTGGGGTACCTTTTGTGTCTTCTGGGTAAATCTCTATATAGTCGGAGGATTGCTCGTATAATGCCAATAGTGCAGCCTGCTGCATGCTTTTGCCAAGGTGCTCCATATTACCACTCATCGGTAATAATAACCCTATCCGTAAAGGTTGGGTTGGCATTTCAGAAGGCACAGCAGAAGCACCACTAAGCTGAGCTTGCTGGCGCATTAAGTATGTATAACGAGGGTGGGTTCGTTGGTCATTATGTTCAGTAAAGAAAGTACGGAGTAAGTCTTCTGCTTTCTTTACTTCTTTTTGTTGTTGGTAAACTTCGGCTAGAGTTAGAAGTAAATGCCCCCGAAGTATACTTGCCTGCTCGCGTATGGCTGTGTCTTTAAGGTGGAGGTTACCTAATTCTTTTAATGCCTTATTATAATAACCTATCCGCTCATAGTTTTTAGCTATCCCCAATTGGCTGGTTGTTTCATCAAAAGTAGCAAGCCGTTTATAAAAACGTAAACTATCTTTGTATACACCCATATCGTAGGCTTGTTGTGCTAATTGTGGTAAATCCTCAACCATAGGCACAAACGCACGGGTAGGAAGGTAATTAACCCCATCATACTCGCCAGCCGATTGCCCATAGGCAGCCAATGGCATAGACACAAAAGCCATAAATGACAGAACTAAACAAGCGCGCACCACGATTGAGCGATACAAACAGTATATTTGGTGTAATAATCTAGCAGAATTTATCATAAATTAAAGGTAGCGGTATTTATGACGTTATTAAAGAAAATTTTTAACAAAAATTACCAACACCTTAAAGGCACTCTCTCTGAAAGCATTGCCACAATGCTTTTACGCTTAAAAGGATATAAAATTATCTCACGAAACAAGAGGGTTAACGGTGTAGAAGTAGACATTATCGCCCTTAAAGGAGTTTGTCTTCATTTGGTAGAAGTAAAATATCGCAGCAACCAAGCCAGAACTCATTTTGCTATCCACCCCAAACAACAACAACGTCTACTACGCCAAGCACAGCAACTATCAAGCAAATACCAAGGTATAAAGCAAACCCAGCTTGACGTTGTGCTGTTTTTCCCACAGTGGCCATTTGTGGAACATATCCAAAACCCTTTTGGTATGTAAAAATATTACAAACCAGCGTATAAATAGAATATTCAATCTACACTAAAATCTAGAGGTTAGTAATGCGACAAGTCTTCCCTATTATTCTTTCTGTTTTCTTGCTTACAGGCTGTGCCCCGTTAATTGTTGGAGCTGGTATAACCACAGGTCATTTTTCGTTCCAAGAGCGTGGGCTTAAACAATCAGCAGAAGATATCACGCTTAAAGTAAAAATCCACGAGCGGATTGGTCGTTTAAATGACGAATACTTAAAAGACATTAACATCAGCGTTGTCGAGCAAAATGTACTTATAACTGGTGTAGTCACCAATCGAGAAGAAATAATCCAAATAGGGCATGCCATAAAAAGCATTAAAGGTGTTGGTAAAGTTTTTAACAACCTACAATTAAAACCTTACACATTTAAGCAATACACCAACGACAAAACCATCGGCACTAATTTACGCACTCGCCTTATATTTACTAAAAATGTATACACAATCAACTATGATATCAGCATCGTTAAAGGCCACGTATATATTATAGGGCTAGCATTAAACGAAGATGAGATAAAAACCATGCTCCATAAAGTAAGTACCTCTAAAGGCGTGATTAAAGTCCATAACTATGTACAAGTAGCCCCTGAGGGCGCTTCTATCCGCCAGAAAATGCAAAAGCGAGCTCCAAGCGAAGACTACGGCATCAAAGAGGCTTACTAAATAAGTCTCGCTAGGAAGTTAAATAGCTTGATTTATATGTGATATACCTTATATATGCATACAAAGTAATATAACTATTGTTTATCTTCTTTTCTCTTTATGGAGCCAATTATGGAACCAAGCACAAAACACAAAATTATTCCTTTTCTAAAAACATTGCTTAACGCTACTTTAATATTAGGATTAGCTGCTACAGTCTATGCAGTAGCTATCATTGCCGTTATTGATGGATGGTTTTGGAGTGGGCTATCGTGGTTATTATTTATCACACCAATAGTCTCGGCTATTTATTTTATCTGGTGGGTAACTCCTTCTTCTAGTACTAAAGACAACATAAGCACAGTTATCAAGCATGAACCAATAAGCTTTAATAGGCTATCTCTAGAACCTAACAAGCCTGATAAAATATTCAGACACAACCGTTGGATTGATGGATAATTTTATCATCTTCACGTTAAGACCGCCCTTAATGGCGGTTTTATTCGTTATTAAGGGTTGAAATAGCTCAGATTAAACCTTATGTATATTCGGTAACAAACTTAGATTCATTTCCTTTTCAAAAGGCACTCGTGCCTAGAGAAACTTTTATTATTTTTTTATGGAGCCCACCTAGGTGGGATTTATTATGAAATCACTTAGAATTATTCTGCTTTTGGTTATTCTTTCTCCTCTTTTCACAGGCTGCGCTGCAGTCGCATTAGGAGGAGGAGCAGCAGCTTATGCCATGCTAACGCAGGAGAATGCCGTTAAGGCTGACCCTGCTGATGCAACAACAAAAGCTGCATTGCAGCAACTTCTTGACCCTGCTCTCAAGCAGGACATCCGCATCAGCGTTTTCAGAGGCGAAGTGCTTCTGATTGGTACGGTTGAAAACCAAGATGCTGTTGACCAGATTGGTCAACAAGCAGCTACGGTAGAAGGGGTAACTCAGGTTGATAACGAGTTAAAACTTCTGCCTTATACAGCGCAGGAAAAAGCAACAGATAGAGCAGCTTGGACAGCTATCCGCAGTGCGGTGATGTTCAAAAAAGGTCTCTTCAGCTCTAATTATGACATTTATGTTATAAAAGGTGACATCTTTGTTATCGGATTACTCCATAACGAAGATGAACGTAAGTCTTTACTGGAAACCCTGCTGAAATTTGCAGGAGCAGGAAAAGAGGTTGTTGACCTCCTTTCTGTTCTTCCACAAGAAGAGCGTCCACAAGCAGCACAAGTTCGAAGCCGCATTAATTAGGCTTTTAGCTTTTAGCGTTCAAGAACCGTCCCTCTTTTGGGGCGGTTTTTGTTTTTATACTATACTTATACTAAGTAACCTTGACACACCATTAGCAGCAACACTATATTAGCCTTAATAAACCTAACATTATTTACCGTTTTTAGAGGCGCTTACAGACCTCTTATTCACTTTTATAGGTTCCATCTAACGATGGCTAATATTATGAAGATACTCATAAATATTTCTATTCTAATTACTATTATCTCTATTACTGGTTGCAGCTTAACCCCACTATGGAACATGCAGGCAAGTTCTATTTCAAAGATAGAAAGTGCTTTTCAAGCAAGTGGTTATGTAGCTAAAATTTCTATACGGGGTAATAAAATAATTGTATCAGGCACCGTAAATACAGCTACCGAGAAAGAGGATGTTGTAAATATCGCCGCTACAATATCTAAAAAGCCCGAAGTATTAGACAGAGTCTTTGTGGAAGCAAAGTCCAAAGTTGATCATGTTATAACAACTCTAGTTATGCTAAGAGCTGCTCGTGCAGGGATTAGTGCAAATAGCTTTGATTTCCATACAGTTAATGGAAGAATAATTATTGACTCTCAAGACTTAACTGCACTCGAACAAAAAGAATTAAATAACATTGCCTTACGAGTTCGTGGTGTTGTTTCGGTTGAGCTAATCAACTAAAGCTATTACCTATCCCAAGAAGTACTCTTCAAATCATTATGGAGTAAATTAATTATGAGCGAAATAATTACAAATACTTTCACAAAGACTATGGCTATTGTTTTTATTATCTTTTTTGGGTCAATTTCCATCCTTACATCAGCTATATTTCTAATTTTAGGTGGCGTTCCTTGGTGGGCCACTGCTATTTCAGTAACTGTCTCAATAGCCTTTATGTATGCTTTTGGGTACATCAATAGTAATGACTCACTTAAAGACAAACATTAATCACTCTTTAACGATAATCGCTCCTCTTGGGGCGATTTTTACTTTTTGTTTGCTGCACTGAAAAGAAACAACCCAGAAATAGAGGGTAATTTGCCCTGGAATACATAAACAAATCAGTTTTACATAACGCAAACAGCTATTTTATTAATGGTTATTAATTTTGATAATTAACGACAAAAATGCCCTATGTAGTAGGGCATTTTTGCTATTATATGGCTATACCTAACTTGACACAAAATATTCCAGTATTATGACAAATATTACATATAATATTTATATGTAAGCGCTTATTAACACATAACATCTATTTCAAAAGATGCTCAATAACACTATTAAGTAAGCGCATACCAACTGGGGTCGCTGCGATAATTGGCAAGCCATCATCAGATATACTTTGCTTAATAAAGCCATTATCTATCATTAACTTAATACCCTTAGGGTCAATTGTGTCTTGCCACGGATTAGCTGTTAATGCCTCAATGCGAGCTAGTGGTAGGCCTTCTGCCAAACGTAGGCCTAGTAAAGTTGCCTCTACAGCTTTTTCTGTTTTATTAAGCGGGGTGGTTTCATATTGAGCTTGGCTAGCTTTATAGACCTCCTCCATATAAGTGTCGGGCATGCGGTAGTTACGAGTTGCGTTGAGTACCCCATGCTCGTCAAGCCTGCGCCCATGTGCGCCTGCACCAACCCCGATATATTCGCCATAACGCCAAATATGTTGGTTATGACGGCAAACTTTATTGCCCTGTGCATAGTTAGAAACTTCGTATTGCTTATAGCCATAACCATCAAGAATAGCGGTTGTTTGTTCGTAGAAATGGGCTTGGGTATCGTCAGAGGCTGGCTTTAGCTTACCTTTGCGCCAATCCGCATAAAAAGCGGTGTTTTTCTCGATAGTAAGCTGGTAACAACTGATGTGTTGGGTACCTAGGTTAAGAATTTGCGTTAAATCCTTCTCCCACAACTCTAAGTCTTGCTTGGGCAGACCAAAGATAAGGTCTAGGTTAACATTACCCACAGCATGTAGCCCATCTGTAACCGCCTGCATTGCTTCTGCTACGTTATGCTCTCGCCCTAGGAAGGACAAGTCATTTTGTTGCAGGCTTTGCATCCCCACCGAAAGGCGGTTAACCCCTGCGTTAGCAAAATCTCTAAATTTTTGGGCTTCTGACGAGGTTGGGTTGGCTTCTAATGTTATCTCTATGTTATCAGCAAAGCTGAATAAGTTATCTGCTGTTTCTACAACACTTTTTACTGTATCTGCTGCCATTAATGAGGGTGTACCGCCCCCAAAAAATATTGAAGTAAGTCTGCGCTTACCAACCTTACTTCTAACTAGCTCAAGGTGGGTTAGCAAGGCCTTTAGGTATTCCGCCTCTGGTATTAGGTTAGAGGTATGAGAATTGAAGTCACAATAAGGGCATTTCTTCTTGCACCATGGCCAATGCACATACAAAGCTAAGCTGTCTTCCAGAACTGGAGGAGGTGTTTGGTTTTGTCGGATAATATTAGTCAAAATTGATACCTCTCCAGCTTCCTACAAGGATATTGTATACAATATATCTATTGGTGTGATTATACTATGAATTACTTAAATGCTTAACAAGAAGCGCCAATGCTTTACCTCGATGAGACAAAACGCTCTTTTGCTCACTTTCCATTTCGGCAAATGTTTTACTGTAACCTTCAGGGGTAAATACTGGATCATAACCAAAACCACCCTCGCCTTTTGGCTCTAAAGTAATATTTCCCTTAACAACCCCTTTAAAAACCTTAATTTCCTCGGTTAGTGGGTCAGCCAAGGCAAGAGCACATACAAACTCTGCCCCTCGTTTGTCATTCGGGATATGGGCTATTTCCTTTAGTAATCGCTCGTAGGTGCCATAACGGGCTGTAAAAACACCTGGGGCACCGTCTAAAGCGTCTACACACAGCCCGCTATCATCACTCAGTGCCATTAAACCTGTTGCTTTTGCTACTGCTAATGCTTTTTTAGTGGCATTACCCTTAAAAGTATCTTGGTCTTCCTCTACATCAGGCAGGTTTAAATCCAAAGCAGACACTAGCTCCACCCCAAGTGGCGCTAATAGCCTTTTTAGCTCTGCTATTTTGCCTTGATTCTGGCTAGCAATAACAAGTTTGCCCATAGGTTTTGCAGACATAAACATATCCTTATTTTATAATTACTCCCCTTTATACGGTAAAACCCCTCTAAAACAAACATGTTTAGAGGGGTTCTAATCGTTAATCTGCAGAAGTTGGAGACTCTGCTTTCCGTAATTCTGAGGCAAACTCAAGCTGGTCTTCGGCTGCATAGTTATAATATAAAATAACCGTGAGGAAAATCAGCAATGATAATGTATCACTTGGGAAAAAAGTGTTGTTTTCTATAATACTGATCATAAAAGACAACATTACCGCCTGCCCTAGTGCATAGTATATAATTGCACCTATACTAACTCGATGCAGGAAAGAAATCCCAAAAAGAGCTGAGCCAACAACGCCTACCATGATATCTTGATAAGATATATTAAACAATTCATATGTAAAAATCACCCATACCACTCCACAAATAGTAACTTGGGAAATGATTAACTTTAGAGCTAGTTTCAATTTCTCCATAATTAATCCTTATAATGGTTATTTGATTTTACGTATATACGCTGCAAAACCAGCAGCTACTATAGCGCCAAAAGCAAACAATGCTGTTGATACATCAAAAACAAACATTGGGTACGACTGATAAAAGCCAAGCAAACTTACAGCTATTGCACAAGCAACAGAAAAAGCGACTAAGTACAAGTGGCCCTTTCTGTTCATATCTACAATACTTGGGTTTACTAGTGATACTAGTATCAGGGCCTCTAAGGATAATAACATCCAAAGTAATGCCATATCAGGGAGAATTACTGCCATTAACTGGTAGTTAACAAGAATAACTCCACCATCTATAAGTAAAATGGTAACTAAATACGTAAGAAATTTCATGTAAGCTCCTTTATAACGCATCTTCAATAGCGCGGAGATAAGCTGCATAACTGGCAGTTACAAACGACCCGAAGGCAAATAGTAGTGTTATTGTGTCATCATAAAATGCTGGGTATCCCGCCTCAAAAGCAAGAAATGTGGCGATTATTATGCATATCATTGACACAGCTATTGAGTAAATATAACTCTCTTCTTTTCTTATTGGACTTACCTTTAATGCGATAAGAAGTATGGCTATAGTCAACAATAGAAATAGTGGGGATAAGTACATTAAGTTCCAACAAATAAATGCGATAACAGCATTTATAAAAGCAAGAACTAAAAACCAAGAAATACTAGGTGCCATGATTAAAATAAACTTCATGATTAACCTCCAGTAGTAAAAAAGACTTATTTAAGGTGCTTAACGCCTGCTATTAATAATAGAAATGCTAAAATGCCTGCAATAATACTTGCATAAAGGTAATGGCTGTCAAAAGGATCACTCATATGGCTACCAAGAAACATTCCAGATACCAAAGAACAACCAAAAGAAATCATAACAATTCCAACTATGTTTCCTTGGGTATTATTATAATTAGAGCTCATCCCTAAGCCAGAAATTAGTAATATCGCCGTACATATTGTTAGTGCTAAAATAGTTAAGTTCTCAGCATCTCCAACAAAAAATATCCAAGCGCAATAACCTAAGAAGGCAGCGCCGAGGATGAGGATAGTTAACAATGATAAGTGTTTTTTATATTTCATAATGAAATCCTAAGCGAGAAAAGGGAAAATAAAAATAGATAATACAAAACCTACAATTCACTTGTATACCATATATATTTTCTTTAATAAATAGTCAAATAAACTATGCAGACAGCGCTAATAAACCACGGCTAATCACATCATCAGCCGAGTGTAGGCCTTTGCGGCTGTCGCTTTGGATTTGGTAGAGGCGCTCGATACCTTGTTGTAGGCGTGGTGCTGGGTAGGTTTTAAGTTGCTTTGTAAAGTCGTCCTTGCCCATAAAAACTGGTGGTTTTAGACGCCCCATTGCCTCCTGCGGGCTAAACCCCTCGGCGCATAAGTTTTGGCAAGTAAGCAACCGTCGTAAATGGCGAGCTACCATGGCTAGCATCATGTTTGTGTCCACCCCTTCGTAACGGAGCATATTAAGGTATGTGTCGGCACTTTGGCGGTCACGCAGACCAATTGCATCGCACAGCTTAAAAACTGTTACAGAGGGAGCTGCTGCAATAGTCGTAAGGCAGTCTTCTAAGGTTATTTCCCTATTCCCAGCTGTATACAAAAGCAACTTATCTATCTCGCTTTCGGTGATACCACGGTCATTACCAAGGCTATCAACAAGGAACTGCCTAGCATCTGCCGCTATTACTTGGCCACTTTGGGCTAGTTTCTCGTTTATTACGGTGTTTAGGTCTTTAACACTATCAAGAAAGCAACGAACTGCGGCTGCATTACTATGCTTCTCGACCGCTTTAGCCATAGCGCTTTTAGCGTCTAGGCCTGCGGCACTTATTACCACCACTACGTCTTGTGGCAGATCCTCTAAAAGTGATTTTATAGCATCTCTAATTGTAGTAGCAGTGGCTGCATCCATATGCCCAGCATCTACAGTTATAAGCTTGCGCCCACCACCAAAACCGATAGTTTGCGCGCTAGACAGTAAAGCATCAGGGCTATTTTTAATATCGTCAGCAGTTAGTTTATCGAGCATGAAAGGGTCATCATCAGGGCATACAATGTCAGCAACACTTTTAGCCAAGCGGCGCACTAACCCACCGTCATCACCATAGACAAGTATCAGCGATGGCAGTTTATCGGCGCCATTTTTAATACTGTTCTCAAGCTGGTTTGGGTACCATTTCACTTTATTTGACCTATTATTTATTCTTTTTCATGTAGTCGTGTAAAAATAAGTTCAGTTGGCGGTGAATGTCTCGTATCATCACTTCAGAAGCTGTACGTTCTGCTTGCTTTTTATTAGCAGTTGAGGCAAACGGGCTGTCTTCAACATCATAAGTAGACTCTGTTCTTGTGTTAATAACAGCTAAAACATTACCATTAACATCGCTAACATCAACATTAGCATCTAAAGTTAGCATAAATCTACGAATAGTGGCATCTCGACGTGCTGAGATGGCACGTTCATACTCGGTTAAATGCACCACAACACCTAATGGGGCATTAATCCCGCCCGTAAAACGACGAGACAATTCTTGCTGCATGTTTTGGGCAACACGCCGCTCTCCTGCTTGTCTTTGAACATTTACTACCTCTACCTTATCAACCCGCAGCATGCTGATATCAACATCGCCAGTGGTTTGGTTAACCGAGCGATAGCCAGCACAACCTGCTAATAATACAGCTGGTAATAATAATATTACAAATAACCAATTTTGTTTCATTAAGTAATTCCTTTAATTAGCCACAATGTTTACAAGTCTATCTGGGATAACTATACATTTACGCACAGTCATACCAGTTAAATGTGGTTCAATTGCTTGGAGCGCTTGCTGTTCGGCGTCTTCCTTGCTTAGACCAGCACTAACGATAAGCTTTTCACGCAGTTTACCATTAATCTGCACTACCATTGTTATTTCGTCATCTTCGGTAGCTGCCATATCAAACTCTGGCCACAGGGTTTCTACAAGCCATGTTTTTTGGCCAATATCTTGCCATAGTTGCTCGGTAATGTGTGGTGCTACTGGGTTTAGTAGTTGCAACAGCATTACCACCCCTTCTCTATATAGAGTTTGGGTTGTTTGGTCGGTGCTGTCTTTATGCTCACCCAAAGCGTTGGCAAGCTCCATACAAGCTGCAACCATAGTATTGAATTGGAATTTCTCTATATCAGAGCTTACTTTACGTGCTGTTTTATGGATTTTACGTTTCAGCTCTTTGTGCTTTTTATCGCTAAGGCCTGCCATTGGGATAATATCTTCAGCATTAACTGTAAAGCCAGCCTCGTGGACTAGTGACCAAACTCGACCTAAATAACGCCATGCTCCATCTACGCCAGCTTCCGACCACTCGAGGGTACGTTCAATCGGGGCACAGAACATTGTATACAATCTAAGAGTATCGCAGCCATAACGTTCTACCAAAGGTCGGGGTGGAACGCCATTATTTTTGGATTTAGACATTTTCTCGTTAGCGAGAACTTCTAGCTCTTCATTTGTAACTTTATAGCGTGATTTGCCATCATCACCATGGATAACATCAAGCGGGTTTATATATTCGCCACCTGTAGTCCTATAACAAGGGCTAAGCACCATTCCCTGTGTGAGCAACGCTTTAAAAGGTTCGTAAACGCTTACATACCCAATTTCTTTTAGGGCTTTAGTAATAAATCGGGCGTATAAAAGGTGCAATACTGCATGCTCAATTCCGCCGATGTATTGGTCTACTGGCAGCCAATGGTCTACAGCTGCCTTATCTAGAGGTTTTTCGCTGTCTACACAGGTGTAGCGGGCAAAATACCAAGAGGAATCTACAAAGGTGTCCATAGTGTCTGTTTCACGCAGTGCAGCTTTACCGCAAACAGGGCAATCGACATTTTTCCAAGTTGGGTGCAGATCTAGTGGGTTACCACCACCAGCTATTATTTCTACATCAATTGGTAATTCTACAGGTAACTCTTCTTTCGGGACAGGAACAGTGCCGCAAGAAGTGCAATTAATAAATGGAATTGGAGTACCCCAATAACGTTGCCGGGAAATCCCCCAGTCACGCAAGCGGTAGTTAACGGTTTTCTCGCCAGTTTTATTGGCTTCGAACCACTCTATAACCTTAGTTTTTGCAGTTTTACTATCTAACCCTGTAAACTCGCCCGAGTCTACCAGCACACCAGCACCTATATATGCATTATCATCGGGCATATTATCGCCTTTAATAACCACATTAATTGGCAGGTCGTACTTTTTAGCGAAGGCATAGTCACGCTCGTCATGGGCAGGTACAGCCATAACAGCGCCTGTGCCATAACCCATCAGCACAAAGTTGCCAATGTAAATTGGTATTTCAATGCCAGTAATGGGGTGAGTAGCGGTAAAAGGTGTTTTGTAGCCTTTTTTATCAGCCTTTTCGATAGCTTCTTCTGATGTTCCTAACCCTTGACACTCTTTTATGAAAGATAGTGCCTGAGGGTCGTTTTTCGCAGTCTCGGCAGCTAGTGGGTGTTCAGGCGCGACTGAACAGAATGTAACCCCCATGATGGTGTCAGGTCTAGTTGTGTATACAGTTAATCCATCAGCCCAATTATTAACCTTAAAGGTAAACTTAAGCCCTTCTGAGCGGCCAATCCAGTTGGCTTGCATAGTGCGGACTCGTTCTGGCCAATCAGTTAGTTTATCAAGGTCATTAAGCAGATCGTCAGCATAACGGGTAATATTGAAAAACCATTGTTTCATGGTGCGCCGCTCAACCGCAGCACCCGAGCGCCAACCTTTGCCATCTACCACTTGTTCGTTAGCTAAAACTGTTTGATCTACAGGGTCCCAGTTAACATGTGCCTCTTTTGAATAAACCAGCCCTGCTTTAAACATATCAATAAAAAAGGACTGCTGGTGTTTATAGTATGACGGTTCACAAGTTGCAAACTCGCGGCTCCAGTCGATACTAAGACCAAATAGTTTCAAGTCAGACTTCATCTGCTCGATATTTTGCTTGGTCCACTCTTTAGGGTGTACTTTGTGTTTAATCGCTGCGTTTTCCGCTGGCATACCAAAAGCATCCCACCCTAATGGGTGCAAAACATTAAACCCTTGTGAACGTTTAAACCTAGCCAAAACATCGCCAACAACATAGTTACGAGCATGCCCAACATGAATATTCCCCGACGGGTAAGGGAACATCTCTAGAGCATAATATTTTGGTTTATCGCTACTATTAGAAGCAGCGAAAACACCTTTATCTGCCCATGATTTCTGCCAAATTGGCTCTAAAGCTAGGGGGTTATAACGTTCGCTCATAAATATTTGCCCTATTTAGCTACTTTGTCAGCAACACGCAGTGCGCGAGCTTTAGTAAGGATTGTATCTTCAAGGCTAGTTTCGGTTGCTTCATCAACACCTATGTCTTGCCACTCAGATTTAACTTTCTTTTGTTTAAACACCTTGACTTCAAGAGCATCTGCACGCAAAACACGGCCACGGATAAAAACATTCATCCGATAACGCTCTGTCATATTTTCGGGGTTAGTATGCCAATCAGTAACAATTACTCCACCTGCGCTGTCAGCTTGGGTAATCGGCATAAAAGAAACTGTATCTAGTGTTGCGCGCCATAAATAGCCATTTACACCAAGGCTAACACTGCTGCCATTTTCATCTTTACTACGAAATACAGACAGAATATCTCCACCTTCACCAGAGAACATACCTGGGCCTTTTAAGGTATCGTGGGGCATAGGGTTGGTTTCGGGTGCTTTAACATCACCACCACAAGCCACCAAGGTAAGTGCCACAAAAATGGCGGTTACTGGGGCAAAAATATAGTTTTTAGTCAACTGGTGCATAGGGCATTCCTTTTTATACTAAATTTTAAAAGCGAGGGGTATATTAGCGTGGAATAACTGTTTTGTTAAGCGCTTTATAATAAACAAAAAAGAGGCGGCTTTCGCCACCTCTTTCTTTAGATATATTCTAGTTATTTAAAACTTAGAATTTAACTCGTAGGTTAACACCGTACAAGTCTACGTCGTCTTCTGTAGTAAGCGCACGATCAGCTACGCTGATGTTGCGGTAGTAACCAGCAACTGAAACGCCGTGACCTAGGTCTTGTTGAATACCTAGACCGAAAGCTTTAACTTCTTCAGTTGTTGCAGTTGTTGTGTCAGAATCTTCGTGATTAGCGTAATCAACAGCAAATCCTGTGTCGTTCCACTGGTAACCAGCTTTAACGTAGTAGAAGCTTGGGTCATCTTGACCTGCTGCTTTGTTTTCAAAGTTACGCTCACCGTAAGCACCAGTTAGGCTAACGCCGCTGTCATGCTTAACAGATAAAGAACCTGAAAATGCTTCGTCTGCACGGATTGAACCAGCAGGCAAAGTGTTGTTAGCATAGTTAACATAACCAAGACCAGCAGCTACTTCAAACTCAGCATACTTTTTGTTGTAAAGTAGTGAGAAGTCAGTGTGACCACCCTGTGCATAAGCAACACGGCCTTGAACACCTTCATAGATTGCTGTGTCAAAACGAACAGCGTCTACACGGTCAGTTACGTTAGCGTCTACAGTACCACCGTTGCTGAAACCAACACCGTCAATATTATCTGTTAGAGCACCAAGTGTTTTACCACCGATAGTTCCATCAACAACCAAAGCACCACCGATACGGTCTGTAGCTGAGTTTAAGATGTCAGCAACTGGACCAAGGTCAATTTCAGTAATACCGTCTGTAGCTGAACTTGTGTGACCGATGAATAGAGCACCCCAGTTACCAGCTAAGCCAACACGTGTGTGACGCTCAAGGAAACCAGCTGCAGCTGCAGGAGCAGGAGCACCGTTACCAGCGCCTTGAGTCAAAGCGTTTGAAGCATTGCCTTGTAGCTCAGCTTCGATCAACATTGAAGCGGTTAAACCGTGATCCAATTGTTGTTCGCCGCGTAAACCAAAGCGAGTTGATGATACATCGTTATCTACGATACCGATTTCTGAGTCTCCGTCAACGTTGTAGCCCATAACACCTTTGTTAACTTGGCCGTAAAGTTCAACATCAACAGCTTGTGCGTCAACAGCTACAGCGCCAGCGGCGATAATAGCAGTAGTCGCAAGCAGAATTGATTTTTTCATGTCAATAATCTCCAAGGATTTATTATTTTTTAAGTCTATTGCCTAGCATTATTCCTCAAAAAGAAACAACACAAGGACCGTTCATGTTGTAAACATTATGCTTAGCCTTGGTTAAGGTCAATACTTTGCAACAAATAACAAGCACTTGATGTTAGGGGGGTGTGTGTTTTCTGTCACATTTTTTTATTGGTGTGTTTACCTATACTTAGTATAAAAGTATGATGTTTTATAAACTTACACAACAAACTGCATCTAAAGCTTAAATTATTGCTTAACCATATACAAAGCCTAGTAAAACTCTTTTTTATAAGCATGAAAGCCATTTACACCCAATTGCAGGTTGTAAATGGCTTTTATTATGTATCTACCCCAAAAAGGGTTATTAGAAGAAAAGGGTCGCATCCTTTTTACCAGAATTATTTTCAATAAAGGTCAATCTAATCTAATATAGATATATTAAAATGCTCAGGTCGATAAAACAATAACCATCCAATATCTACTGGTTTGTTGGCCCAACAGCTGTGTTATTATAGATACAACCTATACATGGTATATCTATTTGTTATATATACAAACACACCTAATTAAAACAATTACATGGTATTATTAATGCACACAAAAGACACACATTCAATTATAGGAAATGTCTCAGAGTTAATAAAAGACATTCCGCACAATATACGCCTTATTGCTGCTAGCAAAACCCGCTCTACTCTAGAAATAGAGGAAGCTTACAAAGCCGGAATAGAAAACTTTGGCGAAAACTATATTAAAGAGGCTGCACAAAAAATACCAAATACTAATAGAGCCATTACATGGCATCTAATCGGCCATTTTCAAAGCAATAAAGTTAACCAAGCTGTTGGTTTATTTGATGTGTTCCACACCATCGATAGCACTAAACTTACCCTAAAACTAGATATCGCAGCACAAAAAGCAAACAAAACACCAGACATTTACCTACAAGTTAATATAGGCCGAGAACCACAAAAAGGCGGAGTATTACCTGAAGAACTGCCAGAGCTAATCGAAATAGCTAGAAAATGCAATAATCTATCATTAATAGGGCTTATGGCAATCCCCCCAGCAAAGCAAGACCCAACCCCATATTTTAAAGAGCTAAAGAAACTTGCAGAACAACACCAACTCCCTCGCCTTAGCATGGGGATGAGTGCTGACTGGCAACAAGCAGTTTCCTGTGGAGCAACTGACATCCGGGTCGGTACAACTATTTTTGGAGTACGTAAAAACTAAAAGCCACCCTCAGGTTGAGAATGGCTTTTGGTTATTTATATATATAACTTCTAGTTAGGATGCACCATGCAAATCAATTTCTCCGCAGAACTGCATGACGTAACTGGTGAACCCTTCTGCCAAACATTAGTACCACTAGCGCTAGGGTTACCTACGTAACCTGTCATATTTGTTACCCAGCCATTACAGTTTACACTAGTAGCACCAAGATGAACACCTGAGGTATTTCTACCAGTCCAATAGTTACTACCACTAAATGTTGATTGCTGAAATCTAGTAGTATCACCTTGCCAACTACCAAGTGGAGGCAATGGAATACCTCCTGAAGGTGTTTGGAATGTACCACCACCAGTAAGAGTATCATTTACTGTTGCAAAAGCATAATTTTTGCCAGGTTTTAAGTTCTGACAGCTTGAATAACTGCATAAAAATGCTTTTACATTTGCCGCAGTTAATATGCCAGCTGCAACAGCTTCACTCTTACCGCGCCAATCATAACTATTTAGTTCAGTTAAACATTTCGCATTTGCTCCAGTAAGACCGCCTAAAAGGTCACCTCTAAAGGTGTTTAAACTACCTACAAAATAGCCATCAGGCACAGATGCGTTACTATCTATAGAACAGCACACCTTATAAACAAGGCTTGTACTACCACCAGCTGATGTCCGCCCTGGCATTTCTTGAAAACCAGACCCACACTGATAGTTTTGAGATATATCATAACACTCTCTAGCACTACCACCAGCGGCAGCAACCGCAGCAATGGCTGTGTCTACATAATCTTTAGTGGTTACTTCGTTACCTGATGTAGGGGTATTTGCTGTAAGTGCTCCGCTAACTGCAACATCTCCACTGGCTGTAATACCGCCATTGGCTATAATATCTCCACTTACTGTGAATTCTCTAGATAATGGTGAAAACTTATGCCTTGCTGTAACGAAGTCTAAAATCTGTACTATGCTTTCGCTAGCATCACTGCTAGTGCTAAAGGTAGCTACACAGTCGTTTACATCGGTTAATGGAAAGCTTTTACCGTAGATCTTACCGTTATTACCGCAAGCCTCTACTGCATTAACTTTGTCTACTTGCTGCTGCATAATTGCGGCAAGACGTGCTGTGCTTGATGCACCACTACCCATACCACTTGTTATCAGCACTCCACTTTGTGCCATTATGGGGCTACTCCACGTCAGAGCAACTACACTTACCGCTAGCCCACCTATAAGTAATGAACTACGCCACAGCTTTTTAATTGGATTTTTCAATTTCATATCTCCCCATAACTA
>JAJFIW010000024.1 GCA_021774615.1 Alphaproteobacteria bacterium | reverse complement strand
GCATTGCGCTGGCACAAGGCCAACCAAGCTTGCAGCAAAACTTAACGGATATGGTCAATGCAGGTGCTTCAAACATCATGATTTTACCGCATTTTATTTTTGGTGGTGCTTGGCAAGAAAAAACACAGCAGCTGATTGATGAAATCAATAAAAACCATGGTGTGGATATAACATTACTTTCACCTATGCATGTGAATCCAGCGTTATTGCATGTGGTTTCACATCAGATTGCCCTTCACAATCCTTAATACACTTATACAGCCATGTGCACTTAGCGCAGAGATGAGATAGGCGTAGACATGTTACATCACCACGATACAATCGCCCTCGTTTTAGGTGCTTTGAAGATGACGTCCATCTCATAAAGTGAAACGGGAAGTCGGTGCCGAGCATAGCTCTTAGTCCGACGCAGCCCCCGCTACTGTAAGCCAGACAACACTGTTTGAAACGCCACTGATGCTTAAGTGCATTGGGAAGGCAAACAGTTGAGGATGAAGGCAAGCCAGGAGACCGGCCCAAAACACGAAATCTACGGATTTTAAATCGGATGAAGTCTCGGTGGGAGACTGGTCGAGAGTTGTCCGTTTGCCGATGTTTACCTCATATCTAGGCAATGGTTTCTATCACCATCACCTCACCTTTTCTTCACCGCTAAAAAGCTATGCGCGGCGGGCGCAACATGGAGAAAAGAGTTGAAATTAACATTTAAAAATAAAGTTTTATTTGTCGCACTTATCAGTGCAATAAGTATGCCAGCAGTAAGTATTGTTCAGGCAGCACAAGTGAATGCTATGCAACGCATTGTGGTTACAGCCAGTCGCATGGCAGAAAACCCAGCCAATGTCAGTGCGGATGTTACCGTGATTACACAAGAAGAAATTGCAGCATCACAAGCATCAAATGTGGCTGAAATTCTTCGCACACAAGTTGGGTTGAATGTTTCCTCCAGTGGTGGCGAAGGCAAAGCAACGTCTGTTTTTATTCGTGGTGGTAATAGTGGGCACACTTTAGTCTTGATTGATGGCGTAAGAGTTGGTTCAGCTACATTGGGTTCATTTAATTGGGGCAATCTTTCTACATCCGCGATTGAACGCATTGAAATTGTACGTGGTCCACAATCATCCCTATACGGTGCTGATGCCATGGGTGGTGTGATTCAAATTTTTACACGCAAAGGTCAAAAAGGCTTGCAAACACAAGTGGTTGCCGAATCAGGTACGTATGGCACGAAATTGTATGGTCTAGGTGTTCGAGGCGGTTCTGAGAATGGTTTTACCTATGCTTTTGATGCTGAAACCTTTGATACCAAAGGTTTCTCAGCGGCATCAAGCGGCACAGAGGCAGATCCTGCGAAACGCACAACATTATCGACGGCGTTGTCTTTTGTGAGCGGTAAAATGCAAGCAGATATTAATGTAAGGACCGTGGATGCAACCTTAGCATTGGATGGCTTTGGCCCTGTGGATGCTTTGAACTATAACCAAAATTATAAACAAACTGTCAGTAGTATTAAAGTAACCGATCATGTTTCAGATCGCTTTGAGTCTTCGCTCCAATATTCCCGTTCTACGGATGATGCAATTACTACGGACCCTTTGGTGACATGGAATAATTCAGATTATAAAACAACTATAAATCAATTTTCATGGCAGAATAATTATGAGCTTAACGATGCAACAGTTATTTTGGGTTATGATTATCATAAAGATGCAGGGGTTAGTAAAAGCGCAAAACTTGATAAAGCGATTACTCAAAAAGCCTTGTATGTTTCAATAGCGGCTGAAAATAAAAACATGGGTTGGAATGTATCTGCGCGCAAAGATAACAATTCGACATCTGATAACAAAACGACTTATAAGCTAGGAACTATATGGCATGCGTCGCAAAACTTTAACCTTTCAGGCAACTATGGCACAGGGTTTAAAGCACCAAGTATCAATGATTTATTTAGCCCATTTGGTGGCAATAGCAACCTAAAGTCCGAATCAAGCAAAGGTTGGGATATTGGTGCAACTTATTTGACTCAAATGGATACTTTAAAATCAAAGTTTTCTATTGTTTGGTTCAGTCAAAAATATACAGATTTGATTGTGTGGAAACCTATTGCTCCTGGTTCGTTTTCGTATTCGCCAAAAAATGTGAATCAGGCGAGAAGCAAAGGTGTTGAGCTGATAGCAGATATGAGTGGTGAGGCGGGTTTTGTTCGCGCCAACTGGACTAAACTTAACGCAACAGACACAGCAACAGGCTTGTGGCTTGCGCGCCGAGCCCAGCAAAATGGTACGCTTACATTGGGTACAGATGTGTCTGATTTGCATATTGAAGCAGACATGGCTTGGGTAGGTAAGCGTTATAGTGATCCTGATAATACCAAGCTGATGCAAGCTTATAAAAAAACCAATGTTCGTTTGAGTTATGCTTTTGCAGAAACTTGGAAACTTAAATTCCGTGTTGAGAATCTTTTTGATAAATCTTACGAAGAAGTCGCTGGTTATGGTGTAGCAGGGCGCTCTACCTATACTGGTGTTACCGCGACCTTCTAAAATGAATCAAAGTGTTGTGCGTCTAGGGCTGGCATCTTTTGCAGCCTTAGGTGTGCATGCGCTTCTTTTTTTGAGCCTAACGGATACAAGTGTTACTACATTACCTAAAGTACCTTTCCAAATCGAACTGTTATCTAGGCAAGCTACACCACAAAACATTGAATCCACTACAAAAACACAGCTTGATTCCAAGCTAGATAGTAAAAAATTTAAACAAACACATGCAATCAAAACAGTTGCAGACAACAAAATAACCATGAAAGCAGAAGATACGATCAAGTCTTCTATGATTAATATACCTATACAATCTGAAATGCCAAAGCTTGAAACTTTAACACAAGCACAAGTTGAGAAACCACCACTAAAACATGTGCCATCAACGGTTAAACTATCACCACAAGTTACTTTTGTACCTTTAAATATACAAAGTACAGTGCTTGCTCAGGTAGATTATCCGCGCCTAGCAAGGCGTAGAGGTTGGCAAGGTGCAGCTGAACTAAGGTTTGATATTACCAATGAGAAGGTGGGTGAAATCAGTATCTTTGCCTCTACGGGTTTTGATGTGCTGGATCAAGCTGCCTACCAAGCTTTGGCATCCATTTCAGATTTGCCGTTGAGCAATGGTTCGTATCGTCTGCCCGTAGTGTTTAAGCTGCAATGAAAGCCTTGATGATTCAAGGCACAGCTTCTGGAGTTGGTAAATCGGTGCTGGTGGCGGGTCTTTGCCGATTGTTGGCGCGCAATGGTGTGAAAGTCGCACCGTTCAAACCACAAAACATGAGCAATAACGCAGCAGTGACGATCGATGGTGGTGAGATTGGCAGGGCGCAAGCATTACAAGCTTTGGCATGTGGCATTGAAGCATCTGTACATATGAATCCTGTATTGATTAAACCCGAAGCCGATGAAAAAGCGCAATTGATTGTGCGTGGCAAAGTCGTTGGCCAGCTGCATGCACGGCGTTTTCGTGAAGATAGGATTGGCTGGTTGGATATGGTGTTGGAATCGTTTGCTCTGTTGCAAGCAGAGTATGATGTGGTGTTGATTGAAGGGGCGGGTAGCCCTGCCGAGCCCAATTTACGCGAAGGTGATATTGCCAATATGGGTTTTGCCGAAGCTGCTGATGTGCCTGTGTGGTTGGTCGGTGATATTGATTGTGGTGGTGTGTTTGCAGCGCTCATTGGCTCGCTTGATATTCTTTCCGAATCAGAGAATAAACGTGTCAAAGCGATGATTATTAATCGTTTTCGTGGCAATCTTGCTTTACTTGATGATGCACTGGTTTGGATAGAACAAAAAACGGGGCGACCTGTGGCA